>DATKEG010000060.1:0-31121 GCA_035544515.1 Vicinamibacteria bacterium | reverse complement strand
GCGGTGTCGGTCGTGCTGCTCACCGGTGCCGGCCTCCTGGTCAGGAGCTTCCTCCGCCTGCAGGCGGTGGATCCCGGCTACCGGACGGACCGGCTGCTGACGCTGCGGGTCTCGCTGCCCAAGGGCCGCTATGCCGAGCGCGCGTCGCTCGCCGCCTTCCACGACCGCCTCGCGCCGCGCCTGCAGGCCTTGCCCGGCGTGCGGGCGGTCGGTGCCGCGTCGGTGGCGCCGCTCACGCCGTGGCGCGCGACGATCAACTTCACCGTCCTGGGCCAGCCGCCGCCCCCGCCCGAGAACGTGCCGCTCGCCAACTACCGGGCCGTGAGCGAAACGTACTTCGCGGCCATGGAGATCCCGGTCCTGCGCGGCCGCGCCTTCACGCCCGCGGACGGGGCGGCGGCCGAGCCGGTCGCCGTGGTCAACCGGACCCTCGCCGAGCGCTACTGGCCGGGCGGCGACCCGATCGGGGCGCACCTCACGATCGACGACGAACCCCGGCGGCGGCAGGTGCGGGTCGCGGGCGTGGTGGGCGACGTGAAGCACTACGGCCTGGACGACGCGCCGTCGCTCGACGTCTACGTGCCCTATGCGCAGGCGCCGCAGTCGGTGGCGGTGTGGCTGGCGAACAGCACGAGCTGGGTGCTGCGGACGAGCCTCGAGCCGGCCGTGCTCGCCCCCGCCGTGCGCGACGAGGTGCAGGCGGTGGACGCGGAGGTCGCCGCCACCACCCTCCAGAGCATGGACGCCGCCCTGGCGGGGACGGTCGCGCCGCGGCGGTTCAACGTCCTCCTGCTCGAGACGTTCGCGCTGGGCGCGCTCCTCCTGGCCGCCGGCGGCATCTACGCCGTCACCGCCAGCCTGGCCGCCCAGCGCACGCGCGAGCTGGGCATCCGCCTCGCGCTCGGGGCACGGCGCCGGCAGATCCTCTCCCTCGTGCTCGCGCAGGGGATGGCTCCCGTGCTGGCAGGGCTGGCCGTCGGCCTGGCCGCGGCGCTCGCGCTCGCGCGGCTCATCGAAGGGTTGCTCTTCGGCGTGGCCGCGCGCGACCCGGCGACGTTCGCCCTGGCGCCGCTGCTGCTGGCCGCGGCGGCGGCCGCCGCCAGCTACCTGCCCGCGCGCCGCGCGACGCGCATCGATCCGGTGCAGGCGCTCAGGGATTAGCTCCGGTCCGCGTCAGAACCGGTGGATGTACGACGCCTTGAAGAAGAACCCGCGGCGGGTGGTGAGGTAGTCGCCGGGCGCCTCCAGGAGCCGCGTGCCGTCCCACTGCCGTTCCTCGATCAGCGAGCCGTAGCCGAGATAGGCGACCGTGCCCGGCAGAAGCTCGAAGGAGCCGAGGAGATCGGTGAGCACCCGCTTGCGCGAGCTGTCCCACTGCACGATGCCGCGCAGGAAGAACTGCTTGTTGAACTGGTAGGTGGTGCGGGTGTTGAGCACGTTGACGCGGTAGACGCTCGACCCGTCGAGCCGGTCGAGCTCGGCGCGGTTGTAGCCGATCGACTGGTTGAAGCTGGAGCTGGGCTGGAACCCGGCGTCCAGACTGTAGTTCCGCACGTTGCCGGAGAACGGATCCTCGTCGTCGTAGAGAAGAGAGCGGCCCACGTGCGTGTTGACGAACACGTTGAGCCACTTCGTGAACTGCGCGCCGCCCATCACGCGCACGAAGCGGATGGGGAACAGGCGCTGCCGCCAGGGCTCCTCGCCCCAGCCGCCGTCCACCCGGAAGAAGCCCTGCCGCGTGAAGTGCATCCGCACCCCGGGCAGCACGAACTTGAGCGTCCCGCCCTGGACCTGGTCGTCCACGAAGCGGCTGAAGACGAACGGCACCACGCGCTTGAGCCACGGGTGCTTCTTGGCGTCCGGATACAGGCTCAGGGCCGCGAACGACCAGTTCGCGGTGACGCCGGTCTGGTTCAGGAAGGCCGTGTCCATCTGGAAGTCGGTATCGTAGTGCTCGGCCTGGTTGACGAAGACCCACCGCTTGGTCTCGTAGACGTAGGAGGCCTGGCCGCCCAGGCCGCTCCTCGAGTTCGTCCCGTCCGCCGCTCGGCTCTGCGAAGCGAGGACGGTCGCGCTCGTCTTGTGGTTGCCGAACTGCAGCGACACGTCGCCGCCGGCCACGCGGTTGTGGCCGCTGGCGAACTCGGTGTCCGTGAGGATCGCGCCCACGTAGCGGTTCTTCCCGAGCCCGTAGAGAGCGCGCGCGATGTGGAAGGCCTGGTCGCGGCCGAGGTGCGGGTTGACCTCGCCGTCGAACGGGCGGCCCGGCGCTTCGTCGGACGCCGAGAGCGTCGCGAACGTGACGCGGCCGAGCTGGCCCGTCAGCTTGCCGCCCCAGAGCGGGTCCACGATGCGGCGGGTGTGGACGGCCGTGCGCATGACCGCGTCGCCGCCTGCTCCCGCCATCTCGAAGGTGCCCATCCCTTCCATGAAGAAGGGGCGCTTCTCGGAGAAGAACAGGGGAAAGCGCTGGTTCACCTCCACCTGGAACGCGTCGCTCTCCACCTGCGAGAAGTCGGGATTGACGGTGCCTTCCAGCGTGACCGAGGACGTGACGCCGTACTTCAGGCTGAGGCCGGCGTCGGGCTCGGAGTCCCTTGGCCCGAAGCGGTCCGGCGTCTCGCGGAGCTGGTTGCTGGAATAGGTGACGCTGGGGATCACCTCGAGCGTGAGCGGCGCCTTCAGGTCGTGCAGCACCAGGGTGGCGTGTCGCTCGATGAACGACCTGCCCGGCTGGATGTCGGGCCAGGAAGCGGACTGGCCGAGGCGGCTCACGCGGCGCCAGAACATGACCCCCATCGGTACCTCGCGCCCGCTCTTGAAGCGGATGCTCTTGAGCGGCAGCCGGATCTCGATGTCGTAACCTTCCGGCGTCGTGCGGCCGGCGCTGTCCCACACCCAGTCCGGCGCGAGCTGCTCGCCGGCGCTGCTCGAGGTGAGGATGTCGCCCTGCACGCCCCGCGCGTTGACGAACATGTCGTACGAGCTCTGGCCGGACGACAGCGAGTCGAGGCTCAGCCCCACCCAGTCGTCGTTGAAGAGCTGGTCGCGCCGGCTGAGGTTCGCGCGCACCTTGTCCGGCTCGGGATCGCGGCAGCGGAACGCGAAGTAGAGGTTCTTGTCGTCGTAGGCGGCCCAGACCTCGGTCTTCTGGGCGAGCTTCTCGCCGTAGGCCGGGTTGTAGGTGATCCACTCGCCGAGCGGCAGCGGGGGCGTCTGCCAGGCCTGGTCGTCCAGGCGGCCGTCGATGCTCGGCGCGACGGAGACGCGGACGGCCGCCAGACGCGGCGGCCACTCGGGCGCGGCCGCGGCCGGCTCGTCCGCCCGCGACGAGGCCGCACCGACGACAGACACGACCAGGGCCACGGCCCGTAGCGTGAGGGTCATCCTGTTGAGACGCTTCCGGCGGTCGCAAGGTTGCCTGGGAATGCGCCGGCGCATCCGCCGCGTGCAATGGATTGAACGCCGGCCGGTTGACAGGCGTCGTGGCCCGGACCTAGTCTCGCCCGCGTGACGGCGCCGTGAAGCGTTTCGCCCTCCTCGTGCTCGTCCCGGCGGCCGCGGTGACGACCGGCCCGCCCACGCGCTGACCTCGGTGCGGACGGCCGTCCTCACCGTGGCGGCGCTCACAGGCTTCGCCGCCAACTCCATCCTGTGCCGCATGGCGCTGCAGCCGCGGCTGGCCGACGCGGCCAGCTTCACCACCATCCGGCTGCTCTCGGGCGCGCTCGTGCTGTTCGTCCTGTGCCGCGCCATCTCGGACCCGGCGCGCGCGCCGGGCTCCGCGGGGAGCTGGCCCTCGGCGGCCGCGCTGTTCGCCTATGCGGCCGCCTTCTCGTTCGCCTACGTTCGCGTCGGCGCGGGCGTGGGCGCCCTGCTGCTCTTCGGCGCCGTGCAGGCCACGATGCTCGCCTGGGCGCTCCGTCGCGGCGAGCGGCCGGGCGCGCTGGAATGGATCGGCCTCGCGGTCGCGCTCGGTGGGCTCGTGGCTCTCGTCCTCCCCGGCCTCGGCGCGCCCGATCCCACCGGCGCCGCCCTGATGTTCGCCGCGGGGGTCGCCTGGGGCGTGTATTCGTTGCGTGGCCGCGGGACGTCCGATCCGCTGGCGGCGACGGCGTCGAACTTCGCGCGGGCGGTGCCCTTCACGCTGGCCTCGAGCCTGCTGGCGGCGGGCCACGTGCGCGTGACCGGCGAAGGAGCGCTCCTGGCTGTGGCCTCGGGCGCGCTGGCGTCCGGCGTCGGGTACAGCCTCTGGTACGCGGCGCTGCGCGGCCTCACCGCGACCCGCGCCGCGATCGTGCAGCTCTCGGTGCCGGTGCTGGCGGCCACGGGTGGCGTGCTCCTGCTCGGGGAACGGCTCAGCCCTCGTCTGGTCCTCGCGGGTGCGGCCATCCTGGGTGGCGTGGCGCTGGCGATGGGGGGAAGCACCCACGGCCGAAGGAGCTGAGGCGAGGGCTCACACCACCGCCGGCTCCTCGGGCGGGCCCGTCCACGGCGTCATGTTCTCGGCGCCCGTCTCGGTGATGAAGACGATGTCCTCGTGGCGCACGCCCAGCTCGCCGGGGACGTAGATCCCCGGCTCGTCGCTGAAGCACATGCCCGGCCGCAGCTTCGTGGGGTTGCCGCGCACGAGGTAGGTCCACTCGTGGCCGTCCATGCCGATGCCGTGGCCGACCCGGTGCGTGAAGTACCGGTAGCCGGGGCCGAACCCCGCATCCTCGATCACCTTGCGCGCGGCGGCGTCCAGGGCCTGGGCCTCGACGCCCGGCCGGGCGGCCTCGAAGGCGGCCTGTTGCGCGCGGCGGACCACGTTCCAGACCGTGCGCTGCCGCTCGGTCGGCGGCGCGCCGAACACGGCCGTGCGCGTGATGTCGCTGGCGTAGCCGTGCAGTCGGCCGCCGCCGTCGATGAGGACGACGTCTCCCTTCGCGAGCGGGCGCGGCTTCGTCGTGCCGTGGGGAAAGGCGGCGTCCGGGCCGAACAGCACCAGCGCGCCTCCCGCGATGCCGAGCCGGCGGTGCGCCTCCGCGGACAGCCGCGAGGCCTCGGCCTGGGTCAGGCCTTCCTTCAGCGACGCGAACACGGCCCGGTGCGCCGCCATCGTGATCTGGTTGGCCCGGCGCATCAGCGCCAGCTCGTGCGCGTCCTTGATGACGCGGCAACCGGCGGTGACCGCGGTGCCGCTCTGCAGGCGCGCGGCCGGCGCCGCCTGGGCGATGCCGTCCGCGAAGACGAAGGGAACGGTCTCCTCGATGCCGACACGGCCGGACGCGGCCCCGCGGTCGCGGAGGATGGAGGCGACCAGCGCGTAGGGCGAGTCCTCCTCTTCCCAGGCGCGGACGTCGGTGCCGATGCGGACCTGCTCGAGCGCGCGCGTCCGCTCGAAGGCGGGCGTGACCCAGGCCGGCTCGCCCTCGCGCGTGAGCACGGCCGCGAACAGGCGCTCGCTCTCGCCCCACCGCGCGCCGGTGAAGTAGGTGAGCGAGGAGCCCGAGGCCAGCACCAGCGCGTCGAGGGCGCTCTCCACGAGGAGCCGCTGCGCGCGCGCGATCCGCTGCCGGTGCTCCTCGGTCGTGATGGGCGACACGCCCTCCGTCATCGGCCGCAGGGCGGCGATGGGCGCGGGCGCCTCGGCTTCGGGCGCCGGGGCCGCGGCCCCGGCCGGCAGCGTGGGGGCGAAGGCGGCCGCGGCGGAGATCTCCAGCCATTGCCGGCGCGACAGGGACATGGGTTTCCTCCGGTCGGGCGGGATGGTACCAGCGCCCCTCGCCACGGCCAATCCATGTTACGGTCTGCGCGCGGCATGAGGCGCCCGGTCCCCCATCCTGGATTTGCCGCCGTCCTGCTCCTGGCCGCGCTGCCGCGCGTCGTCCCGGCCGCGTCGTTCCCGCCCGACCTGCGCTTCCGCAGCGTCTCCACCGGGCGGGTGACCGTCCATTACCACCAGGGCCTCGAGCCGCTGGCGCGTGAAGCGGCGGCCCTGGCCACGGAGCTGCTCGAGGCGCACGAGGCGCGTTACGGCCTGCGGGTCGGCAGGGTGCAGGTCGTGCTCGCGGACGTGGAGGACGAGCCCAACGGCTTCGCCAGCCCGCTGCCCTATCCCCTCGTGCACGTGCGCGCCGTCGCCCCGCGCGGGGCCGACGATTTCGGCAACCACGACGGCTGGCTGCGCCTGGTCCTCTCCCACGAGCTGGCGCACGTCGTCCATCTCGAGGAGGCGCGCGGCGTGCTGCGCCTGGGCCGGCGGGCGCTCGGCCGCGCGCCCTTCCTCTTCCCCAACGGCGCCACGCCCACCTGGATGCTCGAGGGACTGGCCACGTTCGAGGAGACGGAAGCCACGGCCTTCGGTCGCGGGCGCAACCCCGACGTCCGCATGGTGCTGCGCATGGAGGCGCTCGAGCGCGGGCTGCCGCGCGCGGACGAGGCGGTGGGCGGCCTCGACCGCTGGCCCGGCGGTGCGGCTCCCTACCTGTTCGGCGAGTCGTTCGTCCGCTACCTGACGGAGCGCTTCGGCCCGGAGACCCTGCCCGACCTCTCGCGCGTCCATGCCGAGCGTCCGTTCCCGTTCCTGGACGACCTCACCGCGCTCAAGGTCACGGGCGCGAGCTTCGCGACGCGCTGGAGCGAGTGGCGCGCGGACGTCGGGGCGGAGCTGGAGGGGGAGGCGGCGCGCCTGGGGCGGGCGGGCCTGACCGCCTCGCGGCCGCTCACCACGCGCGGCGTCCGGCAGTACGGCGCGCGCTTCAGCCCGCGCGGCGACCTCGTGGCCTATACGAACCGCAGCCTCACGCGCTTCCGCGCCATCCACCTCGTCCGCCCCGACGGCAGCGGCGACCGGTTTCTCCTGCGGCGCAACGGCGGGAGCGCGCTGAGCTTTTCACCGGACGGCGGCCGCATCGTGTTCGACGAGCCCGACGTCCACCGGCGCTTCTCCACCCGGTTCGACCTGCACGTGGCGGAGGTGGCCACCGGCCACCGGCGGCGTCTGACCCGCGGCGTGCGGGCCCGGGAGCCCGACGTGTCGCGCTCCGGCCTCGTCGTCTTCGTCCGGCAGGAGGCGGACCGCAGCGAGCTGGCGGTGATGGGCCTCGACGGGGGAGAGCCGCGCGACCTCACCCGCTCGGCACCCGGCACCCAGTGGAGCAATCCCCGCTGGAGTCCGTCGGGCGACGGGGTGGTGGCGGCGCGCCTCGCGCCCGGAGGCTGGCTCGACCTGGTGTCTCTCGACCCCGACACGGGGGCGCTGGCGGAGCTGACGCACGACCGCGCCAAGGACGTCGAGCCCGCGTTCACGCCGGACGGTGCCGAGGTGCTCTTCCGCTCCGACCGCGACGGCGTGTCCAACCTCTACGCCCTGCGGCTGGCGGACCGGCGATTGCGCCGCGTGACGAACGTGCTCGGCGGCGCTTTCGCGCCCGACGTCGCGCCCGACGGGCGGCGCGTGGCCTTCGCC
The DNA here is from genome assembly GCA_035544515.1 of Vicinamibacteria bacterium. Lineage (GTDB taxonomy): Bacteria > Acidobacteriota > Vicinamibacteria > Fen-336 > Fen-336 > DATKEG01. The sequence continues at coordinate 23,668 of DATKEG010000060.1, read as the reverse complement.
TCCTACACCGCGCGCGGCTACGACGTGCACGTGATGGACCTCGCCGCCGAGGGCGAGCCCGCGCCGGCTTTCCACGATCCCTATCCGCCCGCGCCCGTCGCGCCCGCGCCGGCCCCCGCGACCGACACCCCGTACGCGCCGCTGCCCCACCTCCGCCCGCGCTTCTGGACGCCCTACGTCACCGGCTCCGCGGGCCGCCTGCGCATCGGCGCCGCCACGGGGGGCGCCGACCCGCTCCTGCGGCACGTCTACGGCCTCGGCGCGCACGCCACCACGGGCGGCGTCGGCCCGGGCGTCCAGGCCTACTACCAATACGACCGCTTCCTTCCCACCCTCACGGCCGTCGTGGAGGACACGCGCGACCGCGTGGTCGGCGATGCGGCCGAGACCATCGTGCGCGACCGCTCCGTCACGCTGCGCGCGGCGTTCCCGCTGGTCCGGCGCGTGCGCTGGTCGCAGTCGCTGTCCCTGGCCTGGCGGAGGGAGCGGGAGACGCTGGAGAACGGGCGCGGCGCCCAGGCCTTCGATCTCGGCGGGCTGGAAGCGGCCTGGTCGCTCTCCACCGCCCGGCTGTACCCCTACTCGATCTCGCCGATCGACGGCACCCGGCTGCGGGTCTCCTACCTCAAGGAAGACCCCACGCTCGGCGGCGCGGTCTCGCTCGGCAAGCTGGTCGCGGACGTGCGCACGTACCGGCGGCTGTTCGGCGAGACCGACACCCTCGCCCTGGCCGCGGGCGGCGGCGCCACGTTCGGCGGGGGAGAGGCCGCGGCGCGCTCGTTCGCCGTGGGCGGCTTCCCCGACGGCGGCCTGTTCGACGTCTTCCGCACCAACCACGCGGTGCTGCGCGGCTACGACGACGGGCGGTTCCGCGGCGGCCGCTTCGCCCACGCGAACCTCGAGTACCGCTTTCCCCTCGGCCATCCCCAGCGCGGCGCGGGCACGGCGCCGGCCTTCGTGCGTCACCTGCACGCCGCGGTGTTCGCGGACGCCGCCCACGCCTGGACCGACCGATTGCGCTGGCGCGACGTGAAGACGGCGGCGGGCTTCGCGCTGGGGGCCGACGTCTACCTCGCGCACGCGCTGCCGTTCACCGGCACCGTCGGCGTCGCGCAGGGGTTCTCGCGTGAGGGCGACACCACCTTCTACGTGCGCGCGGGACTGGCGTTCTGAGGCCGGCGCGGCGGGGGCCGGTGGCCCCCGCGCGGCGCGAGCGCGTCTGCCCTAGTCGTCCAGCCGGAAGTTGACCGTGACGGTCATGACCAAGGACACCGGCTGGCCGTTGAGCATCGTCGGCGTGTAGCGCCACTGGCGCACGGCGTTGGTGGCGGCGTCGTTGAGAAGGGGTACGCCGCGCATCACGCGCACGTTCGTGACCTCCCCGCTGGGGCTGATGACGGCCTCGAGCACGACGACGCCCTGTACACGCGCCTGCTTGGCGATGTCGGGATAGGCCGGCGGGACGTTGCGCACCTTGGTCGGCTCCTTGATCTGGCCGCCCACGCGCACGGGACCCTTCGGAGCCGGCGGCTGCGTCGGGGGCGGAGGCGGAGGGGTCGCCTCGGGCTCCGGGACGCCTCCGAGCACGCCGCCCACGACGCCTCCGATCACGCCACCCTGCACGCCTCCCGCGACTCCGCCCGCGACGCCGCCCGGCTCACCCCCGGCCACGCCGAGGTCGCTGCCGCCGATGTCCACTCCGGGATCGTCGATCCTCGGCGGAACCTCGACGGGCGCCGTGAACCTCGGGGCCTCGGTGAGCGTCTCCACCTTCACCTTCGGCCGCTCCACTCGCGGCCTGGTCGCCGCCCTGGGGGCGGCCGGCGGCGGGGGAGGAGGAGGGGGAGGCGGGGCAACGGGGGCGGACTCGACGAAGAACGCGCGCACGGCGCCCGGGTCGGGCTCCGGCAGCTCACCCCAGCTCATCAGTGGAAGCACCACGACCGCGACAAGCACGACAGTGTGGATGGCGATCGAGACCGGCAGGATCAAGCCGCGCTTGGCCCGCCGGTTCCCCTGCCAGCTCGAGTCGAGAAGCTGCTCGAAAAATCTACCCGCCATGAAGCCCTCGCTTTCGAATGAAACGTCGCCTCGAAAAAGCACACGTCGAATGAAAAAACCACCGCGGACTGGACGTCCCGCGATAGTCGCTCATACTGCCAGTTCCGTGCCAACACGGGGCGGCGGGGTGACATTTCGCACGACGCAAGGTCAGGCCAGGGAACGGTTTGGGAGTGCCGGCGTACAGAACTGCGAGGACCGCCCCGCGGCGCGCAAAAGCGGGAAGCCGACCCCGGCGTACCGAAGCGTGCACGGCGCTTGCATGCTCTCCACCTGGAAGGAGGCGCTCATGGGACGTGGCAACGCCCCCTTTGAGCCGGTCGTCAGCACGCGGTTTCGTGGCGGGCGCGACCGGCGAAGCGCCGATCGGCGGCGCGCGCCGCGCTTACAGGCGGACCGTCGGTGGCGTGACCGCCGCCGAGCGGGCGCCCTCGCCGGGCTTTTCGCGGGCGCCCTGGGGCTGGCCGCGCACGGGCGTCTCTATACGCCCGAGCAGCCGGACGCACTGGCGGCCATCGAGCTGTCCTTGGCGCCGATTGCGGCCGTGATGAAGGTGGTGGAGCCGGCTTCACCCTACGAGCGCTTCATCGCCGAGGCGGCCGCGCTCTACGACGTGAGCGCGGACCTGGTGCGGGCGGTGATCCAGACGGAGTCGAACTTCAATCCCCGCGCGGTCTCGCCCGCGGGGGCCCGCGGCCTGATGCAGCTCACGCCCGTGACCCTGCGCGAGCTGAAGGTGAAGATGAAGGTGAAGACCGACCCCTTCAACCCGCGCGAGAACATCCTCGCCGGCACGAAGTACCTCAGCATGATGCTGGACCGGCACGACGGCGACGTGCCGCTGGCCCTGGCCAGCTACAACGCGGGTCCCACCGCCGTCCGCCGCCACCGCGGCATCCCGCCCTACAAGGAGACCCGCGGTTACGTGCGGAAGGTCACGAACCTGCTGGAGGAAGCGCGCGAATCGGCGCCGGAGATCCTGCTCGCGGACTAAGGGCCCGCCCTCTTCAGGTGGATGGCGCCGTTGACCGTCTCCAGGCTGAGCTTCCGTCCGCCGCCGCCGATCGTCCCGCTCAGCCGCCGCCGCGACACGCGTCCGTGGACCTCGAGCGGAAAATCCGTCTCGATGCCGCCGTTGACCGTGCGCGCCTCGACCTCCGCGGCGGCGCCCTCCGGCAGCTCCACCGTGATGCTGCCGTTGACGGTGGCGAACTCCGCCTCGCCCGTCCAGTCCGCCCTCCCCATGCGCGCGCGTATGGACCCGTTGACCGTGCGCGCCACCGCGTGCCCGGCCGCTTCCACCACGACCTGGCCGTTGACGGTGTGCGCCTCGGCGTCCGCGGGCAGGCCGCGGGCCGCCACCTCGCCGTTGACCGTGCGGCCGACGAAGTGGACGCCGGCGGGCACGTGCACCACGAAGTCCACGCTCACGTCGTTGTCGCGCGTGTTCATGCGTCCGCCCGTTCCGGGCGCGCACTCGTTGGGCCGCCGGCCGTCGGGGGTGGGGTAGAGGGCGCAGATCGTGACGCCGCCGCCGTGCTCGACCACGCGCACGTCCACGGTGTCGGGGTCGCTCCGGCGCGCGCGCTTGACCGCCGTCACCTCCACGCCGTCGCCGCCGCCCGCGCGGGCTTCGATGCGCCCGTTCACGCCCTTGACCTCGACCGTCTGCCCCGCCGCCAGGCGGCCCTGCCAGCGGAAGTTCTCCGCGCCCGCCGCGGCCAGCGGCAGCAACCCCATGGCCAGCGGTGCCATGGCGATCAGGCCCAGCACCGTCCGCGGCGCGTTGTCGTGTTCTCTCATGTGCTCCCCTCCATCACTGGTGGCGGCGCAGGACGATGCCGCCGCTCAAGGTCTCCACCCTCACGCTCGCCCCGCCGCCGCCCGTGGAGAAGGTCAGCTCCTTCTCCGTGGTGTGCCGGCTCGCGCGCCGCGCCGGCGGGCCCAGCTCGTTCCGGATGTCGCCGCTGAAGGTGGTGACGGCGAAGTCGGCGGCCGTTCCCGCCGGAAGCGCCAGCTCGACCGCGCCGTTGACGGTCTCCACCTCGAGGGACGCGCCCCGGGCCAGGCCCGCCTCGAACAGGACGCGGCCGTTGACCGTCTCCAGCCGCGCGCGGGCGAACGTGCCGCCGGTCACGCTCAGCGGCCCGTTCACGGTGGACGCGCCGATCTCGCCGCCCGCGCCGCGCACGGTGACCGCGCCGTTCACGGACTCGGCCTGCACGCGGCCTCCGCGGGCGGACACCGTCACGCCGCCGTTGACGCTCTCCGCCCGCACCTCGCGCGGAGCCTCGCCCACCCGGATGTCGCCGTTGACCGTCTCCGCGGTCACGGTGCCCTTCACCTCGGAGACGCTGATGGACGCCCCGTACGACTCGATGACCACGTCGCTGCCCGCGGGGACGCGCACCTCGAGGTCGGAATGGATGCCGTGCGGGTTGCCTTCGCTCTCCACCTCGACCGTGGTCCGCCGCTTGTCGCCGGAGAGGTCCAGGCCGTAGGCGCCGTGGCCCAGCGTGCCCGATACCGCCACCTCGGCGCGGTCCCAGCCGATCACCCGGATGGAGCCGGCGGGGCTGTCGATGTGGACGGTGCCGTCCACGTCGGCGGGGCGGGTCCGGTTGATCCGATCCTGGGCCGCGCCCGCGGCGGGCATCGCCGCCAGCACGAGCGCGATCGTCGTCCTCGTCATCATGATCTTGTTCCTCAGGTCGTGAGCTTGAGCACGCGGCGCAAGGTCGCGATCTTCTTCTGGTGCGTGGTGACCAGCAGTCGGCCCAGGCGGGCGCTCGCCGGGTCGTGCTCGCGTGCCGCCCGGATCTCCGCCAGGGCCCGGTCGATCACCGCCAGGTTCTCGTCGATGGCCGCCGAGGTGCCCGGGGAGAGCGCGGCGCGGCGCGCGTCCAGCAGCGCCATCAGCTCCCCCGTCGCGCGCTGGTACTCGCGCTCGGCCTCCGCGAACGCGTCGAGGTCACCGCCGGCCGCGGCCGGCCGCGCCACGCCCCGCGGCGCGGGGCCGGCCGTCTCGAGGCCCGGCCCGGCCTCCCGGGACGCCACCCAGACCGCGAGCACGACCGCCGCGGCCGCGGCCAGGCCGGCCGTCCAGCGCGCCGCCGGCCGGGCGTCCACGAAGGACAGCGCCGCGAAGCGCCGAGGGGACGCGATCTCGCCCGCGATCGCCGGCCAGAGGTCCCGCGGCGGCTCCCGCCGGCGGGGCAAGGCCGCGGCCAGCGCCACCACCGCGCGCCGTCCACGCTCTTCCTCGCGGCAGGCCGCGCAGGAGGCCAGGTGCAGCTCGATGTCCTGGAACTCGGCCTCCCCGAGCTCGCCGTCGAGGTAGTCGTCCAGCCGTTCCCTCACCGCTTCGCAGGTCATCGCGCGAGCGCCTCCCTCAGCAGCCGGCGCGCCCGGTGCAGTTGCGCCTTCGACGTCCCGGCCGCGATCCCCGTCATGTCCGCGATCTCCTTGTGCTTGTAACCCTCGACGTCGTGCAGCACGAGCACGGCGCGCGCGCCCGGGGGCAGGGTGGCCAGCGCGCGCTCGAGGTCGAACCCGTGGTCGGGCCGCGCGGCGCGTCCCGGACGGTCGAACGCGGACAGGTCGTCCGTCGTCACCACCCGCGCGGTGCGCCGGCGGCGCGCGCGCCGCTCCGAGAGCGCCGTGTTCACCGTCAGCGCGTAGAGCCACGACGAGAAGGCGCTCTCCCCCCGGAACGTCCCCAGCTTCCGCCATGCCCGCACGAAGGCCTCCTGGGCCAGGTCCTCGGCCAACGAGGCGTCCCCGGCCAGACGAAGGCACAGGGCGAACACGCGGCCGACGTGGTCCCGATAGAGCTGCTCGAAGGCGGCCATGTCGCCGTCCCGGGCCCGCCGGATGAGCGGTTCTTCCTCGCGGCGCCTGTCTGCGGGTGTGGCCTCCGGGATGCTTCCTCCTCGATCGAACGACGCCTCCAGGCACGCGACCGAACGACTCATCGTAACGATGAGATGCCGGCCGGTCCCCCCGGGTTTGGACGGCGCGTCCCGGGCATGCCGCTTGCAGCACACACCCTCGTGCGCTCTGGCCTTGACCCGGGGGTGCGATGACTCGGCGCATTGTGCGGTTTTTTCCGGCCTTGCTGTTCGCCGTCGCGTCGGTAGCCTGCCAGGGCGGCGGGGCCTCCGAGGCGACGGTCCAGTCGCTCCGACAGCCGCTCGAGTCCTCCTCGGTGCCGGCCTACGTCTCCTCGGACAACCACGGAGGGCACTTGTTCGCGCGCCAGCTCCAGCTCCTCGCGCCCGCCGCCCCCGCCGCGCCCCCGCCGCGCATGGCGCGGAAGTAACGCGCCGCATTCTTGGAATACGATGACGTGAGGAGGTCCCCGTGACTGCGCGCCTGCCGGCGACCGTGGCCTGCGCTTGGCTCGCGGCCCCGCTGCTCGGCGCCGCACCGCCCGCCGCGCCCGAGGCCGCGGCGGTGCGCGCGAAGGTCCGGGCCTGGCGCGAGGCCCAGGAGCCGCGCATCCTGCGCGAGCTCGCGGACCTCCTCGCCCTGCCCAACGTGGCACAGAAGCCGGACGACATCCGCCGCAACGCCGACCACATCCTCGGGCTGCTGCGCGCCCGGGGCCTGCGCGCCCGCCTGCTGGAGGTCGCAGGCGGCGCTCCCGCGGTCTACGGCGAGCTCGCCGCGCGAGAGGGCGCGCCCACCGTCCTCATCTATGCGCATTACGACGGGCAGCCGGTGGACCCCGCGCAGTGGACGACGCCGCCCTGGACGCCCGTGCTGCGCGACGGTCCGCTCGAAGCGAACGGCCGCGAGGTACCGCTGCCCTCCGCGCCCGGCCAGGCGGGGCCCGAGTGGCGGCTCTACGCGCGCTCGGCGTCCGACGACAAGGCGCCCATCGTCGCCGTGCTCGCCGCGGTCGACGCCCTGCGGGCCGGTGGCCTCCCGCTCACCGTGAACCTCAAGCTCTTCCTGGAGGGCGAGGAGGAGGCGGGCTCGCCGCACCTCGAGGCGATGCTGCGCGCCCATGCCTCCACGCTGGCCGCCGACCTCTGGCTCCTCTGCGACGGGCCCGTCCATCAGACGCGCCGCGCGCAGGTCTTCTTCGGGGTGCGGGGCGTGACGGGGCTCGAGATGACCGCCTACGGCCCGGCGCGAGCCCTCCACAGCGGGCATTACGGCAACTGGGCGCCCAACCCGGCGCTCACCATCGCGCACGCAGTGGCCTCGCTCCGCGACGAGACCGGCCGTGTCCTCGTGGACGGCTATTACGACGACGTACGGCCGCCGACCGAGAGCGAGCGGCGTGCCGTGGCGGCGGCGCCGCCCGTGGAGCGGCAGCTCGCGGCCGCGCTGTCGCTGTCCGAATCCCCCGACGGGAAGAGCCTGGCCGAGGGCGTCCTGGAGCCCGCCATCAACGTGCGCGGCCTGCGCGCGGGCGGCGTGGGCGAGCAGGCGGCCAACGCGATCCCCACCCGGGCCCAGGCCTCCCTCGATTTCCGCCTGGTGCCGGACCAGACGCCCGCCGCCGTACGCGCGAAGGTCGAGGCGCACCTGCGCCGGCGCGGTTACCGGATCGTCCATGCCCCGCCGTCGGCGGAGACCCGCGCGGAAGGGCCGCGCCTGCTCTACCTCCAGTGGGAGGAGGGCTACCCGGCGGCGCGCACCTCGCTCGACGACCCCGCGGCGGCCGCGCTCGTGCGCGTCATCGACGAGGCGGTGGGCGGCGGGCTCGTCGTGTTGCCCACGCTCGGCGGGAGCGTGCCCATGCACCGGTTCGCCGAAGCCACGGGCGCGCCCATCGTCGGCCTGCCCATCGCGAACCACGACAACAACCAGCACGCCGCGGACGAGAACCTGCGGCTGCAGAACCTGTGGGACGGCATCGAGCTGTACGCGGCCGTCCTGGCCCGGCTCGGTCCCGGACTCGCCGCGGCGCGGAGTCGATGATGGAGAAGGTGAGCATCAGCTGGACCTGCGAGAGCTGCCACGAGGAGAACGTCACCGTGGCCTGGCGCACGCGGGACACCGACGACCTGGAGCCGGTCACGGTGCGGGCCAAGTGCCCCATGTGCGGGGTGGTGCTGCCGCGCTCGTTCCGTCCGGGGACGGATCCCAACACGGAGGAGACCTACACGCTCGCGGAGTGGACCAAGCGCGGCGAGACCGAGCGCGCCACGCGCCACTCGGTGGAGGGACTCGAGGACCTGCCCGACGTGGACTTCGACCGCACGGGGGAGATCACCGAGCTGGAGATGGCGCAGCTCGAGGCCAAGGCCGAGCAGTGCCAGCCGCCGCACACCGCCTCGTCCTGGGAGCTGGTCCCGCCCGTCAACGAGTGGTACGCGAGCGACGTGCCCCGCCTCGTGGCCGAGGTGCGGCGGCTGCGCGGCCAGCTCGGCCGCCGGCGGACGACGCGCTAGCGCAACAGCTCGCGGCCGACGCGCGCGGCCTCGTCGAGCAGGAACGTCAGGTCGTCCTCCGTCGTGCGGAAATTGGTGATGGACACGCGCAGCGACGCGCGCCCGCGCAGGAGGGTGGGCGCGAGGAAGAAGCCGCCCTCGCCGACCAGCCGGTTCACGATGCGGCGGTTCAACGCGTCGAGCGCCTCGTCGGGCATGGGGATGTCCGGGGGCCGGAAGCGGAAGTTGGCGATCGAGAGCACCGTGGGCGCGAGCCGCTCGAACTCCCGGCGCCGGTCCACCTCGTCCGAGAGGAAACGGGCCAGGGCCACGTCGCGCTCGATCGACGCCGCGTAGCCGCGCCGTCCGTGGCGCTTCAGTCCCATCCAGACCTTGAGGGCCTTGAACCCGCGCGACAGCTCGGGACCGCGCTCGGCGAACCAGGCGGGGCCGGGGAACGGGCTCTCCGGATCGGAGGCGAGGTACTCGGGAAAGCGGCGGAAGGCGTCCGACATCCGGCCCGGCTCGCGGACGAGCGCCGCGCCCGCTTCGTAGGGGACGTAGAGCCACTTGTGCGGGTCGGCCGCCACGGACCGCGCGCGGTCGAGGCCGGCGAACAGGGGCTTCAGCCGCGGCGAGGTCACGGCCAGCGCGCCGTAGGCGCCGTCCACGTGGAGCCAGAGGCCTTCCCGCGCGCACAGGTCCGCCAGCTCCTCCAGCGGGTCGATGGCGCCGGTGTTGACGGTGCCGGCGGTCCCCACCACCACCGCGGGCCGCATCCCGGCGCGCCGGTCGGCGGCGATCGCCTCGGCAAGGAGGTCCACGCGCAGCCGGAAGGCGTCGTCCACCGGCACCTTCCGGAGGTGCCGCGTCCCGAGGCCGAGCAGGTCCACGGCCTTGTCCACGCACGCGTGCACCTGCTCCGACGCGTAGACGACCATCCGCGGACCGCCGTCGCCGCCCACGCCGTCCTCGCGGACGTTGCCCGGCGTCATGGCCCGGCGCGCGGTGGCGAGCGCGATGAAGTTCGCCATGGATCCGCCGGAGGCCAGGATCCCCTCCGTCGTCGCGGGCAGCCCCAGGATCTCGGACAGCCAGCGGATCACCCGGTGCTCGACGTGCACGGCCGCGTGGTCGCCGCCCCAGCAGTTGGGGTTCATGGCCGAGGCCAGGTAGTCGGCGACGGCGCCCACCGGGTCGGCGGTGGCGTTGATGAAGCCGAAGAAGCGCGGGTGCGAGTTGCCCATCGGCCGCGGCAGCACGTGCTGTCGCACGAAGGCGAGGATGTCCTCGATCGGCTGGCCGTCCTCGGGCAGGGGCTCGTCGAAGAGGGCGGCCGCGTCGCCCACCTTGCCGAAGACGGGGTGGCGCGAAAGCTCCGCACGGTGCGCGGCCACGGCGTCCGCGGCCAGGGCGCCCAGCCGGCGCAGCTCGTCGGGGTCGAGGTCGAATTCGTCCATGGGCGTGTCTTCCCGGGCCGGGAGCGGCACTGTAGCATGCGGTCCGGGAGGCGATGGCGAGCAAGGGCCGCGGTCATCGGACGTTCAGCGTCGGCGGGTTCGAGGTGCTCGTGGGCAAGGGCGACGCCGACAACGACGCGCTGACGTTTCGCGTGGCCGAGCCGCAGGACTTCTGGCTGCACGTGGCGGGCCCGCCCGGGAGCCACGTGGTGGTGCGCAACCCGGAGCGCCTGGCCGAGCTGCCCCGCGACGTGCTGGAGCGCTGCGCCGCCCTGGCCGCCTGGCACTCGAAGGCGCGAGGCAGCCGGGGCAAGGTGGAGGTGCACGTGTGCCGGGTGGCCGACGTCGGCAAGGCGCGCGGCGCGCCCGCCGGCGAGGTGCGGCTGCGGCGGTGGGAATCGGTCCGCGTCTACCCGTCCGCCGGGGCGTAGAATCGGGCGCAAGGAGGCCGCCATGCGAGACCCGGCACAGCTCGAGAAGCGCATCGCGGAGCTGGAGCGCACGGTCGGCGAGATGCGCGGCCGCCGCTACGGGGTGCGCTACCGGTCCCGGGCCGCCCTCGGCGATTTCCCGCTGCTGGCCGTCGCCGTCGGGCCGGACCTCTCCCGCGGCGAGATCCGCGGGCACGCCAGGGGTGTGGTCGCGATCGGCGACTTCGCCACCGGGATCGTGGCGGTGGGCGGCCTCGCCCGGGGCCTGGTCGCCGTCGGCGGCCTCACCGCGGGCCTCTTCAGCTTCGGCGGCCTGACCCTGGGCCTGATGCTCGCGTTCGGAGGGCTCTCCTTCGGCTCCGTCGCGGTGGGCGGGATGGCCGTGGGCGGGGTGGCCATCGGCGGCGGAGCGGCCGGCTACTACGCGTGCGGCGGAGGCGCCACCGGCACGCACGTCGTGAGCGCGACCCGGCGCGACCCGCAGGCCGTGGCCTTCTTCCGGGAGTTCGCGCTCGGCTCTCTCTGCCGTCCGCGCTGACCCTCCCCGGGGCCGGCGCTCAGCGGCCGGCGGGCCGGGCGGGAGCCGCGGGCCGCGCCGGCGTCGCCGAGTACAGGATCAGCCAGCGCTTCTCCTTGACGTCGTAGACGTAGTCGAACTTCTTGTCCAGCCGGTCGTTCGTCTCGGTGCCGTCGGGATCCCTCATCGTGGTGATGATCCTGAAGCGGATGGAGCCCTTGTAGGGCCGGTTGCCGTCGCCCTCCTGCTCCACCACGTCCACGCCCTCGATGTTCCACGTGCTCTTGAGGCGCAGCACGGGATCGCTCTGCTCGCCCTTCTGCTTGAAGACCTCGGCCTCCCTGCGCAGCTCGGCCGTGACCTCTTCCCTGGACGGCCCGCCGAAGGGACTCTTGCAGCCGGCCCCGGCCCTGGCCACGCCCAGGGCGGTCAGCACGATGGCGGCACGGTTTCGCATGCCGGCGATGGTAGGGCCGCCGGACCGCCATTTCAAGCCGGACGAGCGATGAGCAAGACGCCCGCTGACCGGGGTAGAGCATCTATTCGACCATCGAGTAGAGCGCGCCGGCGTCCTTGCCGCGACCGCTAAGGGCGGGTCTCTCCTCAGCCGCGGTGCGCGCCGTAGGCACTCGGCCATTCGCCAGTGTTCAAGAAACTGAACGGGAACTTTTGGGCGGGATGGGGTGTCCAGTCTGTGGAACCGCGGCCGGGCGCCGTTCGTTCTGGGTGATAGTGATCCGGCGTACGAACTTCGACGGGAGCTACGAATGAACGCTGAGACTCTGCCCTCGCGCCGCCGCCGGTGGCTCCTCCGGGTGGCCATAGGGGTGGCCGTGGTGGGAGCCCTGGTCGCGGCCGGACTGAAGGCGCGGGGAACCCTGGGACCGTCCGGCGTCGAGGCGTCGTCCTCGCCCTCGCCCGCGGACAAGAAGGACGGGAAGAAGGAGAAGGAGCCGGCGTCCGTGGCCGTCCAGGCGGCGGAGAGGGGATCGATCTCAGCCTATACCGCCGCCACCGCCAACCTCGTGGCCGAGGCCGAGGTGAAGGTGGTGGCCGAGACCGAAGGCAAGATCCTCCGCCTCGTGGTCGAGGAAGGCGACACGGTCGCGCGCGGGCAGACGCTCCTGCAGATCGACCCCGCCGACGCCACGCTGGCGGTGCAGAAGGCGCAGATCGCGCTGCAGAACTCCGGCATCGCGCTCACGCGCGGCGAGGGGCTGTCGAAAGCGAACCTGATCAGCGCGCAGGAGCTGGACAAGCTCCGCTTCGAGCGCGACCTGGCCGCGCACGAGCTGGCGGACGCGCGGCACCGGCTGCGCAAGACGACCGTGGCCGCGCCCTTCGGCGGCCGCATCACCATCCGGAAGGTCCAGACCGGGCAGCAGGTGAAGCCCGGCGACGAGCTGTTCACGCTCGCGGACTTCGACCCGCTCGTCGCGCGCATCTTCCTGCCCGAGCGCGAGGTGCTCGACCTGGCCGTGGGGCAGTCCGTCCGCCTGGCCCTGCGCGCGCGAGAGGAGACGCGCTTCTCCGGCCGCATCCAGCAGATCAGCCCCGTGGTGGACACCGCGTCGGGCACGGTCAAGGTCACGGTGGAGGCGGTGCGGCCGCCGGCCAGCGTGCGGCCGGGCGCGTTCGTCACCGTGGAGGTGCTGCGCGAGACGCGCGCCAACGCCGTGCTCGTGCCCCGGCCGGCGGTCATCCGCGAGCTGCAGGAGACCTACGTGTTCGTGGCGGAAGGCAAGGTCGCCCGCAAGCGCGTGGTGGACGTGGGGCTCGAGGAGGGCGATCGCCTGGAGATCCGCGCCGGCCTCCAGGCCGGGGAGCAGGTCATCACCGCCGGCCAGGGCGGGCTCAAGGACCAGGCGCCGATCACCGTGGCGCCCGCGCCCAAGGCCAGCGCGTCGTGACGCCGTCCCGCCCGTCCTAGCTGGCCATGCGCTCCATCGAGTTCAGCGTCCGCCGGCCGGTCACGGTGTCGATGTTCACCGTGGCCGTGGTGCTCTTCGGCCTCGTCTCGTTCCAGCGCCTGCCCATCAACCTGCTGCCGGACCTGAGCTACCCGTCGCTCACGGTGGAGACGCGCTTCCCGGGCGCGGCTCCCGCCGAGGTGGAGTCCCTCGTCACCCGGCGCATCGAGGAAGCGGTGGGCATCCTCGCCGGCGTGCGCCGCCTCAGCTCGCGCTCGCGGCCCGGGCTCTCGCAGGTGACGCTGGAGTTCGCCTGGGGCCGCGACATGGCCCTGGCCTCGCTCGACGTGCGGCAGAAGGTCGACCTGGTCGTCCTGCCCAAGGAGACGCAGAAGCCGGCCATCCTGCGCTTCGACCCCTCCACCGATCCCATCCTGCGGCTCTACCTCAGCGACGGGTCGAACCTCTACCGGCTGCGCTACGTGGCCGAGGAGCTGATCAAGAAGGACCTGGAGTCCCTCGACGGCGTGGCGGCGGTGAAGGTCAGCGGAGGCCTGGAGGAGGAGATCCAGGTGCGCGTCGACGAGGGCAAGGCGGCGCTGGTCGGCCTCAAGCCTTCCGACGTGCAAGCGGTGCTGGCGAAGGAGAACGTCAACCAGGCCGGCGGCAGCCTCTACGAGGAGGAGGCCCGCTACCTCGTGCGCGCGAACAACGAGTTCACCAACCTCGACGACATCCTGAAAACGATCGTGGCCGAGCGCGAGGGCCGGCTCGTGCGCCTGGGCGACGTGGCCACCGTGGTGCGCGGCCACCGGCAGCGCGAGGTCATCACCCGCTTCGCCGGCAAGGAAGCGGTGGAGCTGGCCGTCTACAAGGAGGGCGACGCCAACACCGTGCGCGTCGCGCAGTCGCTGCGCGCCCGGCTCGAGGCGCTGAAGAAGGAGTTGCCGGACGGCGTGCAGGTGGGCGCGGGCGTGGACCAGTCGCGCTTCATCGAGAGCGCCATCGACGAGGTGCTCGCGAACGCCGTCGTGGGCGGCCTCCTGGCCATGCTCATCCTGTACCTGTTCCTGAAGGACGCCTTCGCCACCTTCATCGTCGGGATCTCCATCCCCGTCTCGATCATCGCCACCTTCTTCCTCATGTACCGCATGGGCGTGAGCCTCAACATCATGTCGCTGGGCGGGCTGGCGCTCGGCGTGGGCATGCTGGTGGACAACGCGATCGTGGTGCTGGAGGCGATCTTCCGGCGGCGGGAGCGCGGGGAGGCGGCCCTGGCCGCGGCGGGCGCCGGCGCCTCCGAGGTGGGGATGGCGGTCGTGGCCTCGACGCTCACCACGGTGGCCGTCTTCCTGCCCGTGGTCTTCGTGGAGGGGTTCGCGGCGCAGCTCTTCCGGGACCAGGCGCTCACCGTGTCGTTCTCGCTCCTGGCGTCGCTGGTCGTGGCCCTGACCCTGATACCGATGATCGCGGCGCGCGGAAGACGGAAAACCGCAAAGGGCGCGGAGGGAGCGGAGGACGCGGAGAAGGCGGGGGGAGCGCGCCTCGGCGAGACGCGGGGACAGAGCGTGCGGAGGGCCGTGTTCCGGACGGGACCCGCGGCGTCCGTGCGCGGGCTGCGGATCGGGTGGACGTGGCTGGGGCGGGGGATGCGGACGATGCTCACGCCGCTGTCGCGGCCGTTCGACGCCGGTCTGGCACGGACCCTTCGCGCCTATCCGCGGACGCTGCGCTGGGCGTTGGACCATCCCACCGTGGTGCTGGTGGCGGCCACGGGCGCGTTCGCCTTGTCGCTGGCCGGGGCCACGCGCCTGGGCCTGGACCTCATCCCGAGCTTCTCGCAAGGCGAGTTCAGCTACGAGGTGGAGCTGCCGGAAGGCACCCCGCTCGCCGTCACCGACCGCGCGCTGCTGGGGGCGCAGTCCGCGCTCTCGTCGGACGACAACGTCGAGTCGTTCTCCGCGGTGATCGGCGGGGCCGGCCTGGCGCTCAGCGCCACGGGCATGGAAGGCGAGAACTACGGCCGGTTCGACGTGCGCATGAAGGCCGCCGCGTCCGGCGACGACGAGGAGGGCACCATCGCCCGGCTCCGGGAGACCCTGGCCGCCCTGCCCCAGGCCCGGGTGAAATTCCAGCGGCCTTCGTACTTCTCGTTCCGCACGCCCATCGAGGTGGAGGTCTACGGGGACCAGCTCGACGGCCTGCGCCGGGTCGCGTCCGAGCTGCGGGCCAAGTTCTCCGCCCTGCCGGGCCTGGTGGACGTGCGCTCGTCGGCCGAGCTGGGCAACCCCGAGCTGCAGGTCCGCTTCGACCGCGACGCCCTGGCCCGCTTCGGCCTCGACCTCGCGCAGGTGTCGGCCACCGTGCGCCAGAAGATCCGCGGCGAGGTGGCGACCCGGTTCAACGAGGGCGACCGCGAGATCGACATCCTGGTGCGGTCGGCCCGCGGCGAGGAGGTGGGGGCGGACGAGGTCGAGCGCGTGATCGTGGACTACCGCGAGGGCGCGCCCGTCTTCCTGTCGTCGGTGGCGCGCATCGAGCGGGAGCTGGGTCCGAGCGAGATCCGGCGGATCGGGCAGCGGCGGGCGGCGGTGGTGAGCGCGAACCTGGCCGCCGGCCGCAGCCTGGGCGCGACCGCCCAGGACATCCGCGCCATCCTGCGCGACCAGGAGTACCCGCCGAGCGTGGTCGCGTCGCTGTCCGGCCAGGAGGAGGAGCGCCAGCGCTCGTTCCGCTCGCTGCTGCTGGCCCTCGGCCTCGCCCTCTTCCTCGTGTACCTGGTGATGGCCTCGCAGTTCGAGTCGCTCCTCCACCCGTTCGTCATCCTGTTCACCGTCCCCCTGGGCATGATCGGCGTGGTGGCCGCGCTGCTCCTGGCGCGCCAGCCCATCAACATCGTGGTCATGATCGGGATCGTGATGCTGGGCGGCATCGTGGTGAACAACGCCATCGTGCTCGTGGACGCGGTCAACCAGCTCCGGCGGGAGGGATGGAGCCGCCGGGACGCCCTCGTCCAGGCGGGGGAACGCCGGCTGCGGCCCATCCTGATGACCACCGGCACCACCGTGCTGGGGCTGCTGCCCATGGCCCTGGGCCTGGGCGAGGGGGCCGAGCTGCGCGCGCCGCTGGCCATCACCGTCATCGGGGGGCTGAGCGTGGCCACGCTGCTGACGCTGGTGGTGATCCCGGTGGTGTACATGCTGGTCGATCGGGCGCCGGAACGGACGACGGCGCAGGCCCGGGAGGCGGCCCGTGACGCGGAGAAGCCAGGGCTTCCGGCCACGCCGCTCCCGGCGGCGTCGTCGTTCTCGGCCGCCGAGCCATGAACCTGCCGCGCCTCGCCGTCCACCGGCCGGTCACCGCGTTCATGCTGCTCGTGTCGCTGATCGTGCTGGGCGGCATCAGCGCCTCCCGCCTGCCCCTGGCGTTCCTGCCCACGCTGGACATCCCCTTCGTGGGCGTGCGCGTGCCCTACCCGAACTCCAACCCCACCCAGGTCGAGAAGACGATCGCGCGGCCGCTGGAGGAGGCCTTCGCCACCCTGCCCGACGTCAAGAAGATGCGGTCCTTCTCCAACGCGGACGCCTGCGAGGTCTACATGGAGTTCCAGTGGGGCCTGGAGCTCGACGTCATCCGGATGCTGGTGCGCGAGAAGCTGGACCAGGCCCGCGCCTCGTTGCCCGCCGACATCGAGGACATCCAGGTGTTCTCGTTCAACACCAACGACATCCCCGTGATCCAGGCCCGCGTCTCCGCCGCGGGCGTGGACCTCTCCCAGAACTACGACCTGCTGGAGACGCGCATCGCCAACCGCATCCGCCGCGTGCCCGGGGTGGCGCGGGTGGACCTCGGGGGCGTGTTGCCCCGCGAGATCTTCGTGGACCTCCGCCTGGCCAAGCTCAAGGAGCACCGGGTGGACCTCGGCCAGCTCGTGCCGCGGCTGGCCTCGGCCAACGCCACGCTCGCGCTCGGCACCGTGAGCGACGACGGCAAGCGCTACTCGGCGCGCGCGCTGGGCGCGCTGCGCAGCCTGGACGAGCTGCGCACGCTCGCGGTCAACGACCAGGGCCTGCGCCTGGGCGACATCGCCGACCTGCGCTACGAGGAGCCGCCCATCGACTTCGGCCGCCGCCTCAACCGGGAGAAGGCGGTCGGCCTCGACGTGTTCAAGGAGTCGACGGCCAACACCGTGCAGACGGTGGAGGCGGTGCAGAAGGTCATCCGCGAAGAGATCGCGTCCGACCCCCTGCTCAAGGGCGTGAACCTGTTCGTGTGGGAGGACCAGGCGCGGGAGATCCGGGCCGGCATCGAGGGCCTCTCCAGCGCGGGGCTGCAGGGCGCGGGCCTGGCCATCCTCGTCCTCTTCTTCTTCCTCCGGCGCTGGGACTCCACCCTGATCGTGGCCGGGGCCATCCCCCTCTCCCTGCTCGCCACCACCGCCGTCATGTACTTCGCGGGCCGCAGCCTGAACGTCCTCTCCATGATGGGCCTCATGCTCGGCGTGGGGATGCTGGTGGACAATGCCATCGTGGTGCTGGAGTCGATCGACCGCAAGCACCGCGACGAGCCCGACGCCAGGAAGGCCGCGCTCTGGGGCGGCTCCGAGGTGGCCATGGCCATCACGGCGTCCACCCTCACCAGCGTGATCGTCTTCCTGCCCCTGATCGTGGGCCAGAAGACGAACATCACCATCATGCTCGGCGAGGCGGGGTTCACGATCTCGGTGGCGCTCATCTCCAGCCTGGTGGTCTCGCTGCTGCTCATCCCGCTGATGGCGGCCTGGCTCCTGCCCTCGCGCTCGCCGGTGGAGCCGCCCTCCATCCGCTGGCTCGAGGACCGTTACGTGCGGGCGCTGCGCTGGACGTTCCGGCACAAGGGCTGGACCTTCGCCATCGTGGTGGGCAGCCTGGTCGTGGGCTTCCTGCCCTTCCCGCTGAAGCTGGTGGAGACGAGCACTTTCTCCGGCGGCGTCAACCGCCGGCTGCGCCTGCAGTACGAGTTCGCCGACTTCGTGTACAAGTCCGAGGCCGAACGCAAGGTGCGGCAGGTCGAGGACTTCCTGTGGGCGCACAAGGAGGAGTTCCTCGTCCGCGACCTCTACTCGTTCTACGGCGAGAACCAGGCCATGACCATCGTCGTCCTGAGCCAGGAGGACCTCTCGGACTCGTTCCTCAAGGAGCTGCGGAAGAAGGTGCGCGCGGCCATGCCCGCGGTGCCCGGGACCCGAGTGTTCTTCGACAACGACTCCGAGGAGGGCGGGTCCACGACCTATTTCTCGGTCAGGCTGTTCGGCAACGACGTGGAGGGCTTGAACCGCTGGAGCGAGACGGTGGCGCAGCGCCTGGAGGCGGTCGAGGACGTCGAGGACGTCGTCACCTCCGCCCGGCGCGGGCGGCGCGAGATCCAGGCCAAGCTCGACAGCGAGCGCGCGCGGCGGCTGGGCCTGGCCCCCGGCGACATGGCCGAGATGTTCGGGTTCACGCTGGGCGGCATGCGCCTGGCGCGCTTCAACGCGGGGGAGCGCGAGGTCGAGATCAACCTGGCCCTCGCCCTGGAGGACCGCGAGAACCTCGAGGACCTCCGGCAGCTCGTGGTCACCAACCGCGAGGGCAGGCCGGTGCAGCTCTCCGAGGTGGCCGACTTCCAGGTGGTGCCGCGCGCGCAGTCCATCGAGCGCGAGAACCGCAAGATCCGCGCGCAGGTGCGCGCCACCTTCGAGGGCAAGAACTTCGGCCCCACGCGCGAGAAGATCGCGGCCATGATGGACTCGCTGGGCCTGCCGCCGGGCATCACCTGGTCGTTCAACGACCGCATCCAGGAGCAGGGGGAGGAGGGCAAGCAGATGCTGCTCAACTACCTCCTGGCCCTGGCCCTGGTCTACATCGTGATGGCCTCGCTCTTCGAGTCCCTGGCCCAGCCCTTCGCCATCCTCTTCTCCATCCCCTTCTCGCTGGTGGGCGCCACCTGGCTGCTCACGGTGACGGGCACGCCGTTCAACCTGATGGCGAACATGGGCGTGCTGATCCTCATGGGCATCGTGGTCAACAACGGCATCGTGCTGCTCGACCGCGTCAACCACTACCGGCGTGAGGGCCAGGGGCGCGAGGAGGCGATCTTCCTGGCCGGCCGCGACCGCCTGCGGCCCATCCTCATGACCGCGCTCACCACCGTGCTCGGGCTCCTGCCCCTGGCCCTGGGGAAGACGGGCATGGGCGGCTGGGCGTATTACTACCCGCTGGCGCGCACGGTGATGGGCGGCCTTCTCAGCTCGACCGCCCTCACGCTCATCGTGCTGCCCTACATCAGCTACGGCGTCGAGAGCCTGGCGCTGTGGATGGGGCGGACCTGGCGGGCGGGGGCCCCGGCCGAAGCGGCGTCACCCGCCCTGGCCTCGACCGCGTCGACGAACCCTTAGGTTCGACGGGGACGTCTCTCGTTGGTTGTGGTCAACGTCGCCGTTCGACTACGCCCCGCCACGCCGCCGCCGGATCTCGCGGGCCGCGGCCTGGGCGCCCGCGGCCAGGCCGGCGACGGCCGCGGCCTTGCCCGCCACCTTGAGCGTCTCTCCCGTTCGACGCACCGCCTTCTTCAGCCGGCGCCGCGCCACGGCCCGGCGCACCCGGCGTCGTGCGCCGGAAACGGCCGCGCCAGCGGCCTCCGCGACTCTCCGGCCGGCCTTCTTGATCGTCTTGGCGCGCGATCCCATGGTCGCCTCCCCTCCGGACATCGTACATGAGCCTTGGCTTAGGGGGACGGCCTATTGCGGGAACCCTGGGTGAGGCTCGCACGTTCCATCCAGTGAGCCGGGAGGGGCCTCCACCAGAATGAACGGTAATGATCGCCGCCAGCGCCGCCGCCGCATCTTCATCGCGTCCGGGGCCTTCCTCGTCCTCCTGATCGTGGGTGGGCTCGTCTCCGCGTCCCGCTCCAAGGCGGAGGTGGACCCCTCGAAGCTCGCCGCGGTCGAGAAGGGCGAGATCGCGCGCTCCGTGGTGGCCACGGGGAAGATCCAGCCCCTCACCAAGGTCGAGGTGAAGAGCAAGGCCAGCGGGATCGTCGAGCGCATCCTGGCCGACTACGGCGACCCCGTGCGGCAGGGCCAGATCCTCGTCGAGCTCGACAAGGAAGAGCTGCAGGCGCGGGTGCGGGAGCTGGAGGCCATGCGGCTCTCCGCGCAAGCCTCCCTCGAGCGCTCGCAGGTGGAGGCGCAAGGGACCGACCTGCCGTTCCTGAAATCGGCGGCCGAGCGCGCTCACAGCCTCTTCCAGCAGGGCCTCATCGCGCCCTCCCTGCGCGACGACGCGGAGAAGGACTACCAGCTCGGGCTGAACAAGCAGCGGGCGGCGGCGGGCAACGTGTCGGTGAACCGGGCGGAGGTGGCGCGCGCGCGCGCCGCCCTCGAACGCGCCGTCACCGACCTGCGCAACTCGACGATCGTGAGCCCGATGAACGGCATCGTGCTCTCGCGCGACGTGGAGGAGGGCGACGCCGTCAGCTCCATCCTCGTGCTCGGCTCGCAGGCCACCCTGGTGATGATGCTGGGCGACACGAGCAGCGTGTACGTGCGCGGCAAGGTGGACGAGGCCGACATCGGGAAGGTGTGGACGGGCCAGCCGGCCCGCATCACGGTGGAGGCGTTCAAGGAGCGGAAGTTCGAAGGCAAGGTCACCAAGATCTCGCCCATGGGCGAGGAGAAGGACAACGTCACCACCTTCGAGGTCAAGGTCTCCATCGAGAACCCGTCCGGCGAGCTCAAGGCCAACATGAGCGCCAACGCCGAGCTGATCCGGGAAGAGAAAAAGGACGTGCTCCTGGTGCCGGAAGCCGCCGTGGTCTACGACAAGGACCGCCAGACCTTCCTGGAGGTCCCGGACCCCAAGGGTGAGAACGGCCGGCGCAAGGTGGCCGCGCAGATCGGTATCTCGAACGGCGTCAAGACCGAGGTCGTCTCCGCCGAAGGCGTCAAGGAGGGCGACAAGGTCGTCCTGCAATGAGGCTGCTACGCCCGGGTTCGACGCCCGCAGCGGAGCGTTTCCTTGCGCGTGGGCGGCGGTTCATCCGCCGCCGCGCGAGTGCCGAAGAAGGACGCGGAGCGAAGGGCGTCGCATTCCGGATGTAAGGCATGTCCTTCGGCGACCTCCTCCGCGACACGCTGCGCACGCTCTCCGCGCACAAGCTGCGCACGGCGCTCACCATGTTCGGCATCGCCTGGGGGATCGTCTCCATCACCCTGATGGTGGCGGCGGGAGAAGGCTTGCGCGTGGGGCAGGCCAGGGTGGCCGAGCAGTTCGGCAAGGACATCATGATCGTGTTCGCCGGCCGCACCAGCCTGCAGGCCGGCGGCACGCGCGCGGGGCGGCAGGTGCGATGGGAAGCGGGCGACTACCTGGCCGTGCAGGAGCAGTCGCCCTCCTGCCGGTACGTGCTGCCGGAGCTGGGCCGCGGCGGCGCGGCCGTGCGCAGCGCCCACAACAGCGGGGCGCTGCTCGTCACCGGATCGCTGCCGCCCTTCGGCGAGGTGCGCAGCATCCCCGTGGCGGAGGGCCGCTACCTCAACGGGGACGACGAGGCCCACACGCGGCGCGTGGCCTTCCTGGGCAGCGACGCGAAGAAGCAGCTCTTCGGCGGCCGCCCCGCCGTGGGCGAGACCATCCGGGTGGGCGACTTCCCGTACACGGTCGTGGGGGTCATGCGGCACAAGGAGCAGGACTCGAGCTACGACGGGCGCGACATCGCGAAGGTGTTCATCCCCTTCGCCACGATCCTGCGCGACTTCCCGAACCGCCCTCCGGCCACCCCGAACTCCGTGGACCGCCTGCTCGTGGTGCCGCGCTCGGTCGCCCACCACGAGGGCTGCAAGCGGGAGACGCGGCAGGCGCTGGCGCGCATCCACGGCTTCGATCCGCTCGACAAGGAGGCCGCCGGCATCTGGGACACGGTGGAGGAGGCCAAGGCCTTCCGCACCATGACCGACGGCATGAAGCACTTCCTGGGCGCGGTCGGCCTGGCCACGCTCTTCATCGGCGGCATCGGCGTCATGAACGTGATGCTGGTGGCGGTGCGCGAGCGCACGCGCGAGATCGGCGTGCGCAAGGCCGTGGGCGCCACCCGGCGGTCGATCGTGCGGCAGTTCTTCGTGGAGACCGCGATCGTGGTCGGCATCAGCGGCGGGCTGGGCCTGGGCGTGGCCTACGGTCTCTGCGCGCTCGTGAACCTCCTGCCCATGCCCGCGTTCTTCGCCGGCCTCCTGCCCACGTGGTCGTCCGCGCTTCTGTCCTTCGCGGTTTTGGGCACCGTGGCCCTGCTCTCCGCGCTGTATCCGGCCAGCCGCGCCGCCTCCGTGGACCCCATCGAGGCGCTCCGGCAGGAAGTGGGGGGCTGATGCTGGGCGAGGTCCTCCGGCAGGCCTGGGACGCCCTCCAGCGCAACCGCACGCGCAGCGCGCTCACCATGCTCGGCATCGTGTGGGGCATCGTGGCCGTCACCGTGTTGATGGCGTACGGCAGCGGGTTCCGCGCGGTGCTGGTCCGCGCCTTCGAAGCCTTCGGCAAGAGCGCGGTGGTGGCCTGGCCGGGCCAGACCAGCGAGCAGGCCGGCGGGGAGCGGGCGGGCCGCCCGATCCGCTTCGAGAGGGAAGACCTCGAGGCGGTGCGGGCCGAGGCCACCATGGTGAAGCTGTCCAGCCTGGAGACCGTGCGCTGGCTGTCCATCGCCTACGGCGACCGCCTGGCCAACACCGCCATCCGCGGGGTGTACCCGGAGTACGGCGAGATCCGCAACGAGGTGGCCGGGGACGGGCGCTGGATCAGCCCCGAGGACTTCCTGGAGCGCCGCAAGGTCGTGTTCCTGGGCGGGCGCCTGCGCGAGAAGCTCTTCGGCGGCCGCCCGGCGGTGGGGGAGACGGTGCTCATCGCGGGCGCGCGCTTCATCGTGGTCGGGGTGATGGACCGGAAGCTGCAGCTCAGCAACTACTTCACGAGCGACGACGAATCGTGCTGGATCCCCTACACCGCGGCCGCGGACCTGTGGGACGCGCGCTACGCCGCCACCTTCGTCTTCTCGGCGGTGGCGCCCCAGTTCGAGCCCCAGGCCATGGACCAGGTGCGCGCCGCCATCGGCAAGCGCCAGCGCTTCTCGCCCACGGACAAGCGGGCCATCCAGATGTTCGGGCGCGAGGAGTTCCGGCCCATCATCGACGGCATCACCATCGGCCTGCAGGTGCTGCTCGTCTTCGTCGGCGCGCTCACCCTGGGCATCGGCGGCGTGGGCGTGATGAACATCATGCTGGTGTCGGTGGACGAGCGCATCCGCGAGATCGGCCTGCGCCGCGCGCTGGGCGCGCGCCGCCGCCACATCCGCGTCCAGTTCCTGGCCGAGGCGCTGGTGCTCACGCTCGTCGGGGGGGTGGTCGGCATGCTCCTCACCCCGCTGGTGGCGGCCGCCGCCGGCACCATGCCGCTGCTGGGCCCGCTCTTCGAGGACACGAGCGGCAAGGGAGACATCCGCCTCGCCCTCTCGCCCGCCACGCTGCTCGTGGCCACGGGCATCCTGGTCGTGGTGGGGACGCTCAGCGGGCTGGTGCCGGCCCTGCGCGCCTCACGACTCGATCCCGTGGAGTCGCTGCGGTACGAGTAGCGCGGGCGTGAAGCGTGACCATCCTGGGCGACTGGGCACCCACTACGACGTTCCGCCGCCGGGGTTCCCCGAGGGCATGGGCCCGCTGGCGAAGTGGGTCGCCATCGGCCTGGCGGGTTGACGAGCAGGGCGCGCCCGGCTTAGTTTCACCGCGTTCCGAGGAGGCGAGAGTGAGACTGGTGCGGGTCGGTGCGCGCGGCGGGGAGCGGCCGGGTCTCATGAAGGCCGATCACCAGGTGCTGGATGTGTCGTCGGTGGTGGACGACTA
>DATKEG010000059.1:0-4696 GCA_035544515.1 Vicinamibacteria bacterium | reverse complement strand
GGCAGCGACTCGCCGCGCTGGCCGGGGTTGACGAAGATCCCGATCGTGGCCGGCATCTCGCCCTTGTGGATGAGGTTGTCGAAGACGATCGGCACCCGGTACTCCTGCTCGACGTTGACGTACTTGTGGCCGTCCTGGAAGACCATCACCGCCGCCGGCCGGGCCGCGTCGTATTGCGCGGGGGCGTAGATCCAGTACTGGCGGAGCGTGCCCG
Source organism: Vicinamibacteria bacterium (assembly GCA_035544515.1). Classification (GTDB taxonomy): domain Bacteria; phylum Acidobacteriota; class Vicinamibacteria; order Fen-336; family Fen-336; genus DATKEG01. The sequence continues at coordinate 4,482 of DATKEG010000059.1, read as the reverse complement.
GGAAGATCGCCGGGCTCTTCCAGACGAAAGGCCCCTCGACGCGGCCCGGCGGGACGCCGGCCTGGCGGTTCGAGTCCGGGCCCAGCGTGTAGTCGTCCGTGGCGCGCAGGGCAGGAGAGACGGCCAGGGCCGCGAGCAGGGCGCCGGAGAGCGCCCTCATATCCCGGCGAGATGCTCGAGCTTGCCGGTGCTGTCGCCGATCGATTCCGGACGCACGCCCATGCCGTCCAGAAGCGTCAGGTACAGGTTCGTGAGCGGCGTGTCGCGCGGGTAGACGAGGTGGCGGCCGGGCTTCACGCGCCCGGCGCCGCGGCCCACGAGCAGGACGGGCAGGTCCTCGTGCGTGTGCTTGTCGCCGTCGGCGATCGCGCTGCCGTACACGACCAGGGTGTTGTCGAGCAGCGTGCCGTCCACGTCCGCCGTCGCCGCGAGCCTTCCGATGAAGTGGGCGAACAGCTCCGCGTGGTACGTGTTGATCTTCGTGACCTTTTCCACGAAGTCCGGCTGCCCGCGATGGTGGGTGAGCGGGTGGTGCGAGTCGGGCACGTCGATCTCGGGATAGGTCTGCAGGCTGCCCTCGCGGCCGATCATCATGGTGGCCACGCGCGTGAGGTCGGCCTGGAAGGCCACCACCTGCATGTCGAACATCAGCTTCACGTACTCCGCGAAGGTGGCCGGAATCCCCGCCGGCTTCTCCACGCCTTCCGGGACCTCGACCCCGTCCCGCTCGGCCCGCTCGAGCTGGCGCTCGATCTCGCGGATGGCGTAGAGATACTCGTCCATCTTGCGGCGGTCGGACGGGCCGAGAGAGGAGACGAGCGCCCGCGTGCGGTCTCCCACCACGTCCAGGATGCTCTTCCGGCGCTGCGCCCGCCGGGCGCGCTCCTCGGGCGAGAGCGCCACGTCCTCGATGCCGAAGAGGCGCTCGAAGGCCGAGCGCGGGTTCGTCTCCGGCGGCATGGGCGTGGTGGCCGTGCGCCAGGAGATGCTGTTGGTGTAGGCGCAGCTGTAGCCCGAGTCGCAGTTGCCGACGGTGCGCGACTCCTCGCAGCCCAGCTCGATCGAGGGCAGGCGCGTCTCCCTGCCCACGGCCTGCGCCGCGATCTGGTCCACGGAGACGCCGTTGTGGATGTCCGCGCCCGCGGTCTTGCGCGGGTGGACGCCGGTCAGGAAGCAGGCGCCCGCGCGCGCGTGGTCGCCCGGGCCGTCGCCGAGTGCGTTGGCGTTCCTGGCCGCCAGACCGCTGAGGACGAGCAGGTCGTCCTGGAACGGGGCGAGCGGCTTCAGGATGCGCGACAGCTCGAATCCGGCGCCCGTGCCCTTCGGCGTCCAGTCCTCCAGCGTCACGCCGTTCGGGATGTAGGTGAAGGCCAGGCGGACGGGCCGCGTGGGGTTGGCCCGGGCGAGCGCCGGTATCATGGCGTCCAGCATCGGCAGCGCCACGGCCGCGCCGATCCCCTCGAGGACCGTCCGCCGGGACAGGTGTTTGCGCGTGATCGGGTTCATGACTCGCTCCGATCTCCTCTCCGCATCTGGAACGGCCTGCTCTTGACGATCTCGTCCACCAGCGCCGAGAGACGATACTCCCTTTCCGCCAGCCGGCGCGCGATGGCCTTCACCGTCGGCTTGTCGTAGCGCTCGAGGCCGCGCCCGAGCGCGTAGGTCAGCATCTTCTCCGTGATGGCGACCGCGAACGCGTCGCGGTCACCCCTGAGGATCGTCTTCATCTCGCGAGGGTCGCCGAAGGTCCGCCCGTCGGGGAGCTTCCCGGACGCGTCGATGGGGAACTCGCCGTCGCTCGTCCGCCAGGCGCCGATCGCGTCGTAGTTCTCGAGGCCGAAGCCGAGCGGGTCCATGCGCTGGTGGCAGGCCGCGCAGGTCGCGTTCGTGCGGTGCGCCTCCATCTGCTGCCGGAGCGACATGCCCGCGCCGATCTTCGCTTCGTCCAGGCGCGGCGTGCCGGCGGGCGGGTCGGGCGGCGGCGCGGCGAGCAGGTTCTCCAAAATCCACTTGCCGCGCAGCACCGGCGACGTGCGGTTGGCGTAGGAGGAGACGGTCAGCACGCTGGCATGGGTCAGGACGCCGCCGCGGTTGCCCGCCACCGGGAGGTAGACCCTCCGGAACTCCTGGCCCTTCACCCCGCCGATGCCGTAATGCCGCGCCAGGCGCTCGTTCAGGAAGGTGTAGGGCGCGTCGATCAGGTCGAGCACGCTGCGGTCCTCGCGCACGATGGACGCGAAGAACAGCTCCGTCTCGCGCTTCATGGCCAGGCGCAGGTGGTTGTCGAAGGCGGGGAAGCGCTCGCGGTCGGGGGAGATCGACTCGATGGCGCGGAACTGCAGCCACTGGCCACCGAAGCCCTCGACGAGCGCGTCCGCCTTCTCGTCCCTGAGCATGCGGCGGACCTGCGCGGCGAGGGCCGCGCCCGTGCGCAGCGTGCCCTGGTCCGCGGCGCGCCGCAGCTCGTCGTCGGGCATGCTGGCCCAGAGGAAATACGACAGGCGGGAGGCCAGCTCGTGGGGGCCGATCGGCCGGCTGGCGCCGCCGGGGCGCGGGTCCCTCTCGATGCGGAACAGGAAGTCGGGGGAGACGAGCACGGCCTGCACGGCCAGGCTCATGGCCTCCTCGAACGAGTCCCCCTGCGCCCGCGCGTCCGTGGCCAGACGCACGAGCGGAGTGACCTCGGCCGGCGTCACCGGCCGGCGGTAGGCGCGGCGCGCCAGCGACGCGACGTTGCGCCGCAGGCAGGCCGGGCCATGCCCGCCGATGAGGTGGCCACAGGCGTAGAGCTTCGCGAGGCTCGCGCGCGAGGGTCCCTTCGCCGGAGCGAACGGGCCGGTGATCTCGAAGTGGCGGACGCGCGCCTCGTTGACCGGTGCCACGTCCTTGAGCCGCTCTTCGAAGCGCTTGCGCGCCTCCGCGAGCCTCTCCGGCGTGAGGCCCGGCTTCGGCTTGAACTCCGGAGGCGGCGGCGGCGGTCGCTTCGAGGGGTTCGGGCCGGCGTACTTCGCGGGCAGGCCCTCGTAGAGGCGCTCCACCGTGGCCGCGATCCAGTGCTCGCCCGCGGCCACCTTCGCCCGGAACTCGCGCGTCTTGCCCGAGAAGTCCTGCCGGTCGTCGTAGAAGGATCCGGCGCCGTCGGGGTCGAGCGTCTGCACCTCGACCTGCGCGCCATCCATCCACAGCGCGATGCGCGCGGGCTCCGAGCCGGCGGGCCGCACGCCCGCGAGGACGACACGGAAGAGGTACTCGCCCGCCACGGGGAAGCGATGCGTGAGGTGGACGGCGTTGGGGAGGCTCAGGCCCGTCACGTCGTAGGCGAAGAGCGGCTCCGTGCTGGGCTCGATCTTCGCCAGCGGCGGCTGCAGGCGCACCATGGTGGGCTCGACGTCGCCGGGGCCGAACACGGCCGCGCGCGCCAGGCGCTCCGCCGACGCCATGTACTTCTCCATCAGGACGGGCGAGAGCGAGAGCACGTCCGCCACGTTGTCGAAGCCGTAACCGGTGTCGTCCTGCGGGAAATCGTCCGCGGGACGGAGCGTCACGCCCAGCAGGTCGCGGACCGTGTGGTTGTACTCCGCGCGGTTGAGCCTCCGGGCGGTGACCCGCCCCGGGTCCGGAGGCCGCGCGCGCTCGGCGCGCTCGATCTCGTCCTCGAGCCAGCCGGCGATGGCCGCGACCTCCGCCTCGTCGGGAGGCTGCAGGGGCGGGGGCGGCATCTGCCGCGTGCGCATCTTGACGATCGCCTTCTCCCAGACGTCGGGGCTCTCGACGATCGCTTGCGCCGTCTCGAACGCCTCGAGGTCCACGTCCGCGTTCTTGAGCCGCGCGCCGTGGCAGAGGTAGCAGTTCCGGGTGAGGAACGGCTTGACCGTGTCCTCGAAGGTGACGGGCTCCGGCGCCGTCGAGGCACCCGCCCCAGCCAGACCGGCCGCCAGCACCAATGAGAGCAATTGTCCGATCATAAGACTATCTCAACACGACTTCCCGGTTCAATGCGGCTCCGCGACGAGTGTCCCGCCGGGGGCGCGCGCAAGTCAACTGGTGTTCGACGGGCCCGCCCGGCCGTCCCGCTTTCCGCCCCTGGCGGGTTCTTCACGGTTTCCACGTACGCATACAATGCCCGGCGAAGGAGGCGCCTGATGGCCAGACGAGAATCGCGAGGCGGCAAGCCCGCCGCCAGGAAGCGCCGGCGCCCGTCGGCGGCGCCCCGCCGCACCGGCCGGAAGCCGGCCGCCCGACGGACCGCCGCCGCGGCCAGGCGCAGACCGCGCCGGCGGGATCCGGAGACGCTCCGCCTGCGGTCCCTGGAGCCCGCCTTTACGGTGAACGACATCGAACGGAGCGTGCGTTTCTACACCGACGTCCTCGGCTTCGTCGTGGGCCAGCGCTGGGAGGAGGGCGGCACGCTGCGCGGCGTGAGCCTGAAGGCCGGCGCGTGCAGCCTGGGCCTCTCGCAGGACGACTGGGCCAGGGGCCGCG
>DATKEG010000058.1:0-5350 GCA_035544515.1 Vicinamibacteria bacterium | reverse complement strand
GCCTCCTCCGTCACCGACTGGTACGGCATCTGCCCGATGGGGCCCACGTCCAGGCCGAAGAACAGGTCGCGCATCGTGGGGTTGCCGGCCACCACCAGCTCGTAGATCGTGAGCGGGTCGCAGGGCAGGGCCTCGATAGCGTGGCCGAGATAGCCCAGTAGCGTGCGCTGCAGCAGCTTCCCCTTGTGCTCGCCGTCGTAACGGATGCGCGCCATGACGTCGGTGCCCCCGAACCGCTGCGGGTTCTCGAACGAATGCGTGGCCGCGAGGGCGCCCGTCTCGAGGTCGTAGAGACGCAGGGCGACCGTGGTCGTGCCCACGTCCACGGCCAGGCCGTGCAGCGGGCCGTCCGCTTCGGCGATGACGCGGCCTTCGAGCAGCACGCGCCGGCCGGAGCGCGTCACCGCCGGGTCGAGGGGCGCCGCCGCGGCCAGGCCGATCGTCTCGGTCTCGATCCGCAGCGCCCCGCGGCGCAGGGTGTGGCACCGGATCCGCCCCGGCGCGGTGATGCGCGCCCGGCAGGACAGGCGGAACCGCCCGGCCAGGTGCGCCTCCTGCGGCGCGAGCGGCGTCAGGAGCGCGGCGCCCTCCTCCACTTCCACCAGGCACTCGCGGCACTTGCCCTGTTTGATGCAAGAGGTGGGCACGCGCACGCCCGCCGCCTCGGCGCATTCGAACAGACTCGCGCCTTCGCTCGCGGGAACGGCCACGCCGTCGATGATGAGGGAGAGGGCGGCCGGCGCCAACGGGGTCGTCCCGGAGGCGCTCACGCCTCGCGCGCGCGGCCGGCGGCGGCGGCCGCGGCGGCCGTCGAGTCTTCCATGCCGAGGAGCCGCTTGAACAGCTCCACCGCGCTGGCCGCGTCGGCGGCGTAGCCGTCGGCGCCGATCTCCCGCGCGTAGTCGGTGGAGATGGGCGCGCCGCCCACGCAGATCTTCACGTGGTGCAGGCCGGCCTCCTTCATCTTCTGCACCACGGTCCGCATGTAGATCATGGTCGTGGTCAGCAGCGCGCTCATGCCGAGGATGGCCGCGTCATGCTGCTTCACCGCCTCGATGTAGCGCTCGGCGGAAGTGTCGGTGCCGAGGTCCACGATAGTGAAGCCCGCACCCTCCGCCATCATGCCCACCAGGCCCTTGCCGATGTCGTGGAGGTCGCCCTTCACCGTGCCCATCACGATGACCGGCGAGCGGCTCGCCTCGCCCTTGCGCTCGGTCAGGAGCGGCTTGAGGATGGCCATGCCCGCCTTCATGGCGCGCGCGGCCAGCAGGACCTCGGGCACGAACACGCGGTTGTGCTTGAAGTCCTCCCCCACCACCCGCATGCCGGCGATCAGACCCTCCTCGAGCACCTCCAGGGCGGGATGGCCGGCGGCGAGCGCGTCCTCCGTCATCTTCTTCACGGCCTCGTGTTTGCCCTCGAACAGGAGCTGGTTCATGAGCGACCAGTCTGTGCTCACCGCGCGCCCTCGAGTGCCGGCAGCGCCGCGACCTCTTCCTTGCACGTGCGGCGGAGCAGGCCCTGGATCTCCTGGTGGAGCTTCGGCGGGAGAGGCTCCTCCTCGTAGGCCGCGAGCGTCTCGTCGATCACCTCGAGCGCCCGCTGACGCCAGTCGCGGCTGCCCTGGCTCGCCCACTGGTCCCAGTTCGTGCGGTCCACCATGGGTCCGGGCAGGTACAGCTCCTCGGGCCAGCGCTCGAGCGTGTGCTCGGAGGTGAGCAGGTGCTTGTCGCGGACGAGCTCGTCCATGAGGTCTCCCGCGGGAAGGTCGCCGCGCACCTCGACGGGACGGACGAAACGCTGCGCGTGCGCCACCACCTCGTCGTCGAAGACGAGCTTCTCCAGGCTGAAGCAGTTCACGTATTCGAGCATGCCGGGACCGGACACGGAGTTGAAGCCGGCCAGCGCGGCCAGGAACGCGCCCACGCCCGTCTCCATGCCCGCCTGCGGGTCGTTGAACTTCGAGTCCGACAGCGCCATGTACGCCTGGCAGGGCAGCTTCAGGTGTTTGGCCACCTGCGCGTAGCCGCAGTAGACCTGCAGCGCCTCCACCGCCGTCATGGGGTTGGTCATGAGCTGCATGTGGAAGGAGGCGGGCGCGCCGCCGAAGAGCACGGGCGTGCCGGGCCGCGCGAGCTGCGCGATGGTGAGGCCGGAGAGCACCTCGGCCGTGTGCAGCACGAGCGCGCCCACCGTGGTCACGGGCGAGATCATGCCGAGCAGCAGCACGGGGATGATCTCGATGGGGATCCCCCACTCCGCGCAGTCGAGGATGTTGCAGATGGGGTCCTCGCCCCAGCGCAGGGGCGTGTTGGGGCAGCAGGTGAAGATGGCCATCGGCCGTCTGGCCAGGTCCGCGCGCCCCTGCCGGAAGTAGCTCATCACCTCGCCCATCCGCGGCACGCCCCATGCGGTGAAAGCCCCGGAGACGACCGGCCGCCGCGAGTGCGAGAGCACGAGGTACAGCCGCCAGACGTCCGCGATGTCCTGCGGGATGTCCTTGGGGATGAAGGCGGTGGACAGGTAGGAGATGTTCTGGAGCCCGTTGCCGAGCTTCACGTATTCGACGAAGTCGGCGGTGGTGGGCTCGCGGGCCTCCTGCGTGCGCCGGTCCAGCACGCGCAGCGCGGAGGACGCGGGAACGAAGTGGACGTTGTCGCCTTCGAGCGTGGCCGCCGGGTTGCCGTCGCGGTCGTGGAGCGTGATCGAGGACGGCGCGCTCTTCAGCGCCTTCTCCACGGTGGCCCGCGGGAACCGCACGCGGTGCGTCTCGGGGTCGGCGCCCAGGCCCAGCTTCGCCAGGCGCTCGCGCGCGTGGGGATCCTCGATCAAGGTGCCGTGGCGCTCGAGCGTGGCCAGCGCCTCGTCCACGATGCGCTCCACGAGCTGTTGCTCCAGCACTTGCAGGCGCGGGCGCATATCGCGCGATTTTATCGCTAATCCAGCACGTCGACCATGCGGCTCCACTTCAGGACCACGCTCCGGTCGCGCGTTCCCAGGGGCAGCCCGCCCACCTCGCGGTTCTCGTTGAGCACGATGAAGAGGCCGGTGTTCGCCGTCTGTAGCCAGCCCAGGCGCAGGTTCGTGGACCAGTTGTCGATGCGGTCGTTGTACTGGACGAGCGATTGCACGAACACGCGCGGGCTGAAGGAGTAGGACAGGCGGACGCGCATCAGGTTCGTGGTGAAGGCGCCGCCGGGCAGCTCCAGGTCGTTCCACGCCCACTGCGCCTCGGCGTTGAACGCATCGCCGGCGCGCATGCGCAGCGCGGGCGCGAGCGAGCGCCGGTCGCCCCCGAACCAGCCGCCCACGACCAGCCGCGTCTCCAGGCTCACGCGCGCGCCCCGGTTCGTGTTGAACACGAGCTGCAGCTCGCGGTGGTCGTACGTGCCGGGGGGCACCTCGACGCCGGGGTAGATCTCGAAGCGCTCGCGCAGGCCCTCGCGCGTGATGTTCACGCCGGTGTGGAACTCGTAGCCGCTGAGCCATTCCCAGTGGCTGTCCAGGTGCAGGAACCCGGACTCCTGGAACCCGTCCGGCTTCCAGTACCCGCGGTACGAGACGTGCGGGCGGATCTCGTGCAGGCCCAGCCAGCCGTTCATCCGCCGCACGTGGTAGACGAGGCCCTCGGGCTTGCGGTACCCCTGCCGGGAGAGGAAGCCGACCTCGGGGTTGAAGCCCTCGCCCACCTCGGTGTACTTGCCGTAGATCTCCCAGGCCGGCGACTCGTAGACGGCGCCGAGGTGGTAGGCGTGGTCGTCGCGGGTGATGCCGGGGGTGGAGGTCTTCGCCAGGTAGCCGGCCACCTGCCCGTAGCGGCCGATCCCCCACCGCCCGTCCAGCCCGTACGTGCGGTTGTGGTCCTCCGCGCGCGCGCGTTCGCCCGTGCCCTGGCGGTTCACGAACAGCACGCCCACGCCGGATCGGTTCGGCAGGTCGCGGCTGAGCCGGGCCACCGCGAAGTTGTTCGCGGGCGCGAGGTCGGCGAGGGACCGCGTCTGCATGTCGAGCAGGCCGACGTTGAAGCCGTGGACCTTGCCGGAGACGCGCCCGCCGGCCAGGATCGGCACCACCTCGCCGCCGGGCGCGATGCCGATGCGCCGGCTGAAGAACAGCTCCGTCTCCCCCGGCGTGCCCACCGAGAACAGGCCCGCGTTCTCCAGGAAGAACGGGCGCTTCTCCGGGAAGAACAGGTTGAAGCGGTCGAGGTTGATCTGCTGCTCGTCCACCTCGACCTGGGCGAAGTCCGTGTTGACGGTGGCGTCGAGCGTGAGGCCGGGGGTCAGGCTGTACTTGAGGTCCACGCCCGCGTCGGCGCCCCAGTCCGTGCCCGTTCTCCTCTCGTAATCGCGGGCGGTCTCGGCGAGGGCGTAGGGCGTGACCTTGAGGTTGCGCTGGCTCGGCACCTCCAGGCCGCGCAGCGTCCCGGCCAGGGAGACCCGGTAGAGGTCGAACTGGCGCGGCAGCGGCGCCCAGTAGGCGGTCTCGTTGCGCCGGCGGATGTTGCGCTGGAAGTTGAGGCCCCAGACCTGCGCGCCCCCCCGCGCGTAGCGCAGCGTGCGGAACGGGATGGCGAACTCGGCGCTCCAGCCGAACTCCGCCGTCCTGGCCCGCACCTGCCAGGAGGCATCCCAGTTCTTGTTGAAGCCGCTCACGGACGACGACTGCAGGCTGGGCCCGAGGTCCGTCTCCCGTCCCTCGTTCGTCACCTGCCCGTCGTACTCGAGCGCGGCCGGGTTGGTGCCGAACACGAAGCCGTTCTGGCCGTCACGGAAGGTATCGAGGATGACCTGGAAGCTGTCCGTCTCGTCCAGGGGCGAGTCGCGCCGGCTCTCGGCCACGATGATGCGCGCGGGCTCCCGGTCGTGGCAGACGACGCCGATGTAGAGCGTGTCCCGCGTGTAGCCGATGCGGACCTCGGTGCGCTCCGAGGCCGGCTGGCCCTGGTCGGGTGTCGTCTGCCAGAACGAGTCGGCGGCCGGCACGTTCGCCCAGGCGGCGTCACCGAGCACGTCTCCGTCGAGGGTGGGCGCCTGGGCGAGGGGGACGGCGCTCAGCTCGGGCGGGGCGGCGCCGCGAGCGGGCGCGGCCGCCAGCGCGACGGCGAGCGCGAGCGGCAGGCGTCCGGGCACCGCCTTCACCTCGTGCTGGCGGCCGTCGCCTCCGCCGGCCGCTCGAGCACCCACCGGTCGAACCACTCCAGGTTGCGCGTGAGCGCGTCCTTCATCAGCTTCGGCTCCTGGATGCCGTGCGGCGTGCGCGGGTAGACGACCATGGTCACCGGCACCTTCAGGCGCTTGAGGGCGTTGTAGAGCTCGTAGCCCTGCGAGATCGGCACGCGCAGGTCCTG
>DATKEG010000057.1:0-5939 GCA_035544515.1 Vicinamibacteria bacterium | reverse complement strand
CGCCCAGCGTGGCCAGGGCCTGGCGCATCTCGCGCACGTCGTCCGCGGGCCGATCGCGCGCGGGGGTCTCCGCGGCCACCCAGGCCGCGGGCGTGAACGAGAACAGCGTTGCCAGGATCAATGCGCGCATGGCGGTCCCCCCTGCGAATGGACCTTCAGGATACCCCAAGCGGCGCCCTCCACCGCCGGGCACCCTTGTGCCCCTCGGGCTTCGGTTCCTGGCCGGGGATCAGCACCGGCCGGCCGTCGCTCCCTGCACCGTGGGCAGGAGCGAGGCGAAAGGGGCCGCGCTGATGGCGAGGACGGGCTTCAATCCCGCAGGCGCAGCGTGCCGAACGCCTCCGGCGTGTGGAACGTCTCGTTGCGCACGGGCTGCCAGTTCACGTGCTTGCGCGGCGCGGGGCCCTGGATGCGGTACATGTTGACGCGCATCTCGCGGCCGTCCTGCGCCGGGCGCTCGTCGATCGCCTTCATGGGGATGCGCATCTCGCCGTACCAGACCCGCGCGCCGGCGTCGATCCGCGCCTTCACCTCGAAGCTCGAGTTCCAGGCGACGTCGTGAGTGGCCGGCTGCGTGCCGCGGTCGATGTGCAGGTCCACCCACTCGCCCTGGGGCGAGACCTGGAACTCCGTGTAGCGCTTGATGTCCTGGAAGTCGGTCCCGATGAAGACCTCGGCCACGTCCCACTCCCAGAGCTTGTCGGTCTCCGTGTCCGTGGCCGGTTCGGGCTTGAGGTTGAGCTGCTCGTAGGGGCAGGTGAAGAGGAAATAGAGGTTCCCCGGCGTCCAGCGCGAGCGGATCTCGGTGCGATGGCCGGGCACCGGCTGTCCCTGGCGGTCGCGCTCGGCGACGACGCCCGCGATGCCCTTCCAGGACGGCGCGCCGGGATCGGCCGTGAGCGCGAAGTCGGCCGCGGCCCGGCGGCTCACGAACACGCGCGCGTCGTCGGCCATCGAGGCACCTCCCGGCGCGGGCCCGGCCGTGGCGAGGCCGGCGAGGACGATCAGCATCGGGCACCGGTTCATCGTGTGTCCTTTCGTCTGGCTCGTTGTACCACAGGGCGGGCGCTCCCCACTCGGTCCCGAGCGGCTGGCGGCGTAGGATGGTCGAGGGGAGGGATCTCGGGTGACACGGCTGGCGGCGGCGGTGCTCCTGGCGGTCGGCCTGGCGCGCTGGTCGCCCGCGACGCCCCCGCTGCTCGTCCGCCATGAAGCCAGCCGCATGTCGATGGGCTCCGCCTACGCGATCGTCGCCTACGGGGCCGACGCGAACGCGTTGCCGGGCATCGTGCGGGAGGCCTTCGACGAGGTCGACCGCATCGACCGGTTGATGAGCCACTACCAGCCCGACAGTCCGCTCTCGCGCCTCAATCGGGAGGCGGACAAGGAACCGGTGCGCGTCGAGCCCGAGCTGTTCGACTTCATCGCCGAGGCGCTGCGGTACAGCCGGGAATCCGACGGCGCCTTCGACATCACCGTCGGGCCGCTCATGAAGACGTGGGGGTTCTTCCGGGGCGAAGGACGGCTGCCGGGTGACGACGAGCTGCGGAAGGTGAGACGGCGCATCGGCTACCGGCACGTCGTCCTGGACACGGCCTCGAGGACCATCCGGCTCGAACGGCCGGGCATGGAGCTGGACCTCGGCGGCATCGCGAAGGGCTACGCGGTCGACCGGGTGGTGGCACTCCTCCGCGCGCGCGGCGTACCGGCGGCGCTGGTGAGCGCGGGGGGCAGCACCGTCTACGGCCTGGGCGCGCCGCCCGGCCGGCGGGCCTGGGACGTGGAGATCCAGGACCCCCGGCACGCGGAGAAGGCGGCGGTGACGGTCCCGCTGAGGAACCGCGCGCTGTCGGTCTCGGGGAGCTACGAGAAATCGTTCGAGGTGGACGGCACCCGCTACTCGCACGTCATGGACCCGCGCACGGCGCGTCCGGTGCAGGGCGTGCTCGGCGTCGCGGTCCTGACCAGCAGCGGGACGGCGGGCGACGCGCTGGACAACGTTCTCTTCGTGCAGGGCGTGGCCGAGGGACGCGCCACGCTGGAACGGTGGCCGGACACCGAGGCCTACTTCTTCCTACCCGCCCCGGCGAGCGACTGGAGGATGATCCACGTGCGCGGCGGCGCCGCGGCCGCCGCTCAGTTGCCCGCGGTCAAGTCCACGACACCGTAGACCGGCAGCCTGGGCAACGAGAGCTCCGTCGCGCCGTCCGCGACCACGTGATCGGTCAGCGCGACGCGCCCGTGGCCGGCCACCTGCGCCTCCGCGGCCGGGTACGTCCCGCGCAACCGGATGCGCAGGCCCTCGATCTCGCGGCCTCCGTAATTGAGGAGGTGCAGGCGGAGGCGGCCGGCGTCGCTGGTGAGCCGCGCGATCACCGCCTCGCTCCCGAACAGGCGCAGCGAGCGCTTCGCGTCGGTCAGCTTCCGGCGGATCGCCAGCGCGAACGCGCTCGGGTCGGCGGCTTCCTCCAGCGAATACCCGTTCGGCCCGACCTGGATGGTCAGGGGAAGCGCGGCCGACGGCGCCGAGACCAGGCGGTAAAGGAGGTTGCGGCGCGTGAGCAGGTTCAGCACCTCCCCCATGACGGCGCCGCCGTCGTCCACCACGCCCAGGTCCGCCACGTCCGGCAGGTCCGACACGGGCAGCCCGGCCAGGAACGCCTGCATGCGGCCCAGCTCCGCCAGGTCGCCCGGGTCGACGGCCAAGGCGGCGTCCACCCCGTAGGCGAACGCCTCCGCGGCCGCGAGCGCGGCCTTGCCCACGGGCAGCTCGTACTCGTACCGGCCGGCGGGAGCGCGGCGGAAGAGCCAGCCGTTCGCGTCGATCCAGGGGCTGCGCGTCGCGGACACGCGGTCGGCGCGCGCGAGGATGCCCGGGGCGGTGGCCTTCCGGCGCGCGGCCAGCTCGGCCTCGTCGAGCGGCACGACCGCGAAGCCGGCGGAGAGCCACGCCTCGGCCCGCGCCACGGGCACGCACACGTGGGTGATGCCCGCCCCCTTCAGGTCGGCCGCCGTCTCCACCGGCGACGTCCAGTACAGGCACGGCAGCGCGGCCAGGAGCGCGAGCAGGCTCATACCTCCACGTCCTCGACCCTGATCCGGGCGAGGTCGGCGATGCCGAGCCCCAGAGTCGCCGCGTACTCCACGTGCCCGGGCTCGCGGATGATGATGTTGACGTTGGGATCCGCGTCGCGCGCCCGGCCGTCGTCCACCTTCAGGTACTTCGGGGAGCGGTCGTGGATGGAGATGGCGCCCATGGCCTTGCGCTTGTCGTCGATGATGTCGAGCAGGAGGCGGTCGATGGCCACGGGGTCGGTGCCGAAGAGGATCTTCTTCGGGTAGAAGACGTACTTCCGCGTCCGCGCGAACGGGCCGGCGTGCCACACGCCGCGGAGGCCGTCCATGATCTGCAGCACGGTCCGGGAGCGCAGCGGCTCCACGGAGGCCAGCGTGCCCACGAACGTCCTGGTGTGCGAGACCCCGTTGTGGTGCGTGCGCGCCACGTTGGAGAAGCTGCCGTAGGCGATGTTCTTCAGGCAGCCGGTGGCGCCGGTGGCGCCGTGGTCCTTGACGTTCGGGATGTTGACGATCTTGGTCAGCGTCTCGGACACCAGCCGCATCAGGTTCGAGCGCGTGTCCTCTTCGCCGAAGAGGTCGGCCTCCACGTAGGTGGCGGGGTCGTAGCCGCGGTTGTCCACGCGCCGGTTGGCCGATTCCGCGGCCACGATCTTCACGCCCCCGGGCACGTGCGGCGCGTAGTCGACGTTGTCCATCTGGTTCTGGAAGCGCTCGTAGATGTAGACGTTCTCGGGGGGCACGCCCACGGCCATGAGCTGGCGCACGGTCTCGGCCACCAGGCCGTGATCGGAAACGACCCAGGGATGTCCGCCGCAGTTGACCTTGATCCCGACCACGTCGCCCGGCACGAAGAACCGGCGCCAGGCCTCCCCCGTGGTGGCGGCGCCCGTGAGCTGCCGCATCCCGCGCGCCATCATCTCGCGCACCACCTCGGCGTCCGCGGCGCTGGTGGCGGTGTCCACGCAGCGCTCGGAGTGGACGGCCACCACGCGGCCCGGGTGGGGACCGGGCATGCCGGGCACGGCCGCCGCCGCGTAGGGGCTCACGATGCTGGCCTTCGGCGGCGTGTCCGCGCCCACCGGGCGGGCGAGCGGAGCCGCGGCCAGCAGCCGGACGAAGGATCGACGGTCCATGGAGCACCCCTGATCTGCCGGAACACTACTTCCTGGGCCCGCGGCAGGTCAAAATGGGCGCGGCGAACCCCACAAGGAGGCAGGGATGACGATGAAGGTGCTGGCGCTCGCGCTCGCGACGGCCGTGCCGCTCCTGGCGGCGGAACCCGCCGGTTTCGTGGTGTGGTCGGGGTCGGACCTCGAGGCCTACGGCCGCAAGCTCGCGCCGAAGATGAACGCCGGCAAGCTGGGCGTCGACCAGCTCGCGTCGTTCGGCAACCACCTCACGATGATCGCGCACCGGGAGGCGGACGGCGAGGCCGAGCTGCACGAGGGCCAGGTGGACCTCTTCGTGGTGCAGGGCGGCGAGGCGACGCTGGTCGTCGGCGGCGAGGTGGTGGGCGGCAGGACGACGGCTCCGGGAGAGGTCCGCGGCCCGTCGATCAAGGACGGGGCCCGGCGGCCGCTCGCGGTGGGCGACATCGTCCATATCCCGGCGAAAACGCCGCACCAGCTGCTCGTGGCGCCCGGCAAGGAGTTCACCTACTTCGTCATCAAGGTGGACGTGCCCTGACGGGCCGGGGCGGGCCCGACTTGACTCTGGCCGCGAAGGGAATACGATTTCCGCACGCGGCGGTCCCCTGACTCCCATCAAGAAAGCGCTTTCCTGAGCGCAGGGTGCCGGGCCGCATCCAGGAGGCGTTACGAATATGTCAAATTCCCGTACCCGCATCACGGGCCTGTGGCTCGCGCTTGCGATCGTGCTCGGATTCCAGTCGGCGGCCCTCGCGCAGACGGGCGCCGCTTCGATCACCGGTCTGCTCACCGACCAGAGCGGCGCCGCGGCGCCGGGCGTCACCGTCACGGCCACGAACCAGGGGACCAACGTCCCCTATACGGCGGTCTCGAACGACGCCGGCAACTACACCATCACGTCCGTCCCCGTCGGGACCTATGTGGTCAAGGCGGAGCTGTCCGGCTTCAAGACGGCGGCCACGCGTCCCCTCCAGCTCGAGGCGAAGCAGATCGCCCGCATCGACTTCAAGCTGGAGGTCGGCGCGCTGGAGGACACGGTCGAGGTGACGGCGGAAGCGCCGGTCCTGCAGACCGAGTCGGCCACCGTGGGCGAGGTGCTCTCCGGCACCACTGTCCAGGCGCTGCCCCTCAACGGCCGCAACACCGGCCAGCTCACGCTGCTGCTGCCGGGCGTGGTGACGCCGAACCCCGGGTCGTTCTCCCAGCAGACCCGCAACTTCGGCGGCGGGCGGCCCTACGTGAACGGGAACCGCGAGCAGACCAACAACTACATGATGGACGGCGTGGACATGAACGAATCCATCGACAACCTGGTGGCCTACCAGCCGAGCCCGGACGCCCTGGCCGAGATCAGCGTGGAGACGAACAACTACTCGGCGGACGTGGGCAACGTGGCCGGAGCGGTCATCAACAACGTCATCAAGTCCGGCACCAACGCGTTCCACGGCAACGTGTTCGAGTTCTACCGGGACAGCAGCCTGGACGCGAACTCCTGGGCCAACAACCGGTCGAGCGCGCCGCGCCCCGAGCGCACGCAACACATCTTCGGAGGGACGCTGGGCGGCCCCCTGGTCAAGAACAAGGTGTTCTTCTTCGCCAACTACCAGGGCACGGTCCTGGACCGGCCGGGCACGCAGACGGTCTCGGTGGCGCCCGCCGCATGGCGCAACGGCGACCTCTCCAGCGTGAGCGCGGTCATCCGCGATCCGCGGA
>DATKEG010000056.1:0-6888 GCA_035544515.1 Vicinamibacteria bacterium | reverse complement strand
GGCCCTCGCCCGCCGCCACCGCGGCCGCGACGCCGACCGCGCCCCCGGGTGACAGGGAGGTGCCCGCGCCCCGGCCGAGCGCCACACCGGAGATCCCGCGCCCCGTGGTGGTGCCGGCGGTGTCCGAGACGGAGCCCGTGGAGGCGGTCGAGGAGCCCGCGGACGAGCCGGCTCCGCCGGCGGAGCGGGAGCACGTGCCGCTGGGCGGCCGCTGGCAGGTCCTGCACGAGGTGGAGTCCACGAGCCACGGCCCGTTCGAGGGGTTGCGGCTGGACTACGAGGTCACGCTGTTCCAGGAGGGTGACCGCGTCTACGGCCAGGGCCGGAAGGTCGCCGAGAACGGCCAGGCCCTGCCGCCGGAGCAGCGCACGCCCATCGACGTGGCGGGCGGCATCGAAGACGGCGAGGTCGTCCTGCACTTCACGGAGATCGGCGCCACCCGCACCAGCCGCGGCACCATCCGGTGGTCCCTGGATCCCGAGGCCTCGGACCTGCAGGGCCGCTTTGCCAGCGACGCGGCGGACACCAGCGGCTCCTCCCGCGCCCGCCGCCTGCCCTAGCAGCACGCGCCCCGGCCTTCGCGAAAACGGCCCGCGCGACCGCGCCAGCTGCGGTACCCTGGATTCATGGGTGTCAAGGAACTGATCGGCGGGGTCAGGCAGGTGGAGCTGGGGCAGCCCGACCTGCTGCGGCGCGTGACCGACGGCATCGTGGCGCTGGCGCGCCACGCCGACCGCGGGTTGCCGGTGCTGCCCCCGGAGGTCGAAGTGCACATCCGCGTGGGCGAGGGCGGCGTGCAGGTCATCGAGCGTTTCGTCCAGGATCCCAACTTCGACCGCGAGGTCGAGGCGCGCGTGCTCAACGAGCTGGTGCGCCTGCGGCCGGACGGGTTGCCGGTGCGGCGCTACATCGTGGAGCAGGGCGAGCGCAACGCGATCGAGGTGCGCGAGGCGCCCCTGCGCCGCTTCCGTTTGCGCGTCCAGGGGGGGGACCGCGACGGCGCCGCGATCACCCTGCCGCCGGCGCGGAGGCAGTACCTGCTCGGCCGCGGCGACTGGCACGGCGACGAGATGCAGGTGGCCAACGACGTGGTGCTCTGCGAGAACGAGCGCGCGATCAGCCGCCGCGCGGCCCGCCTGCACCGCTCGGCCGCCGGCCTGGAGCTGGAAGCGCTCGACCAGCGCGAGGCGCTCATCGTCGCGAAGGCGGACGGAGAGCGGGTGCGGCCCGCCCTCAGCGCCAGCGGTCGCGTCCCCGTCGTCCCCGGAGACCGCGTGGAGTTCACCGACGGGAAGAGTCCGGTCCTGACCGTCTTCATCGAAGAGGCCTGAGCGGTGGCGGGACTCACTCCGGACGAACACGACGCTTCCGCCTTCCAGGTGGACTGGCCGGCCCTCAAGGCCGGCCGCAATCCCTGGAAGCGCGCGCACAAGATCGCCGTCGATCCGTTCCTGGTGGCCAAGGCCGTCAAGGAGGTCATGCGGCAGTGCCCGAACCGCACGGCCACCGGCGGCCCCCTCGTCTGGAACGACTACGCGGTGTTCCTCGACATCGCGGACTGGACGCGCATCAAGAAGCTCGAGAGCACGCTGGTGCGCGACCTGGGCGGCGTGGTGGAGAAGGAGCTGGCCACCCTCAAGGCGGAGATGGTGGGCCCGCTCAACGTGCGGCTGCTGCGCGACGAGAGCGGCAACGTGCGCCCGGGCACGGGCGTGATCAAGGCCGACTTCGCCGAGGCCGCGCGGCTGGCGGCGCCCGACCCCGCGGAGATGACCGTGCGCGTGGGCAAGCCCGTGACCCGTTCCCTGACCGACCTGCCCACCGAGCGCGTGCCCGAGATGGTGGCCGACGGCTCGCGGCTGAGCGTCAACTGGGAGAAGGGCTCCACGACCGTGACCGGCGGCACGCGCGTGGTGCTCGGCCGCCCGCACCAGCCCGCCTCCCCCGGCTTCGTGCCCCTCACGGGCGCGGCCAGCAAGATCAACAAGCGCCACCTCTGGATCGAGGCGGGAGGAGGCGGCGTCATCATCGGCCGCTTCTCGCAGGCCAACCCGGTCGAGGTCGCCGGCCGGCTTGTCCAGCAGGGCGGACAGATCGCGGTGGACCACTTCCCCGTGCAGGTCACGCTCTCCAACGGGGAGATGCAGCTCACCATCGACCGCACTTGAGCGCGATCGAAACGCCCGAGGCCGCGCAGGGGCAGGAAGAGAGGACGGGCCCGCTCTTCGGGCGGTCGCTCTGCGCGGCCGCGCGCACGCACCGCGGCACCGTCCGCCCGGAGAACGAGGACGCCTTCCTCTGCCGGCCGGACCTCGGCCTGTTCGCGGTGATCGACGGCATGGGCGGGCAGCGCGCGGGACGGCAGGCCGCGGAGCTGGCGCGCCAGGCCCTGCTCGACACCGGCGACCCCGCGCGGGGGTTGCTCGCGGCCAACGACCGCATCCTGCGCGTGGCGAAGTCGCGCCACGACCTGCAGGGGATGGGCTGCGTCGCCTCCGCCCTGCGCCTGGAGGGCGGCGTCGGGCGCGTCGCGCACGTGGGCGACACGCGCGTGTACCTGGCGGGCGCGGCCGGCTGCGAGCAGCTCACGCGTGACCACACGGTGGCCGCCTCCGAGCAGGAGCGGCTGGGCCTCAGCCAGGGGCTGGCCGGAGGGCTCCAGGGCCGCAACCAGGTCACGCGCGACCTGGGCGGGCAGGAGCGCCAGGGCGAGGAGTGGATCGACCGCCTGGAGGTCACGCTCGAGCACGGCGCGCTCCTCCTGATGTGCAGCGACGGCTTGTCGGGCGCCCTCGGCTCGGACGAGCTCTTCGACAGGCTGCGGCAGGCGCGGCGCGCCCACACGCCGCCCGAGGACCTGGCGGACGCGCTGATCGCCCTCGCCCTGGAGCGCGGAGCGCGGGACAACGTGACGGCGCTGATCGTCCGGCAGGAAGGCGAGGTGCCGATGGCCGAACGCCATGGCGACATGCGGGGGGGCGCGCTGCCCGCGCTGCGCCGGTCCACCCTGCCCTTCCTGCTCGGCGCCGCGCTGGGCTTCCTCTTGCGCGGCCTCGCCGGGTTCTGAGGACGTCATGGCTCTCGTCATCGAGCTGCTGGGCATCGCGATCGTGGCCGCGCTGGGCGCGCTCGGCGCCCACGCCGGCGTCGGCCACGCCCTGGCCAAGGCCGCCGAGCTGGGCGGAACCGAGTTGCGGACGGTGGCGGGGGTGCGGGCCGAGACCGTGCAGGCCACGCTCTACTTCCTGGGCGGCGTCGCCGCGCTCCTGATCGGCCGCCTCGTCAGCGCGCGCCGGGGCCGGGTCAACGTCGCCGCCCACGGCATCCTGCCCGCGACCGTGGCCGCCATCGCCCTGGGTTTCGCGCTGCAGATGAGCTACGGGGATCCCATCCACCGGAGCCTCTGGCCGGGCCTCGAGTTCGCGCGGGGGGTCGCGCTGGCCGGCGTGGCGGGGGCGTTCGTGCTCCTCCTGCCCAGGGATCCCGTGGCGCTGACTGGACCCTTCCACGCGGTGCTGCCGGCCCTGATCGTGATCGTCTTCCTGGCGCTGGCGCTGTTCGGTACCGGCACCGAGGAGGCGGAGGACACGCTCATCAACCTCGCCGGTTTCCAGCCCCTGGAGCTGGTCAAGCTCGCCTTCGTCCTCTACCTGGGCCACTCCCTGGGCCGGCGCGCGGCCAAGCTGCGCCACCAGCGCGACCGGGTCTTCGGCCTCGACTTCCCGCGCCAGCGGCTGCTGGTTCCCGCGGTGCTCGTGCTGCTGCTGCTCTTCGCCTCCTTCGTCCTGATCAACGACCTCGGTCCCCTGCTGATCCTCTCCCTGGTGTTCCTCGCGCTCTTCTACGTGGTCACGCGCGCGGGGGGCTGGGTGGTCGTGGCCCTGGTGGTGGTGGCGATCCTGGTCACGGTCGCCGTCCAGGTCCCGGCGATCTCCGGCTCGCCCAAGGTCGCGCTGCGCATGGAGATGTGGCTCGATCCCTGGACCAACGCCGAGCCCAACGGCGACCAGGGCGCCCTGGCGCGCTGGGCCATCGCGGCGGGCTACATCCAGGGCCGCGGGCTCGGGTACGCGCCGGCCTACGGCCTGCCCGCCGGCCACACGGACCTCGTGCAGGCCCACCTGGCGGAGGAGCTGGGCGCGATCGGCCTCGTCTTGTACCTGATCTGCCTCGGCGTGATCGCGTGGCAGGGTTTCGTGGTGGCCGCGCTCAACCGCACGCCCGAGCGCGCCGTGACCGCGGCCGGCCTGGCCACGCTGCTGGTGACGCAGTGGCTGGTCATCTTCGCGGGGACGACCGGCATGTTGCCCCTGACCGGCGTGCCCGTGCCGTTCCTGTCGTTCGGCAAGACGAGCATGGTGACGTTCGTGCTCGTCGCCGCCATGCTCGCGCGCCTGGCCGAGGACGGGCGCGCCCGCGAGCTGACCGGCGAGCTGGCCGAGCTGCGCCGCGGAACGCTGGCCGTGCTGGCCGCGGTGCTCTTGGCGCTCCTGGGCGGCGCGGGCGTGGCCGTGGTCGAGGGGGTGGTGCTCGCGGACCGCACGAGCACGCGCGGCGCCGTCACCACGCTCGCTCCCGAGCCCGGCTACCCTGCGGGCCGGGTCACCGAGCGGTACGATCCGCGGCTCGACGAGATCGCGCGGCGCATCCCGCGCGGGCCCATCCTCGACCGCGACGGCCGCCTCATCGCCGGAGCCGACGAGGCGGGCCGCCGCACCTACCCGCTCGGGGACGCCATGGGCACGCTGCTCGGGCCGCCGGACCCGGTGGTGCTCCGTCCCCTCTGGATGCTCGAGCGCCTGCTCGCGGCGAAGGTCCGTGGCTATCCGGAGAGGCCCGACGGCAAGGCGCTCTGGCTCGCGGCGGTGCCGGAGGGCGGCGAGCGGCTGCTCTTCATCGCGACGAGCCACGAGGAGCAGCCGGAGGACCGCGCTCGCGCCGAGGCCATGGCCGGGGGCGCGCCCGTGCGCCTCCTGCCCCTTCCCGCGCCCGACTACACCCCGCTGCTGCCGCTCCTGCGCGCGGGCCCGGCCGACCGCGAGGCCGAGCTGGCGCGGATCGTGGCCGACGTGGACTCGCGCACCGCGCACATCACCCTCGACGCACGACTGCAGCAGGCCACGTCCGACATCCTCAAGCGCGCGGCGGCGCGGGGGCTGGCCGCGGCGGCGGTCGTGATCGACGCGAGCACGGGCGAGGTGCTCGCCCGCGCGCAGTGGCCCGACTTCCATCCCGGCGACGAGTCGTTCCTGAAGCGGCTGGACGACCCGCAGTTCAACACGCGGGACCCGAAGTTCACGGGATACTACGGGCCCTGGCCCGACAAGACCGGGTTCCGGGGCGTCTACCAGGGCGGCTCGGCGGCGAAGGTCTTCACCAGCGTGTTGGCCGCGCGCGCCGGGCTGCTCGGTGGCGCCACGTCCTGCCCGGTGAAGGCCGGGCCCTCCTTCCCGTGCGTGTACCGCGACGCCGACGGCCCGTTCTTCACCAGGCCGGGCTGGTACCGCTCCGTGCACGACCACCCGCTCGACGACCCGCACGGCCACCCCGAGTTCGTGGAGGGCCTGGCCGTGAGCTGCAACGTGTACTTCGGCCAGCTCGGCCTCCAGCTCGGCCCCGAGGCCTTCGACCAGCTCGTGGACGACGGCCTGGAGATGGGGTTCGGCGGCGGGTGGTACTCGCCGGGCAAGCCCGGCAGCCGCGACCTCGCGCTCACCGCCTTCGGCCAGCACGCCTCGATGATGAGCGTGTCGCAGGCCGCGAGGCTGGTGGCGCTGATCGGCGGCGGCGGTGTGTACCGGAAGTGCCCGCCCTCGATGGAGAAGGGCGCCACCTGCGAGCAGACGGCGTTGCTGCCCGAGCCGCACCTCGTCTCTCCGATCCTCTCCGGGATGCAGGCCGTCATGACGCGGGGCACGGGCCGCTCGCTCTACGTCAAGCCCGGACTCCCCCCCGGGCTGCGCGTCTACGGCAAGACGGGGACCGCGGACTCGATCGGGATCGAAGAGGAGAAGCCCTGGAACGTGCCGTTCGGCGTCTACGGCAAGCCGCACTCGTGGTTCGTCGCGCTGGCCGAGCCCGCCGCCCAACCCGAGTGCAGCCCGACGAGCCCGAAGCGTCTCGGCCTCGCCCTCGTCATCCCGCGCGGCGGCCTCGGCGCGCTCAACGCGGGGCCGGCCGCGGCCGAGATCATCAACGCCATGCACAAGCTCGAGCTGTTCGGCAAGCCGGAAGAGCTGGCGAAGGCGGCCGCCGCCGCCGCGGTACCGCCCTCACCCGCTCCGGCCGCCGCGCCCACTCCGCCGCCGGCACCCTGATCGCCTGCTCCACGCCGGACCCTCACGTCTTCTTGCGTCGGACCGCGTTGCGCGGGCCATCGAGTCGCGTGCGAAACGAGGTGCCCCCGGAAGCCGGCCGAGCCGCAAGCCGCGTCTGCTGCCGGCCGCCGGCCCACCGCTCGCGCGAGCACATGGCGTCAACCCGATACTGGAATGCGGCTGCCGACCCACGCATCGGCGGCGGCGACCCTTATCGAATTACACAACTTGGCCAACCCTGGCGCCGGCCACCGCCGTACCTTCAATGCGTTCAACCACATCCGATTCCGGCCGCACTCGTTGCCTGTGTTATCTTGTCAAGTGACTGACGTGTTGGGCGGACCTACAGCCAGAGGGCGCAGCTGAGCAGCAAAAAGAGTGGTCGGCCTGCAGGTCGACAACGGCGGGAAAGGAGCGGCTCGATGACCCGTAAACGTGTTGTGTGGGCGTGTGTCATGGCAGGGACCATGTGTGGTGCGATCTGGGGGGCTGCGCAAGATCGAAAGGCGGTCGATCCATCGATGAAGGTCCTGCTGCAAAACGATCGCGTTCGCGTTCAGGAGCACTTCCT
>DATKEG010000055.1:0-4596 GCA_035544515.1 Vicinamibacteria bacterium | reverse complement strand
GCAACATGCGCCTGTTCATCAACGTCGCGGTGGAAGCCTATCCGGACCTCACCGCCAACGAGAACTTCCGCGCGCTCCAGGACGAGCTGACGGAGACGGAGAACCGCATCAGCGTGGCCCGGCAGGACTACAACGAGGCCGTCCAGGTGCACAACACCTACATCCGGCAGTTCCCGCAGGTCATCACGGCGAAGGTCATCGGCGCGGACCGCAAGGCGCCGTTCGAGGCCCCGGAGGGCGCGCAGGAGGTGCCGACCGTCGAGTTCGACGAATGAGCGGTCAGCCGGGGCCGGTTCGCGTCAAGCCGCCGCAGCGGCCGGTCCACCGGCAGATCCGCGCGCCGCGCGAACGGGGACGGGCTCACGGGGCCAGCTCGCGCGAAAGCCACGCGCGGGCGAGGACCCAGTCACGCTTCACGGTGGCCGCTGACGTATCCAGAGCGGCCGCCGTCTCCTCGATGGACAGGCCCGCGAAGTAGCGACACTCGACCACCCGGGCGAGGCGCGGCTGGGCCGACTCGAGACGCAGGAGCGCGTCGTTCAGGTCGATGAGCCGTTCCGCGTCCTCCGCCGACACGAACACGCCGTCCTCGAGCGGAACGCGGCTCCGCCCGCCGCCCCGCTTCGCGGCCCGCCGGCTCACCGCGTGATCCACGAGCACCCGACGCATCGCGCGCGCGGCGATGGCGAAGAACTGCGAGCGGTTCTTCCACTCGATGCGCTGGAGACGGCTGAGCTTGAGGTACGCCTCGTGCACGAGCGCGGTGGGCTGCAGCGTGTGGCCCCCAGCCTCACCGCCCAGCCGACGCCGTGCGATCTGCCGGAGATCCTCGTAGACGAGGGGAAGCAGCTCGTCGATGGCGCGGCCGCCGTGGCCAAGCTCCTGGAGTAGCCGCGTCACGTCGCCGTGGTCGGGCATTCGGTGGGCACCGGGAGGGGGGCGACGCCAACGTGATCGCTGCAAAATAGCGCCGGGAAGGGCACCCCAACAACGGTTACGGGCGCGGCGACGACCGGCCCCCGGCCGCCCGCCTGCGGGCCCGCACCACGTGGCTCCCGCGCGTGCCGGTCGGGGGCCGGCCACGCCGTGAGCCGCTCCCGTCGCGGCGGCGGCTTCTGCCGGGGACACGTCTTGAAGCGGCGGTGCGCGAAAGGTAGCGTCCGGAGCACTCCGCCACGACTGCTCGTCGCGACTGCGTAGGATTGGCGGCGGCGGCCTCGAAAGACGGTACTGTCACCCGTATGCTCCGGATCTGCAACGCTTTCGGGTCGTCTAACTCCGGTGCTGCTCGAAGGGTCGGCGCGCGCCCGCAACGTGGCCCCGCCGGGGCCAGCGAAGTATGTTCCCGGCCAGCGGGCGGGGCGGCGACGCCTCGCCCCGCCTCGTTCCACCGAAACGCGGGCAGGGCCGTGACGACGCCAGTTCCAGCTCCACCATCAGGCGCGCCCGCGCTGGTCCTCCGGGGCGTCGCGCGACGGTTCGGTCGGAGCTGGGCGCTGAGGGGCGTGGATCTCGAGGTCGCGGCGGGGGAGTCGGTCGCCCTGGCGGGCGCGAACGGCAGCGGCAAGACGACGCTGCTGCGGGTCGCCGCGACGCTGCTCCGGCCCACCCGGGGCATGGGGGCGGTCTGCGGGCACGACCTGGTCGCCGACGCGGACGGCGCGCGGGCCCACGTGGGCTTGCTCGCGCACCGGAGCGGTCTCTACGAGGACCTGAGCCCCTACCAGAACCTGGCGTTCGCGTCCCGGATGCTGGGCCTCGGCGCGGACCGCGGGACCATCGAAGCGGTCCTCCAGCGCGTCGCCCTGGCCGCCGCGGCGCACGAGCGCGTGCGCGCGCTGTCGTCGGGCATGCGCCGCCGGCTGGCCCTGGGGCGTCTGCTGCTTGCCCCGCGGCGCCTGCTCCTGCTCGACGAGCCTTTCGCGAGCTTCGACGCCGGCGGCCTCGACCTCCTGGAATCCGTCGCCGGGGAGGTAACCGCCGCGGGCGGCTCGGTCCTCGTCGCGACGCACGACCTGAAACGCGCGCGGCGGATCGTCGTCCGGACGGTCTGGCTGGAGCGCGGGCGCACGGTCCAGCCGCCCGCGGACCGGCGGTCGGTCGCGGACGCGCCCCGGCTGGTGGGCCGATGAGCCAGCGGAGCGCCGGCGAGCTGACGCGTGTCCTCGCCGTGGCATGGAAGGACGTCCTGGTCGAGGCCCGGTCCCGCGCCAACTTCGCGGCCGTCGTCGCGTTCTCGGCGCTGGTGCTGGTGCTGTTCGGGTTCGCGCTGGGACCCGACGAGGCCGCGCTCACGCAGGCGGCGGCCGGCGTGCTCTGGATCACCGTGATCTTCAGCTCGGTACTGGCCTTCCAGCGCGCCTACCTGCTCGAGTTGGAGGACGCCGCCCTGGACGCGCTGCTGCTGTACCCCGGGGACCGGCGCTCGATCTTCCTGGGCAAGATGCTGGGCAGTCTCGCGTTCGTGTTCGCCGTGGAGGCCGCGGTGGTGCCGATGGCCGGCGTGCTGTACGGGCTGCCGGTCCTCACAACTCTGGGCAGGCTGGCGCCGCTGCTGGCACTGGGGACGGTCGGGATCGTGGCGCTGGGCACCTTCTACGCGGGCATGGCGAGCCGCGTTCGCGCGCGCGAGGTCTTGCTTCCGCTCCTACTGTTCCCGATGCTGGCCCCGCTGGTCATCGCGGCGGTCAAGGGCACGCAGGTCGCGCTCGCGGGCGATCCGGTCGCGGCCCGGGTGAACTGGCTGGGCCTGCTCGCGGCGTTCGACGCGATCTTCCTGGCCGCGGCCTACCTGCTGTACGGCGCGGTCGTCGACGACTGAGCGGCGTGCCCGTGGCGCCGCCCCGCCGCGTGATCGTGGCGCGGTGGACGAAGGTCGAGCGGCAGAAGGGGCCCGGAGAGGCGCGATCAGAAGCTGCCGCGGAAGCGTTCACGAGACGCCCGACCTGGAGAGGAGTGCTTGCGAAGCGATTCCGTCGTACCCGAGTGGGTGGCGCGCTCGCGCGGTTCGTTGCTGCGACCGGGGCCCGCCCTGGCCGCGTTCGGCGCCGTGGCGGTGGCGTTCTTCGCCTGGGCGCAGCGTTACGGGCTGCAGACCCTGCCGGCGCGCGACATGGGGCACCTGCAGAAGATCCTCTACGTGCACGTGCCGTCGGCGTGGATCGCCTTCCTGTCGTTTTTCGTGGTGCTCGTGGCCGCCGTCTGGTACCTGGCGTCCCGCGCCGACGCCGCGGATCGCCTGGCCGCGTCGGCGGCCGAGGTGGGCACGCTGCTCAACGGCCTCGTCCTGGTCCAGGGCATGATCTGGGCGAAGCCCACCTGGGGCGTGTGGTGGACCTGGGATCCCCGGCTCACGTCGACCCTGGTGCTGTTCCTGATCTTCGTCGGCTACCTCGCGCTACGCGCGCTGGTGGACGACCCGGAGCGGCGCGCCCGCTGGAGCGCGCTGGTGGGCATCCTGGGGGCGCTGGGCGTCCCCGTGGTCTACATGTCGGTGCGCTGGTGGCGCACGCTGCACCAGGTGCAGTCGACGCCCTCCACCATGGACCCGGCGTACGCCACGGGGCTGCGCCTGAACGCCTTCGCCGTGCTGTTCGTCGCCGCCTACCTGGTGCTCCTCCGGCGCCGTGTCGCGCGCGTCGAGGCGGCGGTGGAGGCGATCGAGGAAGAGCGCGCCCTGCGCGGGGTCGAGGCGTGACCGGGGAGTGGGGGTACGTGACCGCCGCGTACGGCCTCACGTGGGGAACGCTCCTCGTCTACTGGGGATACGTGATGCTCCGGGGCCGGCGCGCGCGGCGCGCGCTCGAGGAAGCCCTGCAGGGCCAACCGGAGGACACCGCATGAGCCTGGGACGGAGCGGCAAGAGGCTGACAGTCGCGGCAGGGCTGATCGTCATCCTCACGGGATTCGGCTACCTGGCCTGGGGCGGCCTCGGCGACAACCTGGTCTACTTCCTCACGCCGACCGAGCTGTCCGAGCGCGGAGAGGCCGTCGTCGACGAGCCCGTCCGGCTCGGTGGCATGGTCGCGCCCGGGTCGGTCTCCTGGAACGCCGACGCGCTGGACCTGCGCTTCCGGCTGACGGACGGCGCGCAGGCTTTCGAGGTGGCCGCGAGCGGCGCGCCGCCCCAGATGTTCCGCGAGGGCATCGGCGTGATCGTCGAGGGTCGCCTGCGCCAGGACGGCGCCTTCCACGCCACCAACCTCATGGTCAAGCACTCCCACGAGTACCGCGCCCCCGCCGACGGCGAGCGGCCGGAGCAGCTTTACCACGGCCTCATCCGGGAGGACGCGGGGACGTGACCCCGCCGCGCCCGGTTTCGAGGCGGTCGCGGGGGAGGAGGCGGGCACCGTGATCCGTCTCCTCGGCCACAGCGCGATCGTGGCGGCGCTCGTGCTGGCCGCGTACGGCGCGGCGGCGGCGGTCCTGGGCGTCCGCCGGTCCCGCTCCGACCTACTGCGCAGCGCCCAGCTCGCGACCTACGGCACCTTCGCGCTGCTCCTGGTCGCGAACCTCGCGATGGTGTACGCGCTGGTCACGCACGACTTCAGCGTGAGCTACGTGGCGCAGGTCGGCAACCGCTCGATCCCGCTGTTC
>DATKEG010000054.1:0-6823 GCA_035544515.1 Vicinamibacteria bacterium | reverse complement strand
CGCGCCGTTGCCGAAGTAGATGTGGCTCAGGTACAGCTCGAGGATCTCGTCCTTCGCGAAGCGCTCCTCGATCTCGTAGGCCACGCGGATCTCGAGCAGCTTCCGGCCCAGCGTCCGCTCGCGCGCGGGGATGCGCTCGGGGAAGACGTTGCGCGCGAGCTGCATGGTGACGGTGCTGAACCCCTGGCCGAACCCGCCGCCGCGGACGTTGGCCACGACGGCGCCGGCGGCGCGCGGCCAGTCCACGGCCCCGTGCTCGTAGAAGCGCTGGTCCTCGACGGCCAGGAACGCGTCCCGGACGTCCTCGGGGATGCGGCGCAGCGGGACCGTCTCGCCGTCCACCGGGCGCAGCTCGCCGAAGGGGCGGCCCTGGCGGTCGAGGAGGCGGGAGGCCTTCCCGGGCTGGTACGACCTCAGCCGTGAGACGTCGGGGCAGCTCGACAGGCCGCAGCGGTACCAGAGGAGTCCCAGCACGCCGGCGCTCGCGAGATAAAGCCCGGCCGCCCCCGCGGCCAGCGCGAGGGCCAGCCGCCTGTCCCGCGGGGCCGACCCCGCCCTCGGCCGGGCCGGCTCCCCGTCGCGGGCGGCCGGAACGGACGGTACATCGTCCATCTGTCCAGTAGAGCACAGGCGGCCCGAACCGCCGCATTACGGCCGGGTAAGGAACGTCACCTCGTACGTCCGGCCGGCCGCCAGCGCCACGACCACCACGTCGCCGTCCACGCGATAATCCAGGGGCCGGCCGCCACTGCGTACCTCGGCGACGCGCTGTCCGGCCGGTGCCCGCAGGCGATGGCGCTCGTCGACCGTGGCCCGCAGCACCGCCGCCGTCGCCCGGCCCTGGCTCCACGCGAGGTCCACCTCCACCCCGCCGCGCGCGCGCAGCCCGCGGAAACGGCCCTCCGCCCAGGCGCGGGGGAGCGCGGGAAGCAGGTGGATCTCGCCGGCGTGGCTCTGCAGCAGCATCTCGGCCACGCCCGCCGTTCCGCCGAAGTTGCCGTCGATCTGGAACGGCGGGTGCAGGTCCCACAGGTTCGGCAGGGTCGATCTCGCGAGCAGCGCCTGGTAGTTTTCGTAGGCCTGCTCGGCGTCCTCCAGGCGCGCCCAGAAGTTCATGATCCAGGCGCGGCTCCAGCCCGTGTGCCCGCCACCGTGGCGGAGCCGGCGGTCGAGGGTCGCGCGCGCGGCCCGGGCCAGGTCGGGCGTGCCGCGCACCGTGATCTGGTCGCCGGGATGGAGGGCGAAGAGCTGGGAGATGTGACGGTGGCCCGGCTCGGGCTCTTCGTAGTCCTCGACCCACTCCTGGATCTGCCCGTGGCGTCCGATCTTCTCCGCGGGCAGCCGGGCGCGCGTCGCCGCGAGCCGCGCGAGCAGCGGATCGTCGAGGCCGAGAATCTCGCCCGTCCGGATCACCTGCGTGAACAGCCCGCGCACGATCTGCGTGTCCATCGAGGGTCCCATGGCCAGCACGCCCACCTCGCCGCTGGCGACCTGGTAACGGTTCTCGGGCGACACCGACGGACCGGTGACGAGCCGGCCCTTCCCGTCGTCCACGAGGTAGTCGAGGAAGAACTCGGCCGCCTCCTTCATCACCGGCCAGGCGCCGGCCAGGAACGCCCGGTCGCGGCCGAACTCGTAGTGCTCCCAGAGGTGCTGCGCCAGCCAGGCGGCGCCCGTCGGCCACAGGCCGGACCGCGGCCGGTCGCCGGGGGAGGTGAACCCCCAGACGTCGGTGATGTGGTGGGCGACGAAGCCCCCGGCGCCGTAGTGGAGGCGCGCCGTCTTGCGCCCCGGCGCGCGCAGCGACTCCAGGAGGTCGAAGAGCGGCAGGTGGCACTCGGCGAGGTTGGTGACCTCGGCCGGCCAGTAGTTCATCTGAACGTTGATGTTGAGGTGGTAGTCGCTGTCCCACGGCGGGTGCAGGCTGTCGTTCCAGAGGCCCTGGAGGTTCGCGGGCAGGTCTCCGGGACGGCTGCTCGCGATCAGGAGGTAGCGTCCGAACTGGAAGTAGAGCGCGTCGAGCCCCGGATCCCGCTCGCCGCCCTTCACGCGCTCGAGCCGCTCGTCCGTGGCGAGCGCGGATGGGGTGGCGGGAGGGCCGAGGCGAAGGTCCACGCGGCGGAACAGCCGGCGATGGTCGGCCACGTGATCGGCCCGCAGGCGCGCGAACGGTTTGGCGGCCGCGGCGGAGAGCTCCCGCTCGACCGCGGCGCGTGGATCCGCGCCGCGGTAGCTCGTGGCCGCGGCCAGGATCAACGTCACGGCATCCGCCCCTTCCACGTGCGCGCGCTCGGGGAAGGCGTCGCCTCGCCCCCCTTCCGCCACGATCCGGACCGACGCCTGGAAGGCGAGGCCCCGGCCGCCGGCCAGCGCGCCCGCGAGGTCGATCCGCTCGGCGGAGACGACCTCGGTGCGCGCGTCCTGTGGGCGGTCGAGACCGACGGACAGCGAGACCTGGCCGGGCCGGTCCGCTCCGAGGCGCACCACGAGCACCCGGTCGGGGGCGCTCGCGAAGACCTCGCGAGTGTAGCGGACCCCACCGAGCCGGTAGCTCACGCGCGCGATCGCCGTGTCGAGGTCCAGCTCGAGCCGGTAGTCCTCCGGCGTCCCCTCCTGCTCGAAGGCCAGGCGCAGGTCGCCCAGCGTCTGGTACGACTCGAGCCGGTTCGGACGGCCCATCAGCTTCTTCTCGGCGAGCGCGGCCGCCTCGACGGGCCGGCCCGCGAAGAGGAGGCGCCGCACCTCGGGGAGGTGCGCCAGGGCTTCGGGGTTGTCCGTCTCGCGCGGGCCGCCCATCCAGAGCGAGTCCTCGTTGAGCTGGATGCGCTCGCTGCGCACGCCGCCGAAGACCATGCCGCCCAGCCGGCCGTTGCCGACGGGCAGCGCGTGGTCCCACTGCGGGGCCGGCCGGCGGTACCAGAGCGTCAGGTCGGGTGCGGCGGGGTCCTGGGCGGCGGCCGAGGGCAGCGCACGCGAAACCACGAGCAAGAGAAGGGAGGCGGAGACGATCCGGGGCGTCCGTCTGAGAAGCATGACGCGAACTATATCCGCGCCGTGTCCGAATGGGCCGCCTTCGTGCTCCCGGGCGAATGGCGATGAGGCGCCAGGTCAGGGCTCCAGCCGCAGCGCGCCTTCCTCCACCCAACGCGCGACCAGCCTCCGGACGCGGTAGGGATCGACGCTGGTCTCGGCCTCGCACTCGGACGGTGTGCGGCCGGAGGTGGCCTGGTTCCAGACCAGGGTCGTGAAGTCGGGGTCCTCGTCTTCAGGCGAGGTGTGCGGATCGCCGGTGGCCGTGAGTCGCGCCCCGTCCGCGACGACGGCCGCCGCACGCTGGAACTCGTCGTACCGCCGCACCCCCTCCATCATGAGCGACATCACGTCCTGGGGAGCGCCCACGCCAGGCTGGGAATCGACGTCCGTCCGGCTCACGAAGGCGAACGTGCCGGGGAAGGGGCGCTCGAGCAGCTGGTACACGGCCTCGTCGCCCCGCACGTTGCCGCTCTGCCCTCCGCGGAACCGGCCCTGCTCGAAGAGCAGGGTGGCCTGCGGCTTCCCTTCCGCCGTGATCAGGGAGAGGACACCCGAGAGCTGCGACTGACCGATCGTCTGCATCAGGCTCGGCAGGCCGAACAGATCGAGGTCGCCCGACAGGCCGGCCGCCGGCGTGGGAGCGCCGAGGCGGTCGAGCGCGGCGAGCGCCTTGGCCGCCGCCTCCCCGAGGTTCCGTCCCGCGTATCTGGCCGCGACCTCCTCCAACAGCTCGCGCACCTCCGGCAGCGGCGTGCCGGCCAGGCCGTGGATCAGCGCCACGGCCTTGTCTTCGTTCCTCCGCTCCACCAGGCCGAGCATGCCGCCGCGCGGAAGCTCGGCCCGTATGGCCGCGACGATCCGGTCCACCAGCTCGTGGATGCTCGAGAGGTCGGCGCGCGCGGCTTCCGCCAGGCGCAGGTAGGGGCTGCCCAGCCGGGCATCCGATTTCAGCCCGTGCTCGACCAGCATCCGCCAGGCGCGGGGGGTGCCATAGCGTGCCAGGGCCGCGCACGTACGGTCGAGCAGGACGTCGAGCTCGTCCGGCCGGTAGGCGGCGGTCTCCGGCTGCAGGATCATGCTCTCGAACACCTTCAGGTAGGTGACGAGAGCGCGTTCGGCCTTGTCGTGCCGGCTCTGGGACAGGAAGGCGATCACCTCCTTCACCAGGGGGGACGGGCTGGACCTTCCCGCGACCCGCAGGACGGCGGCCACCTCGTCTTCGACCGCGACCTCCTCCGCGCGGGGGATGACGCGCAGGAGGTAGACGAGGTTTCGCTGGAAGAAGGGATCGACTTCGGCGTCCTCCACGGCCGAGGCCGTCAAGCGCTCGTAGGCGGCCGCGCGGCCGGCCTGCTCGTGCACCTCGATCAGGGCCAGGATCTGGTGGCGGCGCTCGCGCCGGGGCTCGCCGTCGAGCGCATCGAGCAGGCCGATCGGCTGGAGCGCGCTGAAGAAGTCCAGTATCGGGCGCAGCTGGCCCCGGCTGTCCCGGCGCTCGGCGAAGCCGCGGAGCCGCTCCGGGTCGAGATAGTCGTGGCCCTGCGTGCGGAGCGCCTGCACGAACATCGGCTGGATCTTCTCCTCGGCGGCCAGCCGCTCGGCCAGCTCGAACATGTTGACCGCCCGGCCGAGGTGGCCCTCATTGAACTGCTCGATGGCCGCGTGGACCATCTCGCGGAACCGCTTCGCGACTTCCGCGGGGTCGTCGGCGAGCGACACGATCCGCCGCATCGCCTGCAGCTGCTCCGCCGAGACGGACGGGGCGGGCTGGCCTTCGACCCGAGGCAGCGTCCAGCCGGCGAGGCTTCGCGCGAGCGTCCTGAACACCTCCGCCATCTGCGTGTCGATGCCGAGCTGGCGCAGGGGTGCGAGGTGCTGGTCCAGCTCCCGTGTGCTGGAGGACTGCACGGCGGCGGCCGTCATGAACTGCGACGCCACCGCGGTGCGCTGCTCGACCGGGCCCGCCGCCGAGGCCAGCGGCCGCAGGTGCTCCAGCAGCAACGACAGCCTGCGGACCTCGCGTGACAGGGTCTGTTCGCCCGCCGGCGAGGCCGGGGCGGGCGGCACCAGCGCGCCGGACGGCCGGTGCAGCACCGCGACGGGCGCGGGTGTCGCCGCCACCTTGTCCAGCCGCTCCAGGTTCTGTCTCAGCAGCTCACGGTCGGCCGCCGGACAATGAGGCAGCAGCGCCTTGCCCAGGTCACGGAGGTAGCCGGCCAGCCCGTCCCTCGACACGAGATCGAACTCGCCCATGAGCGCGATCTTCCGGGCGCCGTGATAGAGGTAGTCGGCGGCCGGCGCGGTGAGGACCTGGCCGGCCACCCAGCCCTGGATCTGCGCGGCCAGGAACTCAGCGGGATATTCGAGGAGCAGGGCCACGGAGTCGGCGACCATCAACGGCGCGCGGCGGTCGGAAAGGTAATCGTGCAGCTCGAAGATCGCGTCCTGGACTTCCTGCTCGGTACCCGGCAAGACGGGAGATCTTATCGGATTTCGTGCCCGCCCGGCACGGGAGACCGGGCCGATGGCACGCTGGTCAGTCTAGGGCCGGGGTGCTTCGGCCGGCTGGCCGCCGGATGCGAGCGCGGCCGCGATCGCCTTGCCGGAGAGGACCCGCAGCCGCTCGCGGTGCGGGGCCGGCAGGGCGCGCGTGCCGCGGGCGACCAGGCCGAGCACGCGCGCGTCCTCCGCCGGGATCAGGTCCCGGCCGGCGCGCAGGCGATCGTAGGCCATCACGCGCTCGCGTTCGGCGGGGCCGAGGCGCACGAGCACGGCGCGCTCGAGCACCGCCAGCTCCTGCGCCTCTTCGGGCGTGAGCGCGGAGACGCCGCGGCGGGCCGCGGTGCGGGCGCGGCGGAACACCTCCGAGGGCTCGGGGTTCCCGAACGGGCTCGTGGCCAGCAGGAGCTCCACGGTGTCCGGCGCGAGGTGGGGCAGTCTCTGCGCCGCCGCCACGACCTCCGGCGGCCACTGCGGCTCGCTGGCCGCGGGCGGGGGCGGGGGAGCGGCGGGCTCAGCGGCGGTGCGTGAGCCCTCCGAGCCTGTCATCCACCGGCTGAGCCCGAGCCCCGCGGCCACCGCGACGGCGAGCGCGGCCGCCGCCACCCCCGCGAGGCGCCCGAGCCGCCGCCGGGGGGCCGCCGCGCTCGCTTCCGCGGCGAACGGCACGACGGGCAGGTCGCTCGCGCGCGGCGGTGGCGCCACCGGATCCGGCGGGGAAGCCGCGCGCACGGCTCCGGCCGGCTTCGCCTTCCCGCGCACCGCCGACACGGCCGCGGTCGACCACTCCACGACGCGGTTGAGGCCGCGGGCCAGGGCCACGGCGGCGGCCGGCGCCGGAGTCTGCTCGCGCGCGGCGTATCGGTCGTCCTCGACGAGGTCCAGCTCCTCGAGGTCTTCTTCCCCGATGACGACGGCGTGACCCTCGGCCACTTCCCTCTGGATGACGAGCGCGAGCTGGTCGGCGAGGTCGGTCTCCTCCAGGCTGCCCGCCGCCCCGGCCCACACGGACATGCGCGCGGGCGAGGGTTCGTCCTCCAGCGCCTTGAACGGGATGATCGGCAGGTCTTCGATGGTTGGCGGCGCGTCCTCGGGCGGCGGCTCGGGGATCAGCGGCTCCACCGGCCGCGCGGGAAGGGGGGGCTTCGCCCGAGCCAACGGCGTCGCCGGGCGGGCCGGCGCGGGTGACGGGGCAGGCGGCGGAAGGGCAGGCGGTACCGCGGGACGCGCCGGTGCGGCGGGTGCGGCGGCGCGAGCGGGTGGCGTGGCCGCGGGGCGCGGTGTTGCCGGC
>DATKEG010000053.1:0-8115 GCA_035544515.1 Vicinamibacteria bacterium | reverse complement strand
CTTCTCGGCCTTGAACCGGGGAATGAAGTCCTTGTAGCCGAATCGGGACTGCGGGCCGTACGTGACCACGTGATGCTCGAAGGTCTTGTCGTCCCGCTTGTACATGTTGCGCGGGTACCACTCGTTGCCGAACGCGGGCACCGAGTAGGCGCCCCAGTGGATGAACACGCCGAACTTGGCGTCGAGGTACCACTCCGGCGTCTGGAACCTCTCCAGGGACGGCCACCGCGCGGCGAAGGGGCCACGCGCCGCCACGGCGTCCACGGTGCGCACGGCCTCCGCGACCTTGGGATCCTCGGCGCGGGCCAGCGCGCCCCACGTCGTCAGGGCGACCAGGAGCGGGAGGAAGCGGCGTCTGGTCATGGTGTCACCTCGGCAAGAGTGGGGTGGCGGCGGATCATTCGGGCACGATCCGGAAGCCCATCTGTTCCGCCGAACCGCGAACGCGCTCGTCGAGCGAAAGGAGGGCCAGGTCCGGAACCATGGCCCGCGCGAGCACAGCGGTCGCCAGATGAATGGCGTCGAGGGTGCGGATCGGCTCCGCGGGGAACGGTCGGCGAGCACGATCCGTGACCTCGGCATCCAGATCGAAGACGACCCAATGGTCGGCCGTGCGCGCGAGCACGGCTCGCCGCTCGGCCGCCATCGCCTCCGGAAGGAGCTTCATGGCCACGGCCCGGATCAGGACACGGTCGCATTCGATCAGCGTCAGGCTCGAGGCCAGCACCAGCTCCGCGGCGCCGAGCGGTGCGCGGACCTCGGTGGCGCGCGCCTCGTCCAGGAGCCAGCATAATACGGCGCTCGACTCCGCGTAGAGGTTCAGCGCTCGCCGCGCTCCTCGTCGAGGAGCTTCGCCGCGGAGCCCGCCGGCATCATGGCGCCCAGGGCTGGATACAGATCGGGACGGTTGGGCGATGCGACACGCGCGCGCCCCTGTCGGACGGCCTCCAGCAGCGCAGGGTAGGGCAGGGCGACGCGTGGACTCGGCTGACGCAACTCCGCGATGACCTCGCCGCGGTCCGTCACGAGGATCTCCTCGCCGTTTCGCACGAGACGCAGATACTCGCTCAGGCGGTTCTTCAGCTCACGCACGCCGACAGCTTTCATGGCAACAATGTAGCCACATGAGGCCACATTGTCAAGGAAGCGGCGAGCCGGGGAAAACGGCTTCTTCCGACGCGGCCGGGCGTGATGGTAACGTTGCCCGCACTCAAGGGAGGGAGCCGGATGCCGAAACACCAGGGGGCTCGTGAAGCCGTGTCCGTTCAGCGTTTCTTTGGAACGCGGCGCTTCATCCGCCGGCTCCTCGCGCTCACGGCCTGCGCGTGGGCGGCGTGGGCTTCGGCCTTCGCGCCCGACGGCGCCCTCGGCGCGTTCGACGGGCACGGGGACGTGGGCGCGCCGAAGATCGCGGGATCCGCGGTCTACAACCCTCTGCTCCAGGCCTACACCCTGAGGGCGGCCGGGAGCAACATGTGGGGCGCCCGCGACGAGTTCCATTTCGCCTGGAAGCGCATGACCGGCGACTTCATCCTGCAGGCGCGCGTGGAGCTGCTCGGCAAGGGGGTGGACCCGCACCGCAAGCTGGGCCTCATCGTGCGCGGCAGCCTCGACGCCGACTCGCCCTACGCCGACGCCGTCGTGCACGGCGACGGCCTGACCTCGCTCCAGTACCGCCGCACGAAAGGAGCGATCACCGAGCAGATCGAGTCGGCGGTCAAGGACGCCGACGTCCTCCAGCTCGAGCGGAAGGGAACGACCTACATCTTCTCCGCCGCGCGCTACGGCGAGCCCTTCACGGTCACGCGCGTGGCCGACCTCGCGCTGGGCGACCAGGTCCTGGCCGGGCTCTTCCTCTGCTCGCACAACCCGGACGTGGTGGAGACGGCGGTCTTCCGCGACGTGCGCATCGTCCGCCCGGCGCGCGAAGGCTTCGTTCCCTACCGCGACTACCTCGGCAGCCACCTCGAGGTCCTCGACCTGGAGACCGGACACCGGCAGGTCCTCCACAGCTCGCCCCAGCCCTTCGAGGCGCCCAACTGGACGCCGGACGGCGCCGCGCTCATCTACAACACGAGCGGCCGAGGCGAGGGGCGGGGGCGGCTGCACCGGTTCGACCTGGCCACGCGGCAGCCGGCCGTGATCGATACGGGCTTCGCCATCCGGAACAACAACGACCACGTGTTGTCGTTCGACGGGACGATGCTGGGCATCAGCGACCAGACGACGGACGAGGGCCGCTCCACGATCTTCACGCTTCCGGCCACGGGCGGGACGCCGAAGCGCATCACGCCGCTGACCCCGTCCTACCTGCACGGCTGGTCTCCGGACGGGAAGTTCCTCGTCTACACCGGCGGCCGCAACGGCGAGTTCGACATCTACCGCATCGCCTCGGACGGCAGCGGCGAGGAGGTCAACCTGACGCCGGTCAAGGGCCTGGACGACGGTCCGGAATACGCGCCGGACGGCGGCGCCATCTACTTCAACTCCGTGCGCAGCGGCTCCATGCAGATCTGGCGCATGAAGCCCGACGGCCAGGACCCCGTGCAGCTCACCGACGACGAGTTCAACAACTGGTTCCCGCACGTCTCGCCCGACGGCCGCTCGCTCGTCTTCATCAGCTACGGGAAGGACGTGGCGCCTGCGGAGCACCCCTACTACAAACACGTCTACCTGCGCCGGATGCCCATCGCGGGCGGAAAGCCGACGGTGATCGCCTACGTCTATGGGGGGCAGGGCACGATCAACGTGCCGTCCTGGTCGCCGGACGGCCGCATGATCGCCTTCGTCAGCAACAGCGACCTGGAATAGGACCACGACCCGGCGCCGTCTGGCGGGCCTCGATGCGTTTCATGAGCTGGTGGACCCTCGGCCACAGCTCCGACGGCTCGGAAGAGAACACCGAGCGCGCGTCGGCGGGGGCGACGACCCACGAGCCCAGGCGCAGCTCGCGCGCGAGCTGGCCGGGGCCCCAGCCGGCGTAACCCGCGTACACGCGCAGGCGGCTCTCCACTTCCGGATCGCGGGCCAGCTCCTTCCACCGCTTCGACTCCGTGGAAAGCTGCACGTCGGGCAGGACGCGGTGCGCGTCCGCCAGTCGCTTGGGCGTGCGCACGAGCGCGAGCGTCACGTCGCGCTGCACGGGACCACCTTCGTAGAGCCGCAGCTCCAGGCCGCGGATCTCGGCCAGCGCATCCACCGCCTCGCGCACGGGCACGCGCGTCGGACGGTTGACCACGAGCCCCATGGAGCCGTCCGGGCCGTGCTGCACCAGGAGCACGACGGTCTCGACGAAGTTCGGATCGCCGAGCGCCGGGGATGCGTAGAGGAAGACGCCCGGCTTGAGCTGCGGCGGCGCCGTCCAGGCCGGGGCGGCGGCGGACACCCACGCGATCGCGGCGGCAAGGACGGCCCTCCGGAGGAGGTGCTTGGCCATGACGCCACGAGGCTAGCAGAAAACCGCGATCAGGCGCTCGTGGCCTCGGCGGGCTCGCCGCGACGCCAGCGCGAGGCCCGGACGCGGGCCTGGAGGCCGGTGACGGACACGTACGCGGTCGGCACCAGCACGAGCGTGACCAGGGTGGAAACGGTCAGGCCGCCGATCACGACACGCGCGAGCGGGGCCTGGATGTCCGCACCCGGGCCGAAGCCCAGGGCGAGGGGGAGCAGCCCGAGCACGGTGGTGGTGGTGGTCATGAGGATCGGCCGCAGCCTCAAGCGGCCGGCCTCCAGCACCGCCTCGGCCGCGCCCATGCGGCGCTCGCGGCGGAGCATGTTGATCGCGTCCACCAGCACGATGGCGTTGTTGACCACGATCCCGACCAGCATCACCAGCCCCATGATGCTCTGGATGTTCAACGTGGTCCCGGTGAGGAGCAGGGTCGGCACCACGCCCACCAGCGCGACCGGCACCGAGAGCATGACGATGAGCGGGTCCACGAAGCGCTCGAACTGGCCGGCCATCAGCATGTACACGAGCACGAGGGCCATGAGGATGGCGACCGTGAAGTCCCGCGCCGCCTCCTGTTGCTCCTCGTATTCGCCGCCGAACGTCACCGCGTAGCCCTGGGGCAGGGAGAAGTCGGCCAACGCCTCCTGGATCCGCTCCACGGCGTCGCCCAGGACCATCCCGCTCTCCAGGCTGGCCGCCACGTAGGTGACGCGCTGGCCGTCCACGCGCTGGATGTTGACGGGGGCGCGGCCGCGCGAGCGGCTCACCACCGTGGAGAGGGGCACCACGGCGCCCGCCGGCGTGCGCAGCGACACGGCCTGCAGGTCCTCTCCGCTGATCCGGTCCTCCGGCCGCAGCCGCACCACGATCGGGAACTCCTCGCCGAGCTCGCGGAAGCGGCCGGCCTCCACCCCGCCCACGCTGGCCTGGACCGTGCGCGCCACGTCGCGCACGGAGAGGCCCAGCTCGGCGATGCGCGCGCGGTCGAAGATCAGGCTCTCCTCCGGACGGCCCTCGCGCCGGCTCACGCGCGTGTCGGTGATGCCGGGGATGGCCTCCATCCGGCGCCGGATCTCCTCCGCGAGCAGATCGGCGCGGTCGAGGTCGAAACCCCGCAGCTCGATCTCCACCGCGTCTTCGCCCCCGCCCGAGCTGAAGATCCGGCGCAGGATCCACAGGCCCGGCTGCGCGCGCACGCGTATCTCCGCCCCCGGCACGCGCCCGTCCACCGCCTCCCGCAGCCGGTCGGCGAGCTCCAGGCCGTCCATGGTCCGGCGTTCGGGCGGCGCGAGCGCCAGCTCCACGTCCGCATCGCCCCCGCGCACCTCCATGGAGATGAAGTCGACCTGGCCCGGCGGCAGCGCCGCGCGCACCAGCGCCTCCAGCTCCGCGACGTACGAACGGACGACCCCGATGCTGGTGCCCTGCGCCATCTCGACGTCCATGTCGATCTCGTCGGCGTCGGTCTGCGGCGCCAGCTCCACGGGCACGAGCGGGAAGGCCAGCCCGGCCAGGCCCACGGCCAGGGCGGTGGCCAGGAACACCCGGCGGCGCCGCGTCAACGCGCGGCGCAGGTGGTCCTGGTACCACCCTTCGACGCGGGCGAAGCGGCCGGGAAGGCGGCCGCCGTCCGCCGGTCCGGCCGCGCGCATGAAGCGGCCGGCCAGCATGGGCACGAGGGTGAGCGCCACCAGGAGCGAGCAGGCCAGGGCGAAGACCACGACCAGGGCCAGCGCCTGGAAGAGCGCGCCGCTGGTCGTGCGCGTGAAGACCACGGGCAGGAAGATCACGCAAGTGGTGAGCGTGGAGGCGACGATGGCGCCCGCGACCTCCTGGGCGCCGGTGCGGGCGGCCTCGGCGGCGCCGAGGCCCTGCTCCTCGCGCTTGCGCACGATGCTCTCCAGGACCACGATCGCGTTGTCCACGATCATGCCCACGCCGAGGGCCAGGCCCCCGAACGTCATCTGGTTCAGGGTCAGCCCCCCGAAATAGAGCAGGCCAAAGGCCGAGATGACGGAGATGGGGATGGACAGCGCGATGATCGCGGTGCTGGCGCGATTGCGCAGGAACAGGTAGAGGATGGTGATGGCCAGGAGCGAGCCCCAGAGCGCGGAGGTCCGGACGCTGTCGATGGACCGGCGGATGAACGCGCTCTGGTCGGTGATCACGGTGAGTTGCAGGTCGTCGCGCTCGGCGTTGATCCTCGCGGCCTCCTCCCGGACGCGGTCGGCCACCGCCACCGTGTTGGCCCCGCTCTGCTTCTGCACTCCCAGCATCACGGCGGGCACGCCGTTGACCTCGACCAGGAAGGCCGGGTCCTCGTAGTCGTCCTTCACCTCGGCCACGTCGCCGACCCGGATGGGCCGGCCGCCCACCGTGCGGATCACCGTGGCCGCGATCTGGCCCACCGATCGGAACTCGGCTTCGGGCCGGACGTAGATGTCGGTGAGCCCGGCCTGCACGCTGCCGCCGGGCGCGGCCAGGTTCTCGCGCGCGAGCGCGTCCTGCACGTCCAGCACGGTCAGGCCCGAGGCCTTCAGCCGGTCGCGCCGGACGTCCACGCGGATGCGCCGGTAGATGCCGCCGCGCACGTCGAGCGATCCCACGCCCGCGATCTGGTCGAGCCGCCGCGCCAGGTCGCGCTCCAGGATCCGCGTCAGCTCCTCGAGGCCGCGGGTGGACGTCACGGCCAGGCTCACCACCTCAACCCGATCGAGGTCGAGCTTGAGGATCTCCGGCGGCTCCGCCTCCACCGGCAGCTCGTCACGCAAGCGGTCGAGCGCGGCCCGCAGGTCGTTGGCCGCCTCGTCCACGTTGGTGCCGCGGCCGAAGTCCAGGCGCACCCAGCTCGACCCTTCCTGGGAGCGGGAGGTGACGCGCTCGAGGTCGGGCAGACCCGCCACCGCGTTCTCGATGGGGTCGGTGATGATCTGCTCGATCTCGCGCGGCCCCACGTTCGGGTAGCGCGTACGGACCGTCAGCTGCGTGAACTCGATCTCCGGCAGGAGGTCCACGGCCAGGCTGCGCAGGGAGACGACACCCACCACGATCAGCCCGAGGAACACCATCACCGTGGCCACCGGCCGCCGAACGGCAAGGGCGGGCAGCGACATCAGCGCCCCTGTGACCCGGCGGGAGACGCCCCGGTCGCGTCCGACTGCGCCTCCCGGAGCACCTGCTCGGCGGTCGGCAGCGCCGCACCCTGCGTGCGCGCCAGCCGCTGCTGCTTCTCCATGAAGCCGCGCAGCAGGTCCTCGCGCTGCAGGCCCTGCAGCTCCAGCACCCGCTCCCAGGACGTCGCGCGCACACGTGCGCGCGCGTCTGCGCCGAGGGCGAGCAGGTGCTGGCCCACCGTGACCACCCACTCCCCGGCTTCCACCCCGGACACGCCGACCTGGCCGTGCCCTTCCGCGCGCACCTCGACCCCGCGCAGCGCCACGGGATGCGCGTCCTCCGACAGCGTCTCGCCGGCGCCGGTCGAGGGCAGGGCGATTACGAACACTCCGCGCTGCCCCGTACGCGCGTCCTCCCAGAGCGCGCTGGCGGGCACGAGGGTGGCGGGCTCGGTCTCGCCGTGCAGGACGTCCACGCTCACGAACATGCCGGGGCGCAGGCGCCCTTCGTGGTTCGCGACCTCGATCTCACCCGTCGTGCTGAGGCTCCCCTCGGCCAGGAAGGGCGAGATGCGCGCGATGCGAGCGCGGAGAGGCGCGCCCCCGAGCGCGTCCACGTGTACGAGCGCCCCCTGGCCCGGCTTCACGAAGCTCAGCATCTCGCCCGTGAGCGGGACGTCCACGCGCAGGCGGTCGAGGTTGCCGACCACGAACAGGACGGTGGCCGGGTTGGCCAGCATGCCCGGCTCCACCGTGCGCTGGCCGACGCGCCCGGCCACCGGCGAGCGCACGACCGTCCGTGCCTGCGCCGTGCGCCGCTCCTCGACCGTCGCCACCGCCTGCTGCACGCGCGCCTGCGCCTGCTCGGCCGCGGCCCGCGAGGCGGCCACCTGCGCCTCCTGCGTGTCGAGCTCCATGCGGCTGACGAGCTGCTGCTCGGCGAGCTCGCGCGTGCGCACCACCTGGGTGCGCAGCTCCTCGACGCGCGCGGCGGCCTCGCGCGCCGCCGCCTGCTCCAGGCGCACGGCCGCCTCCGCCTGCCGGAGTTGGTCGCCGAAGCTGGCGTCGCGCAGGCGGACCAGCGGCTGGCCCTTGCGCACCGCCTCGCCGCTCTTCACGTAGACCTCGGCCACCACCGCCTCGATCTCCGGCCGCACCGAGACCTGGTTCTCGGCCTTCACCACGCCGCTGAGCCGCTGCGACAGGGGCAGCGAGCCGACGCGCGCCTGCACGACCTCGACCGCGGGCGTGGGGGCCGTGCGCTCTGCCTCCTCTGTGCCGCAAGCCGCCAGCGCGAGGGCCGCGAGCGCGGGGCCCGCGAAGCGGCCCGCGCGAAGTCTCGCCATCTGAAGAGACTAACATCCGCTCTGGGGTC
This sequence comes from Vicinamibacteria bacterium, assembly GCA_035544515.1. Classification (GTDB taxonomy): domain Bacteria; phylum Acidobacteriota; class Vicinamibacteria; order Fen-336; family Fen-336; genus DATKEG01. Next base: position 176 of record DATKEG010000053.1, on the reverse strand, counting down.
CCGTACGTGGGCTTCGGCCGGCCCCCTGTGAAAGGGTGTCACGGGAGTTTTTCCGCTCCGCCCGGCCCACCGGCCTGTAGAGGAGGGGCCAGGTCAGCGCCACCCGGCCGGCCCCGTCGTCTCCGCTACGGGGCGGCCGGCAGCGACGGCGCGGGCAGCTCGAGGTTCGTATCCGG
>DATKEG010000052.1:0-53992 GCA_035544515.1 Vicinamibacteria bacterium | reverse complement strand
CTCCCCGCCCCGCGCCCGCCGCGGGCGGCGCCGGCCGCGGCGCTCGACCGGCTGCCCCCCGGCGCGGCCCTGGCCGTCGTCGGCCTGTCCGGCCTGGGCGCGCTCGCGAACGAGGTGGCGTGGACGCGCGCCCTGGCCCTGCTCATCGGGCCCACGGCGTACGCGTTCGCGTTCATCGTCTCCTCCGTGATCGCGGGCCTGGCCATCGGCAGCGCGGCCGCCGCCCTGGTGGCCGACCGCGTGCGCCGGCCCGGCTTCGTCCTCGGGCTCGTGGAGCTGGCGGCGGCCGGCGCGTGCCTCATGGTGGTCGAGGCCGTCGGCCGTCTGCCCGTGGTGGTGGCCACGCTCGTCCGGGACAATGCGGACCGGATGGGCCGGCTCATGGCGCTCGAGTTCGCGGGCGTGTTCGCGCTGTTAGCACCCCCGTGCGTGCTGTTCGGCGCCGCGTTCCCCCTGGCCGTGCGCCTGGCCCCCGGAGCGGCCGGCCCGGGCGGCGCGCTCGGTCGGGCCTATGCCTGGAACACCGCCGGCGCGATCGCGGGCGCGCTCCTGGCGGGTTTCGTGGCCCTTCCGCGCCTGGGCCTGCAGGGGACGCTGCTCGCCGCGGCCGGGGTGCACGCCCTGGCCGGCCTGGGCGCGGTGGCGCTTTCGCGTCCGGGCCTCGCCCGGCTGGCCGTGGCCTTCGGCCTGCTCGCGCTCGTGGCGTGGCCGGCGGCCCGCGCCGGGGAATGGGACCGCGCGCTCCTCGCGGGCGGCGCCTACAAGTACGCGGCCCACGCTCCACCCGACCGACTGGAGGAGGAGCTGCGCGCGGGGGAGCTCCTGTATTACCGTGAGGGCGCCGCCGCCACCGTCTCCGTCAAGCGTCTGGGCGGCACGCTCTCCCTGGCCGTGGACGGGAAGGTGGACGCCACCAACTCGGGCGACATGCTCACGCAGCGCCTGCTCGCGCACCTGCCGCTCCTGCTGCACCCACGCCCGCGGGAGGTGTGTGTCATCGGGCTGGGCAGCGGCATGACCGCGGGCTCCGCCCTGGCGCACGCCGGCACGCGCGTGGACGTGGTCGAGGTCTCGCCCGCGGTGGTGGAAGCGGCCCGGCTGTTCAGCCAGGTGAACCGGAACGCCCTGGACGACCCGCGCCTGAGCGTGCGGGTGGGCGACGGACGGAACCACCTGCTGCTGACCGACCGCCGCTACGACGTGCTCATCTCGGAGCCGTCCAACCCCTGGATGGCGGGGGTGAGCGCGCTGTTCACGCGGGACTTCTTCCGGCTCGCGCGGGAGCGCCTGGCCCCGGGCGGGCTCTTCTGCCAATGGGCGCACATGTACAACATGGCGCCCGCCGACCTGCGGACGGTGGTGGGCGGGTTCACCGACGTCTTTCCGGGGGCGGCGCTGTTCCTGGTCAACGAGGGCGACGTGCTCCTCGTGGGCGGGAGCGACGGCCTGCCCCGGCCGGACGCGGCGAGCCTCGCCGCGCGCCTGGACGCGCCCGCCGTCCGGGACGACCTCGCGGGCGTGCACGTCAGGAGCGCCTACGGGCTGGCCAGCCTCTTCGCGCTGGGCCCGCCGGACCTCGCGCGCTGGGCCGCCGGCGCCCCGCGGCACACGGACGACCGGCCGGTGCTGGAGTTCCGCGCCCCACGCTCGCTGCACGCGGACACGAGCCTCGCCAACTGGGAGGACATCGAGCGCGCGCAGAGGACGACACCGCCGCCGGAGCCGTTCCTCGCGCTGACAGCGGCGCCCACCGCGGAGGCGCACCTCGAGCGCGCGCGCATGCTGGAGGGGGCGCGGAGCTTCCGCCTGGCGCTGGCCGCCTTCCGGCGGGCGGCCGCGCTCGACCCGCGTTCGCTGCCCGCGCTCGAGGGCATGGCGCGCGCGGCGCTGCTCGGGGGCCGGGCGGCCGAGGCGGAAGCGGAGCTGCGCTCGCTCGCCGCCGGCCTCTCACCCGTGGGCGCGCGCGTGGCGCTCGCCCTGCTCTTCCACAACCAGGACCGCCCCGCCGAGGCCCTGGCCGCGCTCGAGGAGGTGGCGCGGCTCGACGCGGGCCACCTCCGCGCTCTCCTCCTCGGAGCGGAGGTGCAGGCCGGTGCCGGCAACATGGCGGCGGCGCAAGGGCTGGCCGAGGCCGCGCTCCGCCTGGCGCCCGACGACGCGGACGCTTGGGCGCTCCTCGCCTACGCGCGGTTCGCGGCGGGGTCCGTCGCGGAAGCGGTCGCGCTGGCGGAGGAGGCGGTGGCGCGCGATGCGCGCTGCGGGCGGGCGCTGGAGGTGATCGCGGTGGCGCGGGCGCGCCTGGGCGACCGGGGGGGCGCGCGGCGCGCGTTCGAGAGCCTGCTCGCGGCGGAGCCGGACGGCTGGTCGCACCTCAACAACTTCGGCGTCTTCGAGCTGGAGAGCGGCCGGCCGCGCGCGGCCGCGCGCCTGTTCGAGGAGGCCGTGGCCCTCAACCCGGCCAACGGGCAGGGCTATCGCGGGCTGCGCGAGACGGCCCGCGCGCTCGGCGACGCGCGGCTGGCCGAACGCGCGGAGGCAGGGCTGGCGCGGCTGGGCGCGCCGTGAACCGCAGCGCGGGCGACGCTCCGCGCGGGACCCGGGCGAGCGCGCTGCGCCGGCCGGAGGCGGCGCTGTTCGCGCTGGCCTTCGCCGGCTACGCCTACTTCTTCCAGGGCGGTGGCTGGAACGCCGCCGTGCGGTTCGACCTCGTGCGCGCGATCGTGGAGCAGGGCACGGTGCGCATCGACGGCTACGAGCGCAACACGGGCGACCTCGCCTACCGCGACGGGCACTACTACTGCGACAAGGCCCCCGGGCTGTCGTTCGCGGCCGTGCCCGTCTACGCGGCCGTCTACCCGCTCGCCGGCGAGGGCCGGCTGCGCGGCCGCTTCGTCAGCCGGGCCGCCTGGCTGGCTACCGCCCTCACGGTGGCCCTGCCTTCGGCCGCCGCCGTCGTGATGTTGTACCTGCTCGGCGAGGTGCTCGGCCTGCGGCCGGCCTGGCGCGCCCTTGTCGCCCTCGCCTACGCGTTCGCCACGCTGGCCTTCCCCTACTCGACGCTGTTCTACGGCCACCAGCTCGCGGCCGCGCTGCTCTTCTGCGCTTTCGGCCTGCTGATGCGCGCGCGGTGGCGCGGCGCCCTGGGCGCCCGACGTCTGTTCGCGGTGGGCGCGCTCCTCGGCGCCGCGATCGCCGTCGAGTACCCGTCCGCGCTCGCGGCGGCGGCCATCGTCCTCTACGCCGCGGCGTTCGTGAGGCCGTGGCCACGGCTCTTCTGGCTCGCGGCGGGAGCATTCGCGCCCCTGGCGGGACTGGCCGCGTATCACGCCGTCGCGTTCGGCTCGCCGCTCACGCTGCCCTACGCGTTCTCCACCGACGCTCCCCGGCGGCAGGGCGCCTTCTTCGGCCTGGGCGCCCCCTCGCCCCGTGTCTTGTACGCCATCCTCCTCTCGCCCTACCGCGGGCTGTTCTACTCCGCCCCCTGGCTGCTGCTCGCCCTGCCCGGCGCCGTGCGCCTGTGGCGCGCCGGCCGCTTCCGTCCCGAGGTCGCCGTGACGGCGGCGCTGCCACTCCTCTACGTCCTCCTCAACGCCGGCCTGAACGACTGGCACGGCGGCTGGGGCACGGGACCGCGCCACCTGGTGCCTGCCCTGCCGTTCCTAGCGCTCGCCGCCGGCGGGCTCGTCGCCGGACGCGCTCCGTCTCGCCCCGAGGCCGCGGCGTACGCCCTGGTCGCCGGCTACTCCGCCGTCCTCATGCTCGTGGCGACCGCGGTGCAGCCCGAGGTGCCGCGGTGGTTCGGCCGTCCCTTCGAGGACTACCTGTGGCCGGCGTTCGCCGAGGGCCGCCTGGCCCTGAACACGCTGCCCATCCACACCGGCACCGTGCACGAGAGGCGGGAAGCCTGGAACGCCGGCGAGCTGATGGGCCTCACCGGCATCGCCACGCTCGCGCCGCTCGCGGTCCTGCTGGCGGCCGGAGCGTCCTGGCTCAGGGCCGTGACGCGACAGGGTTAGACTCGGATCCCGGATGGAACCCCTACGCCTCGGATTCGTCGGCGCGGGCGTGATGGCGAACTTCGCCGTCTATCCGGCCTTGCACTTCGCGCCCATCCGTCTCGCGGCGGTGTGCGACCTCGATTCGGAGAGGGCGAGGCATGCCGCGGAGAAGTTCGGGGCCCCGTGCTGGTACACGGACTACCGCCGGATGTGGGAGAAAGAGGACCTGGAGGCGGTAGTCGTGCAGATGCACCCGCGGCCCCGCCAGCCGATCGTCCGCGAGGCCCTCGAAGCGGGTCTCCACGTCTTCGCCCCCAAGCCACCCGCCCCCTCGCTCGAAGCGGCCCTCGAGCTCTCGGAGGCGTCACGGCGCACCGGCAAGACCCTCATGATCAACTTCGAACGGCGCTTCAGCTACGGGGCGATCCAGGCGCGGGCCATGATGGCCGAGCCCTCGTTCGGCGGACTCCGGCAGCTTCTCGGCTCGTTCTGCAGCGGGGCCTACGACGAGGCCCGCGCGCGCGGCTACGACGGGCCCGTCCACGCCTACGTCGTCGACTTCGCGGTTCATCACCTGGACCTGGCGCGATACCTGGGCGGCGAGGTCCGGAAGCTCTCCCTGTTCCACACGGAGCGGGAGGGGCGGGTCGCCATCTCCGTGGCCCTGGCCTTCGAGAGCGGGGCGGTCGGCGTCCTCCAGCTCAACAGCGAGCGGATCTGGTGGCGCAACTACGACCGGATCGAGCTGACGGGGTGCGGAGAGTACGTCGTGCTCGACGGCCTGTGGGGCGTGCGCCGCTACACCGAGGCCCACAACAGCTTCACCGAGAACTACAGCGATCAGAGGAGCGGGGAGCTGACGGGAGACGGGACCGCGCTCGTGGAGTTCGTCAGGGCCATCCGCGAGAACCGTGAGCCGATCGCCAGCATCCATGATTCGGTCGGGACGATGCGGCTGTGCCAGGCCGTCTACGGCGCCGTCCGTGACGGCCGGGAGGGGACGATACCTATCTGAGCGGCGCCGCGCCGGCCGCCCGGCCGCTCCCGGTTCCCATGATCCAGCTCGAAGACGTGACCAAGACCTTCGGCGACGTGGTCGCGATCGACCACGTCTCGGCGCGCCTCGAAAGCGGCCTCACCCACGTCCTGCTCGGATCGAGCGGCTGCGGCAAGTCGACCATCCTTCGCCTGATCCTGGGGCTGATCACGCCGGATTCCGGCGCCATCCGGGTCGACGGGCGCGGCGCGGGCGGGCCGTCGCCGTCCGAGCGCGGGCGGATCGGGTACGTCGTCCAGCAGGGGGGTCTCTACCCGCACCTGACGTCGCGCCGCAACGTCAGCCTGCCCGCCGAGGCCCGGAGGTGGGACGAGGGGCGCATCCGCGCCCGGGTCGGCGAGCTGGCCGAGCTGGTCGGCCTCGACGACACGATCCTCCAGCTCTACCCCACGGAGCTCAGCGGGGGACAGCGTCAGCGCGTGAGCCTCATGCGGGCGCTGGTGCTCGATCCCCCGATCCTGCTCCTCGACGAGCCCCTCGGATCCCTGGATGCCCTGGTCAGGGCCGAGCTGCAGGAACAGCTGAAGGCGATCTTCTCCCCGATGGGGAAGACCGTGGTCCTGGTCACCCACGACATCCGCGAGGCCTCCTTCTTCGGACACACGATCACGCTCATGACGGAGGGGCGAATCGTCCAGAGCGGCTCGTTCGCCGACCTGGCGAAGCGGCCGGCGTCGGAGTTCGTCACCGCGTTCCTCAACGCCCAGAGGCCCACGCCGGAAATGCGGGACCTTCTCTGGTGAGGACCGAACGGACCGCGCGTCTGGGCGCCTCGCTCCTGGGCTTGGGCGCGCTGGCCGCCTGCGCCGATGCCGGGCCGACCGTCCGCGTGGGCTCGAAGTCGTTCACCGAGAGTTACATCCTGGGTGAGATCGTCGCCGACGTGATCGAGCGGACGGGCGAGGCACGGGTCGAGCGGGCGTTCGGCCTCGGGGGCACCGGGGTTACGTATCGGGCGGTCAGGCACGGCGACATCGACCTCTATCCGGAGTACACGGGCACGCTCAGCCAGGCCATCCTCGAGAAGCCTTCCGCCACCACCGTGGCCGAGATCCGCCGCGAGCTGAAAGGGACGGGCCTGACCATCGGGAGCCCGCTCGGCTTCGACAACACCTACGCCCTGGCCGTCCGGAGAGAGACGTCGCAGCGGCTGGGTCTGCGCTCCATCGGCGACCTCGCGCGCAACCCGGCGCTGACCGCGGGCTTCAGCCCGGGCTTCACGGACCGCGCGGACGGATGGCCGGGGCTCCGGCGGCACTACGGCCTGGAGCTCGCCGGTGTCCGCGTGATGGAGCACGCCATCACCTACGAGGCGCTGGCCCGGCGCGAGGTCGACGTCATCGACATCTTCTCGACCGACGGCAAGCTGGAGCGACTCGACCTCGTGGTCCTGCGGGACGACCGCGGGTTCTTCCCCGCCTACCACGCCGTCCTCCTGGTGAGAGAGGACTTCATCCGCCGCTTCCCGCGAAGCTGGCAGGCGCTGGAGGCCCGGCTGGCGGGGCGGATCGACGATCGTCGGATGTCCCGCCTGAACGCCCGCGCCGATCTCGACGGCCGGACCGTGCCGCAGGTCGCGGCGGAGTTCCTCGGGACCGTGGTCTCCGGCGGTGCGGCGGAACGGCGGCTCCTGGCCGAGGTGCTCGACCTGACGCCGGATCACCTCTTCCTGGTGCTGGCGTCGCTGGCGGTGGCGGTCCTGCTGGGTGTCCCGCTGGGCATCGTGGCCGCGCGTCATCGGGCGCTGGGTCAGGCGGAGCTGGCAACGGTGGGCGTCCTGCAGACGATTCCCTCCCTGGCCCTGCTGTGCTTCATGATTCCCCTGTTCGGCATCGGCACGGTTCCGGCCCTGGTGGCGCTGTCCGTGTACGCGCTGCTGCCGATCGTCCGAACCACGTACACGGGCCTGATCAGCGTCGAGCGGCAGCTTCTCGAGATCGCCGGCGTCCTCGGGCTGAGCCGGTGGCAGCGGCTCGTGCGGATCGAGGTCCCCTTGTCCTCGCTCCACATCATGGCGGGCATCAAGACCTCCGCGGTGTGGACCGTGGGCACCGCCACCCTCGCCGCCTTCATCGGGGGGGGAGGCTACGGGGACCTGATCGTGCGGGGACTCGCCCTCGACGACACCTCGCTCATCCTGGCCGGCGCCGTGCCCGCCGCCCTCATGGCCCTCGTGATCCACGCGCTGTTCGAGCTGCTCGACCACGCGGTGATCCCCAAGGGGCTGCGCCGGAGCCTGTCCCGCGGCGTCTAGCCACACCGGCGGTCTCGCGGCCGGGTTGACAACGTCCGCATTCAGGACAGGATCCGCGATAAGCTGGCCCACACACACGAGGCGATCTGCGGCGAGTTGGCCGCCGCCGCCGAGGCGCTCGACGGGAAGCTCACCGCGGGGGAGGAAGCGCTGTACCAACGGAAGAACCGGAGCAGCCAGGACCGGCTGAACCTCCCCATCCGTCTCGACAACACGCTGGCCGCCGACCTGGCGAGCTGCAGCCGGCTCGTCCGCGAGCAGGACGTCCCCGCGGTGGTCATCAAGGGCGCGCACTAGGGCGGCGCGGGGACGCCACTGCGAGCCGGGTCGGGAGCGCGCGCCGCCGTCCTCGCCGCCTTTCTGTCGCTCCCCGGTCTGGCGTCGGCGCGGGCGCAGACCTCCGACGTCGCCTTCGGGGGATGGACCTGGCGGGCGCGCGACGTGGGCGCGCGCCCGTCGGGGCTGGGCGGGGCGTTCGTGGCGGTGGCCGACGACACGCGCGCGGCGGTCACCAATCCGGCCGGCCTCACCCTCGTGCCCAACCTCGAGCTGGCCGCGGGCGTGGGCGAGCGCTGGCTCGCCCTGGCCACCGCGTTGCGCGGGGAGACGGTCCCGGTATCCGGCCTCCCCGCCGATTCCGCCGCCACGCCGCTGCCCTGCCCTCCCGGACCACGAAAGCGTCCCTGGGCGGTCGGATTCTTCGCCCAGCAGAGCCTGGACCACGGGAGTCACCTGGAGGTGGTGAGCGGCCCCGGGCTCGTCGAGGACGGGCTTCTCTCCGCCGACCGCGAGCAGATCGGCCTGGTGGCCGCGCGGGGCCTCACGCATTGGCTGAACCTGGGCCTGAGCCTGAACTGGCGCCACCTGCGCCTCGAGGGATCGAGCACCCTCCGGGACGCCAGGGGCGCCGAAGTCAGGCGTGTCACGCTCGACGGCGACGCGAACAAATTCCGCGCGGTCGGCGGTCTCCTCGCGACGTTCGGGGGGCGGCACTCTCCCACCGCCTTCCGGGTCGGCCTCTCCTACGAGCGCGACCTCTCCACGTGGACGGTCGAGCGGCGGGAAGTGGACGTCGCGGCCGGGACCGTGGCGGCGCCCGCGCGCGTGCGCGTCGCCGAGCCGCCCGTGCTCTCGGGGGGCGTCGCCTGGCGCCTCTCCGACGGCTGGCTGGTCAGCGGCCAGCTCGACTACGTCTGGTACGAACGGGTGCTGGCGGCCTTGCGCGCCAACGAGGTCGAGGAGGCGAGCCTCTTCACGCTGTCGGACGGCTTCGAGCCGCGGCTCGGCCTCGAGCACACGCGCCCCTCGCCGATCGGAGGGTACCTGAAGCTGCGGGCGGGCCTGCGGCGCGAGACCGGGGGCCGCCTCCGCTACGAGGGGGCGGACCTCGCCCGCACGCAGGCCTTCAGGGAAGTGCCCGCCGCGCTGCGCGGCGCGGTGGGCGCGTCGCTGGCGGCCGAGTTCTACGCGCGGGCGGCGCGCCTCGACCTGGACCTGAGCCAGGTGGTGGTCGCGCGGACGACCACGGTGTCCGCCGCGGGGACGCGCCGGTTCTCCATCAACCTGACGGTGAGGCTCTGATGCGGAGCCCGCGCCCGCGCCTTCTTCCGCTCGTCCTCGTCGCGCTCGCGGCGCCCGGAGGGGCGCAGCCGGCGGCGGACGGGTGCCTGCCCCCGGATCCGTGCCGTCTCCTCCCTCGGCCCGGGGAGACGGCGATCGTGTTCATCGGCGACTCGGGCTACGGGCTCGGCGGCTCTTCCGAATGGGGGACGCACGCGCAGGCCGAGGTGGCCGCCCGCCTGGAAGGGCTGTGCCCGCGCCCGGACCTCGTGTTCTTCCTCGGGGACAACGTCTACTGGCGCGGGAGCCCCGACCTGTTCGGCCCGCGGTTCGACACGATGTACCAGAGGCTGCTCGGCGGGGCCGGCCGCGTCCGGGCCGCGCTGGGCAACCACGACGTGAAGGGCTGCCGGCTCTCCGAGCGCGCCGCCGCCGCGCCGCCGCTCACCTGCGCGGATGCGCTGGTGGAGCTGGTGCGCGAGGACGTGCGGGCGGACGCGGCCGCCGGCGTCGGGCCCGGAGTGGGCCCGTGGGTGGATCCCGGTGTGCTCGAGGACGCGCGCTCGGTCGACCCGCGCGCCTGCCCGCCGGCCTTCGACAGCGCGTACGAGCAGTCCGAGGAGACGGGCAGCCCGTGCTTCGCCAGCGCCGCCCTGCGCCACGCGCCGTTCGGCTACGGCCTGCGCGGAGGCAATCCCCTCCGCTATTACAGCGTGGACTGGCCGCCCGCGCCGGCGGCGGGGCGGCCGCGGGTGCGCGTGCTGGTGGCGGACTCGAACACGCTGGACGTGGAGGCCGAACCGGTGGAGACGGCGCCGGTGGCCGCCACGCGGCGCGAGGACCGGCTGCAGACGCTGTGGATGGAGAACCAGCTCCGCACGGCGCACCCCGAGGCCTGGACGGTGGTGGCCATGCACCATCCGATCTACACGCCGCGCGGCTGCGCGTTCAAGCTCCTGGGCCGGTGCATCGGCGGGCACGGGGAAAAGCCGAGCCTCCGCGACCAGCTCTGGCCGGCCTTCGGCCTCGACGGACCGCGGCGGGGAGCCTTCGCGCCGGACCTCGTCTTCGCCGCGCACAACCACCTCTACGCGCGCAGCCGGCCGCTGGACGCCACCGGTCATCCGGCGGGCGGGGACGGCGGCATCCGCCACTTCGTCACGGGCGGGGGCGGCGCGCCGCTCTACCGCCTGCAGCCCCTGCACGAGCGGTACGCCGCGGCCGGGCCGTTCCATCATTTCGTCTACCTGCGCCTGCGGGGGGACGAGGCGTTCTTCTGGGCCATCGACGAACGCGGGGACGTGCGCGACGCGGGCTGCTTCCGCCGTGGGCTCGGCCGCGACGGCTGCATCGGCCGGGGGACGTACACGAGCGCGGAGCTCGTCTGCGACCCGGCGCCGCTCGACGCCCTGACTTGCCCGGCCGCGTCGCCCTGAGGGCTAGCGTGCCGGGAACCAGGCCTCCCGATTGCGCACTAGCTCGCCCTTGAGCTCGCGCAGGAACTCGAGGCAGGTGTCGCGCCGGGGGCCGAGGGACGGGTTTGTCACCTTCGACACGGCGCGCTCGCGCCGCTCCACCGTGCCCCGCGCGGCCGCGTAGTCCGTGCCGAGCGAGTCCTCCAGCGTGTTGAGCGAGCAGACGTCGTCCGCGTCGAAGGCGCCCTCGAGCACGCCGAGGGCGGCCGCGGGCGCCTGCTCGAGAGCGCGCGCGACGGCGACGGTCAGCTCCTGGGAGACGGCCAGGTTGCGCATGGCCGCGCGCTTGAAGCGCGCGGCGACCTCCAGCCACCGTGGGTGGCCGCTGGCGACCCCGGCGATCACCGGCCGCCAGCGCGCCTCGCGCGCGTAGAGTTCCTCGAGCACCGGCCGCGCTCCGCGGCGCGCGATCTCGTCGAGCACGGCCTGCGCCTCCGCCGCGGCCGGGGCGGCCGCGGGTACCGCCGGCGACGGGCGGCGCGGCGCCGCCGCGGGCGCGGCCAGCGCCACCGACAGGCCCAGCGCCATCAGCGTCCCCATGTCTACAGACTACAATTGTCTGCGCGCCAGCGGGGAGGCCATGACCACACGCATCGAACGCGACACCTTCGGTCCCATCGAGGTCCCGGCCGAGCGCCTGTGGGGCGCCCAGACCCAGAGGTCGCTCGAGCACTTCAAGATCTCGGGCGAGCGCATGCCCGCCCCGCTGTTGCGCGCGCTGGCCGTGGTCAAGAAGGCCTGCGCGCTGGTCAACGTCGAGCTCGGCGTGCTCGACGAGAAGAAGGGACGGGCCATCGCCGAGGCCGCGGACGAAGTGCTGGCGGGCAGGCACGACGGCGAGTTCCCCCTCGTGGTCTGGCAGACGGGCAGCGGCACCCAGACCAACATGAACATGAACGAGGTCCTGGCCAACCGCGCGAGCGAGGTCCTGGGCGGCGAGCGGGGCGAGAAGCGGCTCGTCCATCCCAACGACGACGTCAACAAGGGCCAGTCCAGCAACGACGTGTTCCCGGCCGCGATGAACGTGGCCGCGTACACCGAGGTGCGGGAGCGGCTCGTGCCCGCGGTCGAGCGGCTGCGCGACGCGCTTCAAGCCAAGGCCCAGGCCTTCGAGGACGTGGTCAAGATCGGCCGCACGCACCTTCAGGACGCGACGCCGCTGACGCTGGGCCAGGAGTTCTCGGGCTACGTCGCGCAGCTCGGCCACGGCCGCGGGCACCTGCTGGCCGCGCTACCCCACCTGAGCGAGCTGGCCCTGGGCGGCACCGCGGTGGGCACCGGGCTCAACGCCCACCCGGAGTTCGCGGCGCGCGTGGCCGAGCGGATCTCGAAGCTCACCGGTCATCCCTTCGTCACCGCCCCCAACAAGTTCGAGGCCCTGGCCGCGCACGACGCCCTCGTCCACGCCCACGGCGCGCTCAAGACGCTGGCGGCCGCCCTCTTCAAGGTCGCGGACGACATCCGCTGGCTGGCCTCGGGTCCCCGCTCCGGCCTCGGCGAGATCACGATCCCGGAGAACGAGCCGGGCAGCTCGATCATGCCCGGCAAGGTGAACCCGACGCAGTCCGAGGCCCTGACCATGCTCTGCGCGCAGGTGATGGGCAACGACGTGGCGGTGAACATCGGCGGCCTGTCCGGCAAGTTCGAGCTGAACGTCTACAAGCCGCTGATCGTGTTCGACGTGCTCTGGAGCGTGCGCCTGCTGACGGACGGCTGCGACAGCTTCCGCGAGCACTGCGTGGACGGCATCGAGCCCAACCTCCCCCGGATCAAGGAGAACCTCGAGAAGTCGCTGATGCTGGTGACGGCGCTCAACCCCCACATCGGCTACGACAACGCGGCGAAGATCGCCAAGGCGGCCCACCGGACGGGCAAGACGCTGAAGGAGACCGCGGTCCTTCTGGGCCTGGTCACGGCCGAGCAGTTCGACGAGTGGGTCCGGCCGGAGAAGATGGTCGGCCCGTAACCACCGCCTTCGGGTCTTCGACGCAGAGAGCGCAGAGAACGCTCCTCTGCGTTCTCTGCGTTCAAAAGGGGTGAGCGCCCGTCAGCCGGCCGTGGCCGCCTCCTCCACCGGCGTGACCGCGGCCTGGTCCTTCTCGCCCGTACGGATCCGGTAGACCGTCTCCATGGGCAGGACGAAGATCTTGCCGTCGCCGACCTCGCCCGTGCGGCCGGCGGCGAGGATGGCCTTGACCGTCGGCTCCACGAAGTGGTCGGAGACGCCGATCTCCACGCGCACCTTCTCCGACAGGTCCACTTTCACGGTGGTGCCGCGGTAGTTCTCCACGTGCTCGGTCTCGCCGCCGTGACCCTGCACGCGGCTGATGGTGAGGCCCCGCACCTCGGTGCGGTACAGGGCCTCGAGGACGTCGGACAGCTTCTCGGGACGGACGATCGCCACCACGAGCTTCATGCGCGGCCTCCCTCGGGCTCGAACTGGCCAACGGCGGCGGCCGCCGGCATGGCCGCGACCTCGGGCAGGACCAGGATGGCGCCCTCGCCCCGGGCGTAGGCCTCCTCGCCGTGCTGGCTGACGTCGAGGCCCAGGCCTTCCTCACGCGACGGCACGCGCAGCGGCGCGAACAGGCCGACCACCTTCAGGATGAGGTAGGTGCCCGCGGCGCTGAAGGCCATGGCCGCGAGCACGGCCGCCGTCTGGATCAAGAGCTGGCGCGGGTTGCCGTAGAGCAGCCCGTCCGTGGCCCCGTTCCACGCTTTCGTGGCGAGCACGCCCGTGAGCAGGGCGCCCACCGTCCCGCCCAGGCCGTGCGCGGCCACCACATCGAGCGAGTCGTCCAGGCGCGTCCGCGCCCGCCAGAGCAGCGCGTAGTAGCTCGGGAACGTGGCCAGGGCGCCCAGCGCCAGCGAGCCGAGCGGGCTGACGAACCCGGCCGCCGGCGTGATGGCCACCAGTCCGACCACGATGCCGGTGGCCGCGCCGACCGCCGTCGCCTTGCCGGTGCGCTTGAGGTCGAGCATCGTCCACACCACCAGCGTGGCCGCGGGGGCGAGCATCGTGTTGACGAAGGCCAGGGCGGCCGAGGGGCTCGCGCCGAGCGCGCTGCCCGCGTTGAATCCGAACCAGCCGAACCAGAGCAGCCCCGCGCCGAGCACGGTGAAGGCCACGTTGTGCGGGATGATGGCCTGGCGCCCGTAGTCCTTGCGCGGTCCCAGGACGAGCGCGGCCACCAGCGCCGCCACGCCGGCATTGACGTGCACGACGGTGCCGCCGGCGAAGTCGAGCGCGCCCATCCTCTGGATGAAGCCGCCGCCCCACACCCAGTGGGCCACCGGCGCGTAGACGAACAGCGCCCACAGGGTCAGGAAGGCCAGGTACGGGCCGAACCGCATCCGCTCCACGATCGCGCCCGAGATGAGCGCGGCCGTGATGATGGCGAACGTGCCCTGGTAGGCCATGAACAACACGTGCGGGATCGTCCCCTGCGCCTCGAGCCCGACGCCCGCGAGCCCGAAGAAGCGCAGGTCGCCCAGCGCCGCGTTGCCCGTGCCGAAGGCCAGGGAGTAGCCGAGGAGCGCCCAGGCCACGCCGACGAAGCCGAGCGCGGAGATGCTCATCATCAGCGTGTTGAGCGCGTTCTTCGAGCGCACGAGCCCACCGTAGAAAAAGCCGAGGGCCGGGGTCATGAGCAGGACCAGGGCCGTCGACGTCAGCATCCAGGCGATGTCCGCCGCGTTCATTTCGTTACCTCCTCCAGGACAGATGGGGTTCGCTCCCAACCCCTAGCAAGAACCGTGCGTCGCCGGGCGGCGGGCGTGTCCTCCGACCCAAGCAGCGGCCCCTCAGCGGGTTGCAGGATTCGTACGGCCGCCTGGTGAGGGTCCCGGTCCCACGAAATCGTAGGGGGTCAGCCGATGTCCGACGGGACGGTGGGAGTGCGGGGACGCGGCTCGGACTTGAAGCGCGCGCAGTCGATCCCGTACTTGTCGATCTTGTAGCCGATGATGCGCTCGGTGGTGTCGAGCAGCCGCGCGGCCCGGGCGCGGTTGCCGCGCGCGGTCTTGAGGGCGTCGAGGATGAGGTCCTTCTCGAAGCTCTCCACCGCGCTGGCCAGGGCCACCCGCGGCAGGGTGCCCGAGACCTCGGCCGTCTGCAGCGTGGGCGGCAGGTGATGGCCGTGGATCACCCCGCCGTCGCAGACCAGCACCGCGCGCTCGATGCAGTTCTCCAGCTCGCGCACGTTGCCCGGCCAGTGGTAGCTCATCATCATGTCGATGGCCGTGGTGGCGATGCGGCGGACGTCCTTGCCGTGCTCGGCCGCGTACTTCTCCACGAAGTGGTCGGCCAGCAGCAGGATGTCGGGGCGGCGCTCGCGCAGCGGCGGCAGGTAGATGCTGAACACGTTGAGGCGGTAATAGAGGTCCTCTCGGAACGTGCCCTGGCGGACGGCCGCTTCCAGGTCCTTGTTGGTGGCGGTGATCAGCCGCACGTTGACCTTGATGGGCTGCACGCCCCCCAGCCGCTCGAACTCGCGCTCCTGCAGCACGCGGAGGAGCTTCACCTGTGTCGACTGGCTCAGCTCGCCCACCTCGTCGAGGAAGAGCGTGCCCCCGTGGGCCAGCTCGAAGCGGCCCTTCTTCTGGGCCCGCGCGTCCGTGAAGGCGCCCGCCTCGTGCCCGAACAGCTCCGACTCGATCAGGCTCTCGGGCAAGGCCCCGCAGCTCACCTTCACGAAGGGCTTGTCGGCACGGGGCGAGCTGTAGTGGATGGCGTGGGCGATCATTTCCTTGCCCGTGCCCGACTCTCCGCGGATCAGCACGGTGGTGGTGGTGGTCGCCACCTGGGCCACCTGCTCGTACACGTTCTGCATGGGCCGGCTGTTGCCGATGATGTTGGAGAAGTCGTAGCGCTCGCGCAGCTCCTGGCGCAGCTGCCGGTTCTCCTGCATCAGTCCCTGGCGCTCGGCCTCGATCAGGGTGTTCACGCGCACGGCCTGGCCGATCATGGAGCCCACGATGCCGAAGAACTTCGCCTCTCCGTCGTAGGTCCCCTCCTTCTCGTAGGGAAGGGCGACACCGAGCGCGCCCGCGGCCTTGGTGTCGGCCATGATCGGCACGCAGATGAAGGTCGCCTCGTCGCGGCCGCTCTTCTTGAGCACGCCCGTGCGGTTGAGGAAGAGCGGCTCGTGGCTCACGCGCGGGACGACCACGGGCTTGCCGCTCTGGACGACGCGCCCGGTGATGCCTTCGCCCACCCGGTAACGGGTGCGCCGGGCCGTCTGCCAGTCGACGCCGCTGGCCGCCTCGATGGCGAGGTCGCCGGTGGTCGCGTCGAGCAGCATGATGCAGCCGCTGAGCGTGCCGTGATTCTCCTCGAGGATCTCCAGCACGCGGGAGAGCGCGGCCTTGAGGTTCAGCGTGGAGCCGAGCGTGCGGCTCACTTCGAGGAGGTCCGACAGCTTGCGGATTTCCGCGCTTCCCATCTCCCTGGCCTGCCGCGCGCCCAACCTTACTACAGGATTGACTCCCAATCTATTTCTCCCTACTAAAATGTATGCCGACACTCCCCAAGCACCATCCAGCGTTCCTCGCCCGGACTGTCGCGACGTCCCGCTACATCGCGCGGCCCCGGCGACTTCGGAGAACCCAACCGGTAGTGGGGCTGGTCGCCGGCGTGCGACCCCTGAATGGCGCTCCTGCTCAGGAGCAAGAAGCACGCCGTTCCACGCGTACGGCTATGTTACAGAAATGAAAGATGGAAGACGGAGAGCGACACGCTGCGGTACCGACGCAAATCGTGGGAGTCCCCCATGTCTCTACGTTCTTGTAGGATGCTCAGGTCGTCGCCGCGAGATACTGGATGTCGTTCAGGATCCCCGCCGCGGTCACGTCGGGCCCCGCCCCGGGGCCGGTGATGACGAGGGGCTCGCTGCGGTAGCGCCGGGTGGTGAAGGAGATGAGGTTCCGCGTGCCCTGGAGCGCGCCGACCGGGCTGTCGGCCGGAACGGCCACGAGCGAGGCCCGCACGGACGTGCCCGTCGCCCGCACGACGTAGCGCAGCGCCTGGCCCTGCGCCTTGGCGCGATCCACTCGCCGCCGCCACTCCTCGTCGAGCGAAGGCAAGGCCTGGACGAACCTCGCCAGCGGGACCTTGCGCAAGGGGACGGGGACGAGGTCCTCGGCGACCGGAGGGGCGCCGCGGTAGCCCAGGAGCCGCGCGAGGATCAGCCCCTTCCGCGCGACGTCCTGGCCGGAGAGGTCTTCCCGCGGGTCGGGCTCGGTGTACCCGCGGGCCATGGCCTCCCGCACCGCCGCCGAGAACGGCCGGCCGGCGCCGACCGCGGAGAGCACGAAGCCCAGCGTGCCGCTCACGCAGCCCTCCATCGAGAGGACGCGATCGCCGCTGTCCACCAGCTTGCGGAAGGTGTCGAGGATGGGCAGCCCGGCGCCGACCGTCGCCTCGTAGCGGATGCGGCGGCCGGCCGCGGCCGCGGCCGAGAGCAGCCCACCGTAGGACTCGGGCGGACCGGCCAGCGGCTTCTTGTTCGCGAGCACGAGATCGAACCCGTGCGCCAGCGCCGAGCGGAGCATGTCGCCCGTGTCTTCGGCCGTCACGTCCACGAGCACGGGACGCGAGACGGCGTGACTGGCGATGGTGGCCAGGCCCGCGGCCGCGGGTGAGGGCTGCCCGCCCAGCCTGGAGAGCACCTCGCCCTCGTCCTTGCCCTGGGCCAGCCGCAGAAGCCGCGCGCGCGACAGCCCGCGCGCCTCGAAGACGTAGCCGGAGCGGTCGAGCAGACCGACCACGCGGACACCCAGGCTGCCGTTGGCGGCGGCGAGCTGGTCGGCCAGGGCGCGTCCCACCTTCCCGAAGCCGAGGAGCACCACGTCCGTGCGCGGCCGGTCGGCCGGACGCCCGCCGCCGATCTTCGAGAGCTGGAAGGCGGCGTGGATGCGGCGCGTGGCTTCCGGCGCCTGGTCGGCCGTGACCACGAACGAGATGTTGCGCTCGGACGAGCCCTGCGCGATGGCGATGACGTTCACGCCGCCGGTGGCCAGGGCCGCGAACACGCGCGCGGCGATACCGGGCGTGCCCGCCATGCCGTACCCCACGACCGCCACCACGGCCAGGCCGGGCCGTGCGGACACCGCGTCCACCAGAGCGCTCTCCAGCTCCTCCTTGAACGCGCGGCGCAGCGCGGCGACGGCGCGCGGCGCTTCCGACTCGGCGAGCGTGAAGCCGATCGAGCTCTCGGAGGACGCCTGGAAGATGGTGGATACCGAGAACCCCTCGGCCTGCACGGCCGTGAACGTGCGCGCAGCCACGCCCGGCACGCCCACCATCCCCTTGCCCGTGACCGTGACCAGCGCCTGGCCCGCGATGGTGGCGAGCGCCTTCACGGGATACTTCGGAAGGGTCTTGCGGCCGGAAACCTCGGTGCCGGGCCGGTCCGGCTCCAGGAAGGAGCGCACCTCGAGCAACACGCGCGTCCCGTCGAGCGGGATCAACGCGCGGGGGTGCAACACGCGCGCGCCGTAGAAGGCGACCTCCGCCGCCTCGCGATGGTGGAGCTGCGGGATGAGCCGGGCGTCGGGCACCTGCCGCGGGTCGGCGGTCAGGATGCCCGGCACGTCCTTCCAGAGCACCACGCGGCGCGCGCCGAGCACGCGGCCCAGGGTCGTGGCCGTGAGGTCGGTGCCGCCGCGGCCGAGCGTGGTCAGGCTGCCGTGCGGGCCGGCGCCGATGAACCCGGTCACCACCGGGACGACACCGGCGCGGAGCAGCGGACGCAGGGCGCGCACGGCCTTCGGCCGCGTGGCGGCGAAGTCGGGCGTGGCCTGCCCGTAGCGGCCGTCCGTGACCATGAAGGCGGCGGCGTCCACGTACTTCGCGCGGCGGCCGGACTCCGCGAGCGCCGCGGCCAGCACCGCGCTCGAGGCGCGCTCGCCCCGCGCCAGCATGAGGTCGAGCGTGCGCGGGGCGAGGTCGCGAAGGGAGACCACCGCCCGGCAGAGGTCGCGGTACTCGCGGGCGGCGGTATCGATCAGCAACAGCAGGTCGTGGGCGGCGCGCCGCCGCGGGATGAGCTCGCGGACGAGCGCCCGATGCCGCTCCAGGAACCGGGCGGCCACGCGCGGTCCGGCCGCCGCGTCGCCTTGCGCGGACCGGTGCGCGCCCTCGATCAGCAGGTCCGTGATGCCGTGGAGCGCCGAGGCCACCACGACCACGGGGCCTCGCTCGCGCTCGACGAGCGCCGCGACCCGGCGCATCCCGGCGGCGTCGGCCAGCGACGCGCCCCCGAACTTCCAGATGGCGGGAGCGCGCCTTTCCGGGGTTCCCCTCGCCTTCGCGCTCAGACGCCCCACTCGTAGGAGGCGGTCTCCTGGTCCTCGGGCGACTGGGCCCACCGGAGCCACGAGATGTTGCGGACGACGGCGTCCGTGAAGTCCGACGTGCGCGCGCTGCCCCCGATGTCGGGCGTGCGCACCTCGCGCAGGGTGGCGGTGACGGCCGACTCCACCACCTGCGCCAGGTCGCGACGTCCCAGCGCGAGGTCGAGGAGCATGGCCACGGTCAGTATCGCCCCCGCCGGGTTGGCGATCCCGCGCCCGGCGAGGGCGGGGGCCGAGCCGTGCACCGGCTCGAACAGCGACGGCCCGCTGCCCAGCGACGCCGAGGGCAACACGCCCAGTGAGCCGACCACGGCGCCGACCTCGTCGCTGAGGATGTCGCCGAAGAGGTTCTCCGTGAGCACGACGTCGAAGCGGTGCGGCGCCTGCAGCAGCTCGAAGCTGGCCGCGTCCACGTAGCGGTGCTCCAGCTCCACGTCGGGGTAATCGCGCGCCACCTCGCTCACCACCGCCCGCCACAGCCGCGAGGTCTCCAGCACGTTCGCCTTGTCCACCGAGGTGACCCTCTGCCGGCGCTGGCGGGCCTGGCGGAAGGCCACGTGGGCCACCATGCGCACCTGGTCGGCCGACTGCCGCCAGGTGTTGAACGCCTCCGTCGCGCTGATCCCGCGCGGCTCGCCGAAGTACACGCCGCCGGCCAGGTCGCGCACGACCAGGATGTCGGCGTGGCGCGCGAGACCGTCGCGCAGCGGCGTGGGCAGGCCCAGGTAGCGCGCGGGGCGGAGGTTGGCGTAGAGCCCGAGTCCCCGCCGCAGGCGCAACAGCCCGTCCTCCGCGCGGACGGCGCCTTCCCAGCGGGGCCCGCCCACGGCCCCGAGCAGGACGGCGTCGCTCGACCGGCACAGCTCGAGCGTCTCCTCGGGCAGGGGATCGCCGCCATGGTCGATGGCCTCGCCGCCGACGCGGCCTTCGCGCACGCGCACCGGCACGCAGGCACCGAGCACCGAGAGGGCCGCTTCCACGACCTCCGGCCCGATGCCGTCACCCCTGAGCACTGCGATCGTCGCGACCATTTGTTCCCTACGCTCCTCTGTTCTCCGTCCCGTCCTACGCCGCTCCCGCTCCCGCCCGTACCGCCCTCGGCCCGTCCTTGGCCACCGCCCGCTCGCCACGGACCGAGCCCAGGGCGGAGAGGTAGGCCTTGAGCGACGCCTCGATGGAGTCCGTGCTGGCGGCCTGGCCCGTGGCCTCCGCGTGCCCGTGGCGGATCCGCACCACCACCTCGGCCATGGCGTCCTTCCCCGCGGTCACCGCGCGCGTGTGCAGCTCCAGGAGCTGCACGTCGAGACCCAGGGCGGCATCCGTGGCGCGCAGGGCGGCGTCGAGCGGCCCGTTGCCCACGGCGGAAGCCGACCGGCGCTGCCCGTCCACCTCGATCTCGACCGTGGCCGTGGGCATGAGCTGGTTGCCCGAGAGGGTCTGGTAGCGGACCAGCCGCGCGCGGTGCTCGGGCACGTGCGCCACCAGGTCGAGCAGGTCCTCGTCGTAGACGAACTTCTTGCCGTCCGCGAGATCCTTGACCCGGGTGGTGAGCGCCTCCACCTCCTGGTCCGACAGCACGAGGCCGAGGCCGCGCAGGCGCGTGCCCACCGCGTGGCGGCCCGAGTGCTTGCCAAGCACGAGCTGGCTCTCCCCCGCGCCCACGCTGGCCGGGGTCATGATCTCGTAGCAGAGCGGGTTGGCCAGCACGCCGTGCTGGTGGATGCCGGCCTCGTGCGCGAAGGCGTTGCGGCCCACCACCGCCTTGTTGGGCTGCGGCCAGACGCCGGTGATGGAGGCCAGGAGCTGGCTGGTGGGCGCGATCTCCTCGGTTCGGATGTTGGTGTGCACGCCGTAGCTCTCCGGCCGCACGCGCAGCGCCATCACGAACTCCTCGAGCGACGTGTTGCCCGCGCGCTCGCCGATGCCGTTGATCGTGCCCTCCACCTGGCGCGCGCCCGCGCGCACGGCGGCCAGCGAGTTGGCCACGGCCAGGCCCAGGTCGTTGTGGCAGTGCACGCTGATCACGGGACCGGGCACGTCCTCGCGCAGGCGCGCGATGAGGGCGCCGTATTCCTCGGGCAGGGCGTAGCCCACGGTGTCCGGGATGTTCAGGACCGTGGCCCCGGCCTCGGTCACCGCGCGCAGCACGTCGCGCAGGAAGCCGTAGTCCGTGCGCGAAGCGTCCTCCGGCGAGAACTCCACGTCGTCGCTGAAGGTGCGCGCCAGGCGGATACCCGCCACGGCCTGCTTCAGGCACTCGTCCGGCCCGATGCGCAGCTTGTACTTGAGATGGATGGCCGAGGTGGCCAGGAAGACGTGCAGGCGCGGGCGGCTGGCTCCCTCGAGGGCGCGGCCGGCGGCCACGATGTCCGCCTCCTTGGCCCGGGCCAGCGCGGCCACCTGGCAGCCGCGCACCTCGGAGGCGATGGCGTGTACGGCATCGAACTCGCCGGGCGACGCGATGGGGAAGCCCGCTTCCAGGACGTCCACGCCGAGCGTCTCGAGCTGCCGCGCGAGGCGGAGCTTCTCCGCGCGGTTCATGCTGCAGCCGGGCGACTGCTCGCCGTCGCGCAGCGTGGTGTCGAAGATCGCGACCGCTCCGCTCACGACCGCGCTCCCGCCGCCCCCGACCGGGCCGTCGCCGACGGCGCCGGCGTGCCCGCCGGCTCGGTGCGGGCCTTGACCACGTCGCCCTGCTCCGACACCACCACCGGGTCCAGGAACGGCATCATCGAGCGCAGCCGCGCCCCGACCTGCTCCAGCAGCTGCGCACGCTCCGCGCGGCGCTGCGCGTCGAACCAGGGCCGGCCCTTCTCGTTCTCCGCGATCCAGTTCCTGGCGTAGGTCCCGTCGCGCACCTCCGCGAGCATGCGCTCCATCTCGCGCCGCGTCTCCGCGGTCACCAGCCGGGGGCCACCGGTGTAATCGCCGTGCTCGGCGGTGTCGGAGACGGAGTAGCGCATGTAGTTGAGGCCGCCGCGGTACATGAGGTCCACGATCAGCTTCAGCTCGTGCATGCACTCGAAGTAGGCGATCTCCGGCTGATAGCCGGCCTCGACCAGGGTCTCGAACCCGGCCTTGACCAGCGCGGAGACGCCGCCGCAGAGGACGGCCTGCTCGCCGAAGAGGTCGGTCTCCGTCTCCTCCGCGAACGTGGTCTCGATCACGCCCGCGCGCGTGCAGCCCAGCGCCCGCGCGTAGGCCAGGGCGTTGCGCATCGCGCGGCCGCTGGCGTCCTTGTGCACCGCCACCAGCGCCGGGGTGCCCTGCCCCTCCTTGAAGACCTCGCGCACGCGGTGGCCGGGCGCCTTGGGCGCGACCATGGACACGTCCACACCCTCGGGCACCTGGATCGTCCCGAAGCGGATGTTGAAGCCGTGGGCGAACATCAGGGTGTCGCCCTGGCCGAGGTGGGGTTGCACCTGCTCGCGGTAGAGCGCCGGCTGCGCGGTGTCGGGGGCCAGGATCATGACCACGTCCGCGCGCTCCGCCGCCTCCGCGGGCGTGGCCACGGCCAGGCCCTCCGCCGCGGCCCTGGCCCGCGAGCGGCTCGCCTCGGGCAGGCCCACGATCACGGACACGCCGCTGTCGCGCAGGTTCAGGGCGTGCGCGTGTCCCTGGCTGCCGTAGCCGACGATGGCCACGCGCTTGCCCTGGAGGTCCGCGAGGTCCGCGTCGCCGTCGTAGTAGATGCGTGCCATCTCACTCTCCTTGCCCGGGCTGGCCCCGATGGCCGTTCCCGTTGCCGTTGCCGGCCGAGATCCCGCGGACCATGGCCACCTTGCCCGTACGCACCATCTCGAGGATCCCGCGCGGCCTCAGCAGCTCGACCAGGCCGTCCACCTTCTCCTGGTCGCCCGTGACCTCGACGATGACCGACTCCGGCCCCACGTCCACGAGCCGGCCGCGGAAGATGGCCACGAGGTCGGAGATCTCGGAGCGCTCGCCCGACCCGCAGCGCACGCGGATGAGGGCCAGGTCGCGCGTGACCGTGGGCAGGTCCGTCACGTCGCTCACCTCGACCACCGGCACCAGCTTGCGCAGGTTCGCGGCCACGACGTGCACGGGCGCGCGCGCGGTGTCCACCACGATGGTCATGCGCGAGAACTCGGGGGACTCGCTGCCCCCCACGGTGAGGCTCTCGATGTTGAAAGCGCGCCGCCGGAACAGGCTGGCCACCCGGTTGAGGACGCCGGGCTGGTCCTGCACGCGCGCCACCAGGGTGTGCTTCAAACCGGCACCTCCTCCTCCGGCTTGCCCGGCCGCCGGATCATGGCGTGCAGGTCCGCGCCCGCGGGCACCATGGGGTAGACCGACTCCTCCTTCTCCACGCGGAAGTCGAAGAGCGCGGCCTGGCCGGAGGCGCGCGCCGCCTGCACGGCGGGCGCGATCTCCGCCCGCCTGGTCACGCGGTGGCCGGCGATCCCGTAGGCCGCCGCCAGCATCACGAAGTCCGGGGAGAGCATGGGCGTGGCCGCGTAGCGCTTGTCGTAGAAGAACTCCTGCCACTGCCGGACCATGCCCAGGTAGCCGTTGTTCACCACCGCGATCTTGATGTCGAGGTTCTCCTGGCGCAGGGTGGCCATCTCGCACGAGGTCATCTGGAACCCGCCGTCACCCGCCATCACCCAGACCTCGGCCTCCGGGCGCGCGATCTTGGCCCCGATGGCCGCGGGCAGCGCGAAGCCCATGGTGCCGAGCCCGCCCGAGGTGATGAGCGTGCGCGGCTTCTCGTGCCGGTAGTACTGGGCCTCCCACATCTGGTGCTGGCCGACGTCGGTCACCACGACCGCGCCCCCTTCGGTGGCTTCCCAGAGGTCGTTGATGACGTGGGCGGCGTAGAGCTTGCCCTCGGGCGCCTGGTGGAGGATGTCGCGCGCGCGCGTCTCGGCCCGGCCGGTCGTGATCTCCGTGATCCAGGCCTCGTGGCGCTTGGGCGCCACGGCCGGCAGCAGCGCCTCCAGGACCGCGCGCAGGTCGGCGTTGAGCTGTACGTCCACCTTCACGTTCTTGCCGATCTCGCTGGGGTCGATCTCGACGTGGACCTTCTTCGAGTGCGGCGCGTAGGTCTTGAGGTTGCCGGTCACGCGGTCGTCGAAGCGCATGCCGAAGGCCAGGAGCAGGTCGGCGCGCTGGATGGCCGAGTTGACGTAGGCCTCGCCGTGCATGCCCATCATCCCGAGGCAGAGCGGGTGGCTGGGCGGGAAGCCGCCGAGGCCGAGCAGGGTGAGCGCCACCGGGATCTGGGTCCGGTCCACGAAGGCGCGCAGGACCTCGCACGATCCCGACTCGAGCACGCCGTGGCCGGCCAGGATCAGCGGACGCTCGGCCCTCTCGATCAGCTCGCGCGCCTTCTCGAGGTCTCCCGCGCGCGGCGCCCGCGTGGTCATGAGCCCGGGCAGGTCGAGCTCCTCCGGCCACTCGAACTCGGCCTTGGCTTGCTGCGCGTCCTTGCAGATGTCCACCAGCACGGGGCCCGGCCGGCCGTTCTTCGCGATGGCGAAGGCCTCGCGCACGCTGCGCGCGATGTCCTTCACGTCCGTGACCAGCGTGTTGTGCTTGGTGATGGGCAGGGTGATGCCGGTGACGTCGGTCTCCTGGAAGGCGTCCGTGCCGAGGACCTGGGACGGGACCTGGCCGGTGATGAACACGGTGGGGATCGAGTCCAGCATCGCGGTGGCGATGCCGGTGGTCAGGTTGGTGGCGCCGGGACCCGAGGTGGCGATGGCCACGCCGACCTTCCCGCTGGCGCGAGCGTACCCGTCCGCCATGTGCGCGGCGCCCTGCTCGTGGCGCACCAGGACGTGCCGCACGGGGAAGTCGAGCATGGCGTCGTACGCCGGCAGGATCGCCCCGCCCGGGTAGCCGAACACGGTGTCGACTCCCTCCCGGACCAGGCATTCCCAGAGGATCTGCGCGCCCGTCAGGATCACTCCCTACCTCCCGCGATGAACCGGCCAGAACACCCAAAAGCAAAAAACCCCGAGGTTTCCCTCGGGGGTCTCTGTCGATCTCGCTTTCGCGCCGCCTAGATCACAGGACCCCCGATGCTAATCAGGGCCAGCAGGACCAGCAGCGCCAGGACGAGGGACATCCCGCCCTCGACCGTCGTCGCGAGTCGGACTCGTGCTGCGGACGTCATGGCGAGTTGCACGGATGGTACAGGGCCGTTCCCGCCCCTGTCAAGCGCCACCGTCCGTCACCGCTCCCAGGCTGCTGCTCGACACCAGGGCGGCGTATTTGGCCAGCACCCCGCGCGTGTAGCGCGGCGCCGGAGCGCGCCAGGCCGCGCGCCGGCGCGCCAGCTCGTCGTCCGGCACCTCGAGCTGCAGCTTCCGGGCTTCCGCGTCGATGGTGATGGAGTCGCCTTCCTGGACGAGCCCGATCGCGCCGCCCACGGCCGCCTCGGGCGCCACGTGGCCGACCACGAGGCCGTAGGTCCCGCCCGAGAAACGGCCGTCCGTGACCAGGCCGACGGAGTCGCCCAGGCCGGCGCCGATGATCGCCGACGTGGGCGAGAGCATTTCGCGCATCCCCGGACCGCCCTTCGGGCCTTCGTAGCGGATCACGACCACGTCGCCCTTGCGGATCTTCCCGGCGAGGATCGCGTCGAGGCACGCTTCCTCCCGGTCGAAGACGCGGGCCGGCCCGGTGAGGCGAGGGCGCGCGATCCCGGTGATCTTCGCCACCGCGCCCTCGGTGGCCAGGTTGCCGCGCAGCACGGCCAGGTGGCCGTGCGGGTAGACCGGATCCTCCCAGGGACGAATCACGTCCTGGTCCTTCCGCGGCTCCGCCGGCACCTCCGCGAGGTTCTCGGCGACCGTGCGGCCGGTGATGGTGACCGCGTCCCCGTGCAGGCACCCGTGCGCGAGCAGCCTCTTCATCACCTGCGGGATGCCGCCCGCGCGGTGCAGGTCCGTGGCCACGTAGCGCCCCGACGGCTTCATGTCGCAGAGCACGGGGACGCGCGCGCGGATCGGCTCGAAGTCGTCGAGGGTGAGCCTCACCCCCGCGCTGTGGGCGATGGCCAGGAGATGGAGCACGGCGTTGGTGGAGCCGCCCACGGCCATGACCACCGCGATCGCGTTCTCGAACGCCGGCCGGGTGAGGATCTTGCGCGCGCTCAGGCCGCTCCGCACCGCCTGCGCCAGGGCGCGGCCCGACTCCTCCGCGCTCTGCGCCTTGTCGTCGTCCTCGGAGGCCATGGTGGAGGAGTTGGGCAGGCTGAGGCCCAGGGCCTCGATGGCCGACGACATGGTGTTCGCGGTGAACATGCCGCCGCAGGAGCCGGCGCCGGGGCAGGCGCTCTTCTCGATGGCGAGCAGCTCCGCCGAGTCGATCCGGCCGGCGCTGAGCTGGCCCACCGCCTCGAAGACGCTGACGATGGTCAGGTCGCGGCCGTCGAGGTGGCCCGGCTTGATCGTGCCGCCATAGATGAAGATGGACGGGATGTCCAGGCGCGCGATGGCCATCATCGCGCCCGGCATGTTCTTGTCGCACCCGCCCACGGCCACCAGCCCGTCCATGGCCTCCGCGTTGCACACCGTCTCGATGGAGTCCGCGATCACCTCGCGCGAGACGAGGGAGTACTTCATGCCCTCGGTGCCCATGGAGATCGCGTCGCTGACCGTGATCGTGCCGAAGGTCTGGGGCATGGCTCCCGCCTCGCGCAGCCCCTTTTCGGCCCGCGCCGCCAGCCGGCCCAGGCCGGCGTTGCAGGGCGTCACGTTGCTGTGCGCGTTGGCCACGCCGACGATCGGCTTGGCGAAGTCGCCGTCGCCGAAGCCCACCGCCCGCAGCATGGCGCGGTTGGGCGCGCGCTGCACCCCCTCGGTGACGAGACGGCTCCTGAGGTTCTCGGCCATGGTCGTGTCCTCCAACGTGGGCGGGGAGGGCTGATCATAGCGCGGCCAGCCGCAGACCTAGGCGAACCCGGGCCGGTCCCGAGGGCGGCCGCGGCGGAGGCCTGCAACCTTCCGCCGCTTCGAGCAGTATTGCCCTTCAGGAACGAGCCGAGTGAGCACGACCGCCAGCCTGACCCTGCCCCCGCCGGCGCTCCTGGCGGTGGACTCGTCCGACGAGCCGTCCCCGCCGGCGGGAGCCGCCGCGCCCACCGACCACACGCTCCTCGAGCGTGTCGCCCGCGGGGACAAGGAAGCCTTCACCGTGATCTACCGGCGTTACGAGCGGCCCGTCTTCGGCGTGCTGCTCCGCCTCGCCGGACGGCGCGCGCTGGCCGAGGAGTGGTTGCAGGAGGCGTTCACGCGCGTGTGGCTCGCGGCGGGCACCCACGACCCGGCGCGGGGCGCGGTCCGGCCCTGGATCTACGCGATCGCCCTCAACACCGCGCGTAGCGAGCTGTCGCGCAAGCGCAACCGCGCGCCGCACCTGTCGCTCGACCAGACCGGGATGGACCTCGAAGACGCGTCGGGGGGCGAGCCTCCGCTGGCGGCGCGGCTGGACGGGCAGAGGCGGGCGGAGGCCCTGGCCGCGGCCCTGCGCGAGCTGCCCGAGTACCTGCGCGAGGTCGTGGTGCTGCGCTGCAGCCGGGAGTTGTCGTTCGCGGAGATCGCGGCCGTCACGGGCGCCCCCCAGGGAACGCTGAAGTCCCGCTTCCACCGCGCGGTGAACGCCCTGCGCGCCCGGATCGACCGCCGGGAAGGGACGGGGCGATGAGGCATCCCTCGCCGGGCGCGCTGCTCGAGCTTCACTTCGAGGAGTGCGCGGGAGCGGAGCGCGACGCGGTGGCCGCGCACATCCGGGCGTGCCCGCCGTGCGCGGCCCCGCTGGAGGAGATCCGGCGCCTCGAGCAGGCGCTCGCGGTGGGCCCCGACGACGGTCCGCCGGCGGACGGGCTGGAGCGGGTCCTCGCGCGCGTGGCCGCGGCGAGGGCCGCACGGACGCGCCCCGCCGACTGGGCGCGCGCGGTCCTGCCCGGCGCGGCGGCCCTGCTGGCCGGTTCGTGGGCCATCCGCGCGGGGGCGGAGCGGCTGTCCGCGATCGGCCTGGTACGGGACTCGTTCGCCGGCCTCCTCTCCGGCGACCTGCTCGGCCTCGCGCTCGCCGCCCTCGGCGTCCTGGGGGCCGGCGCGCTCGTGACGCTCGCTCTCGCGCCCGTCCTCATTCTCGAATCGCACGGGAGGTCGTCATGGACGCCAAGAAGAAGCTGATCGTCCAGATGGCGCGGTGGACGGGGGTCGTCCTGGCCCTGGCCGCCCTGATGGGCGCCTTCGCGCTCCTGCTCGACCTGCGGGATCGCCGGAGCTTCGACGAGGAGACCCGGCGCCTGTCGCGGCAGCGCGTCGAGGAGTCGCGGGCGTATCTCGCCGACCTCGCCCAGCGGATCGTCGCGCTGCCCGTCGACGCGACCCTCGCGTCCGAGATCGAATCCCGCTACTTCGAGCAGCGCGCGGACGGGTCCCTCTACGTCTGGGCCATGGACACGAAGGGCGACTTCGCCTTCGGCGTGCCCCGTTCGGCGTTCGACAAGCTCAACGCGATCTACGACCGCGAGGTGACGCCCCGGCTGAAGGAGGGCGTGTTCCTCGACCGCCAGACCTTCCTCCTCGGCCTCATCGACGACAGCGACGACATGGGCGCGGAGGCGATCTCCGGCCAGGCCAGGGAGCTCGTCCCGCTCTGGCGCGTGGATCGCGGGGAGCGGGACGGCTCCTTCGTCCTCTCGACTCCCCTGAAGACGGCCGGCGGCGCGCTCGGCAGCCTCTACCTCAAGTGGAGGCCCTCCGGCCGGCAGGAGCGTCACCGCGACGACGACGGCTTCAAGGCCGCCCTCGCGGGCGCCGGGGTGGCCGGGGTCCTCTCGTTCGTCTTCCTGTGGATCCTGCTCCCGACCTGGGTGTACGTGGACGCGCGGGAGCGCGGCGTGCGGCGCGCTCCCCTCTTCGCGTTCCTCACGGTGCTCTCGTCGCTGGTGGGCCTCGTCGTCTACCTGATCGCGCGTCCGGAGGACCGGCGGACGCTCGCCTGCCCCGGGTGCGGGCGCGAGGTGAACGGCGGGGCCTTCTGCCCGCACTGCGGGCGCGACCTCTCCCGGTCCTTCTGCCCGGCCTGCCGCTATCCCCTGCAGGCCGACTGGGCCTACTGTCCCACCTGCCGTACGGAGATCAAGGCCCCGGCCGCGGGCGCGCCGGTGCCCGAGGCGGGCTGAGACGCCAGGGTGGCGTCAGGCGCTGCACTCACCCTCCATGGCCTCGACCTTGAACTCCGTCAGGTCGCCCAGGTCCACGAAGTCGGCGGGGACGGCGTCCTCGGGCGTGAGGCGCTCGAGGTCGGCCACGGCTTCCTTCACGCGCGTGAGCTCGACGCGCTTGAAGAAGGCGGTGGCCGTCTCGCCCGGCCGGCCTTCGGCGCGGTAGACCCCGATCAGCCGCTCCACCGCGTCCGGCATGCGCCGGGCCGGGATCTTGGCCGCCAGGCGGCCGAAGCTCGCGCCCTCGTCGTCCACGGCGCCGCCCACCATCAGGAAGTACTGCGGCACCACGCGCGATCCGAGCCGCCGCACGCTCCCCTGGAAGCCGAGGCCGGCGACGTGGTGCCGGCCGCAGCCGTTGGGGCAGCCGCTGATCTTGATCTGCAGGTCCTCCGCGGCCGACACCAGATCGGGGCGCGCCCGCAGGTGGTCGCCCAGCGCGCGGCCCAGGCCTCGCGACTGCGTCACGGCCAGGCGGCACGACTCGGCTCCGGGGCAGCTCGTCACGTCGGCGACCGTGTTGGCGTCGGGCAATCCCAGCGACGCCGCCTCCAGCCGCCGGTAGAGCGCGGGAACGTCCAGCGCACGGACCCAGCGGAGGACGAGGTCCTGGTCGGCGGTCGTGCGGACGGTGCCGTCTCCGTAGGCGCCGGACAGCTCGGCCAGGGCGCGAAGCTGCGGCGACGTGATGTCGCCCAGCGGGAGGGTGACGGTCACCGCCACGTATCCCGGCTGCTTCTGCGCGCGGACGTTGGTCCGCCGCCAGCGGTCGTAGTCGCCCTCGACGACCGGCAGAGCGACGCGAAGCTGTGGCGTGATGCCGGGCCCGCGCACCGCGCCCGCCGCGACGCGGGCCGCGAGCGAAGCGGCGGAGGGGGCCGGGAGCGGCTCCCAGTCCGGCCGGCTTTCCACCGGCGGCGCCTCGGGGTCGAAGGGCAGGGCGGCGCCGCCCGCGGCCCGGAACGCGGACCACTCCTTCTCGACCTCCTCGCGGAAACGCTCCCGGCCCATCTCCTTGATGAGGAACTTCATCCGGTTGCGCTGCTTGTGCTGGTAGTCGCCGAAGCGGTGGAAGACGCGCACCACCGCCTCGGCCACGTTGAAGATCTCGGAGGCGGGCAGGAACTCGAAGAGCGGCCAGGCGGACGTGCACAGGATGGCGGTGCCGCCGCCGATCGCCACCCGGAAGCCGCGCCGCGCCTTGCCGTCGACCACCTGCACCCGCGCGCGCCATCCGATGTCGTGGATGGGCGTGAGGGCGTGGTCCTCCGCGCAGCCCTCCCAGGCGATCTTGAACTTGCGTGGCAGGGACGCGCTCAGCGGATGGCGCAGCAGGTAGCGGGTGAGCGCTTCCGCGTAGGGCGTGACGTCGAACACCTCGTCCGCGGACACCCCGGCCCAGGCGCAGGCCGTGATGTTGCGGACGGAGTTGCCGCACGCCTCGCGCGTGGTGAGACCGGCCGCGGCCAGCCGCCGCATGGCGGGTTCCACCTCGTGCAGGGGCACGAAGTGGAACTGCAGGTTCTGCCGCGTGGTGACGTGGCCGAACCCGCGCGAATGGGTCTCCGCCACGTCCGCCAGCGCCTCGAGCTGCTCGCCGTCGAGGACGCCCTGCGGGATCTTCACGCGGATCATCTGCCCTTCGGGCTGCCGCTGGCCGTAGGTCCCGCGCACGAGCCGGTAGGCGCGCCACTGGTCGGGCGTGATCTCGCCGTTCTCGAAGCGCTCGAGCGTGGCCACGAACTCGTCGATCTCGGCCTCGTCCGCGAAGGAGAGCCGCGCGCGGCCCAGCGTCTTGGGATCGTCTACCGCGGCCATGGCGACCTCCTTGCCGCGGCACCGCCCGCGACGGCGGGCTCACGCGACGATTCCGGGACGGCGGCCAGCGCCGCGCCCACCGAGACGACCTCGCCCACGACCAGGGTGCCCGGCGCCGCCGAGCGCGCCTCGGGCAGCACGACGTCGCCCAGCTCGTCGAGCCGGCCCGTCCAGGTCCAGGCTTCGGGCGTCGAGGCGCCCAGCAGGATCGCGCACGGCGTCCGGCCGATCCAGCCCCGCGCGCGCAACGCGGCCGCGAGGCGCTCCCGGCTCCCCAGGCCCATCAGGAAGACGAGGGTCGAGCCGCCCGGCGGCAGTCCCTCGACGATGGGCCGCCAGGCCGCCTCGTCGTGTCCGGACACCACCGTGAACGCGGAAGAGAGGCCGCGGTGGGTGACCGGGATGCCGGAGAGCGCCGGCGCGGCGACCGCCGAGCTGACGCCCGGCACCACCTCGAAGGGCACGCCCTCCGCCTTGAGGGCCAGGGCTTCCTCGCCGCCGCGTCCGAACACGAAGGGGTCGCCGCCCTTGAGGCGCACCACCCGCTTGCCGCGGCGCGCGGCGCGCACCATCAGGCGATGGATCGTCTCCTGCGCCATGGCGTGCCGGCGGCAGCGCTTGCCCACGTAGAAACGCTGCGCGCGCGCGGCCAGGGCGAGGGTGTCGGGGGAGACGAGCGCGTCGTAGAGCACGAGGTCCGCCTGCGCCAGCCGCCGCGCCGCCTTGCGCGTGAGCAGGTCGGGATCGCCCGGCCCCGCCCCCACCAGCGACACCAGGCCGGCCTTCATGGGCCCGACCGCGGGTAGATCCGGTTGAGCGCGTCGAGGAGGAGAGGACGTCTCGCGGTCATGGGCACGCGGTCACGGCGCCAGCCCGCCTTGAGCCGGCGCGCCTCGGCCAGCCAGGTCTCGAGGTCGGCGGGCAGGAGCGCGTCGAGCGCCTCGCGCAACAGCCCGGCCAGCGCGGGCGCGGCGCCGTCCGTCGAGATCGCCACCGCCACGCCGCCGCGACGCACCACGCCGCCCAGGTAGGCGCTCGCCCGGCGCGGGTCGTCCACCGCGTTGACGAAGACGCGGCGCTCCTCGGCGGCGCGCGCCGCCTGCGCGTTGACCTCCGGCGTGGCCGCGGCCACCACGAACCAGGCGCCGTCGAGGTCGGACGCGGCGAAGGCCCGCCGCCGCACGGCCACTCCGGCGGCCTCGATCTCCGGCCGCACCGCGGGAGCCACCACGGTCACGAGGGCACCCGCGTCGAGCAGCGCCGGCAGCTTCGAGGCCGCCACGCGGCCGCCGCCCACCACGAGCGCGGACCGGCCGGCCAGCTTCAGGAACGCGGGGAAGAGCGACGCGCTACTCGACATGGGCATGGCCGCCGTCTCCCTGCTTCGCCAGGGTCAATACCGCGGCGGACCGGGACCGGTCGTGCAGGCCGCATTCGGTCTTCTCCCGCCCGCGCCAGCGGCCGGCGCGCGCGGCCTCTCCGGCCGCCACCGGGGTCGTGCACGGCATGCACCCGATGCTGGCGTAGCCCCGCTCGAGCAGCGGGTTGACCGGCACGTCGTGCGCGCGCAGGTACGACCGCACCGCGGCGCCGGTCCAGTGGGCCAGCGGGTTGACCTTGACGAGCGCGAACCGCTCGTCCCATTCGGCGAGGGCGGCGCCGGACCGATCGCGCGTCTGCTCGCGGCGGATGCTCGTCACCCAGGCCTGCGCGCCGGCCAGGGCGCCGCGCAGCGGCTCGACCTTGCGGAGCGCGCAGCACTGGTCCGGGTCACGCTCCCACAGGCGGTCGCCGAGGCGAGCCGCCTGCGCGGCCACCGTGAGCGAAGGACGCACCGGACGGATGGTCAGCCCGTAGCGGTCCTGCAGCCGCTCCCACAGCGCGTACGTCTCGGGGAAGAGCAGCCCGGTGTCGAGGGTGAAGATGTCGATGGGCAGCCGATGGCGCGCCACGAGGTCGATGAGGACGCAGCCCTCGGGACCGAAGGCGGTGCTGAACCGGATCTCCGGCCAGCGCCGCGCGGCCAGGGCCAGAACTTCGACCGCGGGCCGGCCGGCCAGCGCGTCGCTCCAGCGCCTCAGCTCGGCCGGGTCCGCTTCGCCGCCCGCCGTCTCGACCTCTCGCGCCGCCGCTTCCACCACGCCAACTCCTTCCGTGTCCTCTCGCGCAAAAACAAAAAGGCCCGAGGGCTTTCGCCTCCCGGGCCTCCTTCGCGTCGTGCTCGATCGTGGTCTAGGGCATCAGGACCGTGAGCGCAGCGCGTGAGCGGCCGGGGGCGACCCGGGCCTTACAACAACAACACGCGAAGCGCATGGACGTCACGACGTAATACCTACCCTATCCCTACGGTGGCTGTCAAGCGAATGTTCCCTCGGGACTCACAGGTCCGTCTCCGTGCAGGGGTTTGGACGTACCGGGGCGATACCATGGGGCGCGTGATCGACTCGGGGGACCTGCCCATCGAGGACCCGGCCGAGGTCCAGGCTTTCCTGCGCGGCCTCCCCCTCACGCTGGACCGGACGTTCGTCAGGTTCGTGCTCGGCTTCCCCCGCAAGTACCTCGCCCGCACGCCGCGGACCGAGATCGTCAAGCATTACGCGCTGATGGCCGGGCTGGGCCCGCGGCCGGTCATCTCCTCCCTTTCCCGCGACGGGGGCCGGTGGAAGCTTTCCCTGATCACGCGCGACCGGGAGTTCCTCTTCTCCCGGATCGCGGGAGCGCTCAGCAGCGCCGGCATGAACATCGTGGCCGCGGAGGCCTTCGCCAACGCGAGCGAGGTCGTGCTCGACACGTTCCACTTCGCGGACCCGGAGCGGCGGTTCGACGTGGACGAGGCACGCCGGACGTTCCAGGGGTTCCTCGAAGACGCGGTGGTGGGCAAGGTCCCGCTCGAGCCGCTCCTCCGCCCGCGGCTCGAGGCGCTCGCGCCCGCACCGG
This sequence comes from Vicinamibacteria bacterium, assembly GCA_035544515.1. GTDB lineage: Bacteria > Acidobacteriota > Vicinamibacteria > Fen-336 > Fen-336 > DATKEG01. The sequence continues at coordinate 20,328 of DATKEG010000052.1, read as the reverse complement.
CGGAGACGCTCGACGTGCGCATGGACAACGAGAGCCACCCGTCCGCCACGCGCCTGCGCCTCGACTGTCGCGACCGGTTCGGGTTGCTGTACCTCGTGAGCCGCACGATCTCGGAAGCCGGATGCGACATCCAGATGGCTTCGGTGCAGACGCCCGGTCCGCGGGTCCACGACGAGTTCTACCTGACCCGCGGCCAGCGGCCGCTCGACCAGGCCGCGCGGGAGGACCTGTCGCGCCGGCTCGCCGGACTCGGCGAGCGATATTTCCGGCAGGCCGGCCCCCTGCTCTAGCCCGGCGCCTTGCCCCCGAACTGGACCTTGATGAGGTCGAAGACGCGCAGCATCTCGGGTATGGCGCGCGGCACGTGGTCGGACTTGAGGTACACCCAGCCCGCCTCCCGGTGCAGGCGGTGCCCGCGGATGCGCGTCCAGCCGAAGCGTCCCGAGCGCATGTCGCGGGCGATGGCGGCGAAGGGGATGATCGAGACGCCGAGGCCGTTCGCGACCATGGCCTTGATGATCTCCACGTTTTCGGTCTCCATGGCCACGTCCGCCGGGATCTCCTGCTCGAGGAAGAACTCGTCGAGCACCTTGCGCGTATTGGACCCGCGCTCGAAGAGGATGAGCGGATAGCGGCCCAGGCTGCGGGCCTCCACCGCGCGCTCTCTCGACAGCGGGTGGCGCGGCGCCGTCACCACCACCATCTCTTCCTCGAGCACGGGGTGGACCTCGAGGTCGGTGGCCACGACGGGCAAGGTGAGGAGGCCCAGGTCCACCTGGTGGTTCCGCACGAGGCGGAGGATGGCCTCCGAGGTGCCCGAGGTGACGCGCAGATCCACGTCCTTGTACAGGCTGCGGAACTTCTTCAGCAGCTTGGGCAGGACGTGCATGCACACGGTCATGCCGCCGCCCAGGCTGAGGCTCCCCCGCTGCAGCTTCTGCGTTTCCGAGATCTGCCAGGCCACGTCCTGGAGGTCGCGATGGATGCGGTTGGCGGCCTTGATCAGCAGCTCGCCCTGCGGCGTGAGCGCCACGCCCTTGCCGGTGCGGTGCAACAACCGCCCGCCCAGCTCCTCCTCCAGGAGCTTGACCTGGCGGCTCACCGCGGACTGGGAGACGTGCAGGCGCTGGGCGGCGCGCGTGAAGCCACCCTCCTCGGCCACGGCCCGGAACATCTCGAGCTGGCGGACGTCCATGCCCATTCCCCCGCGAGATGGGATCGACCGAGCGGATGCAGGGGAATGCTAGCCCAGATCGCGCGGGGGCGGCCGGCCCGGACCGGACGCGCGGTGAGCCTGCCGGCGCCCCCGCGGCTCAGAACCGGGAACCGAAGGCGTAGACCAGTCCCACGATCACCGCGTGTTGCGCGTCCTTGAGGCCGCCGTCCTCGTCCACGAACAAGGCCGAGTCGGTGAAGTCGCCGCGGTACTCCAGGCGCATGCGCAGGCCGCCCGCCAGCGTGTGGTCGCTGGTCAGGGTCAGGGTCTGGGCCTTCTGGCCGAGGGTCATGAACCCGCCGTCTTCGTCGGCGAGGTACTCGAGACGTCCGACCAGGGCCCACTGCGGCGAGGCCTGGAACTTCGCGTAGGCGGCGATGCCCGACCACTTGACGTCGCCTTCCTTGCCGTAGTCGTAGTTGGCCATCAGGCTGAGCGTGTCCGTGAGGGCCACGATGAGCGTGGTGTCGAACAGCACCCGCGTGTCGTCCGAGCCGGCCGTCTCCTTGCCCGCCATCAGGTTCCCGATCCAGGTCACCTTCGAGCTGGGCTTGACGGTCGCGCCGAGGGCGAAGGTCTTGTCCCCGTTGATCTCGCTGCCGTTGTTCCAGCCGTTGACCAGGTGCCCGGTCAAGGTGAGCTTGTCGGAGACGGGCAAGGTGGCCCGCACCCCGACGTGGTAGAACGGGATGGCGTAGCCGAAGAGCACGGAGCGGCTGTAGTTCCAGTTGTCCTGCGACTCGATGACCTCGGCGCCGATGGGGGTCACGAACTTTCCCACGTCGAGCTGCAGCTTGTCCCCGGCCAGCACGCTCAGGTAGGCCTGCTGGATGTGCTTGTAGATCTCCTGGCCGTTCTCCTCCGGCTCGAAGGCCGCCACCAGGTCGGCCGTCTTGCCGAAGTCGAGGTCCATGCGGAAGCCCACCCGATGGTCGACGTTGACGGCCTTGGCGAACGCGATCTCGGCCAGGCTGAGCGAGAACGTGTTGTGCTGCACGTCGAAGGACCGCAACGAGGGATCGACCCGGTTGAAGTTGTACGTGTAGTAGGTGTCCACGAACCCCGTCACCTCGATGGGCGGGGCAGGCGCCGGAGCCGGCGGCGGGGCGGTCTGGGCGTGCGCGGCCGAGGCCGCAGCCAGGCTCCACCCGATGGCCGCGATCCAGACCAGCGTCGTCCGGGTTCGATCGCATCTCAATTCATCACCTCCTGTTGACACACCGCCGTCGTGGATCCCGCCACGGGCGCGCGGCGCCCGTACGCGCATCGCTCGCGACTCGGATGGCTTGCCGTTCAGCAAGCGCCGTTCCAGGCGCGCCACGCCGCGCCTGTGCGGCGGCGTGGGCGCGGCTAGACACGTCGATTCAGTCGTTTGCGCCCCTGGTCCGACGGCGCGCCACGGCCCTCCGCGCCGGCGCGGTGGGCACGAGATCGTGGGTGAGGTCCCGGACGCCCCTCAGGAATGTCGGGTTCGCGCCGCGGGGTCCGCCGCGCAGCGCGTGGCCTCCCGGTGCGCCTGCGCGCGGGCGGCTCCCCGATGAGCGTCATAGACCCTGACCGAGGACGGCGGTGGTTGACACGCGCCGGCCGCGCTTTGCTATACTCCCGGCCATGCAACGGATGCCGTCCCGTCCGGCCGCGACCGTGAGCGGGCGCTGTCCGTCTTCGGGCCTCCCGGCGATGCAACTGATTAGCATCCGCCGGGGGCCCCTGCCCGCCTAGCCGAAAGGCGCGCGCGCAGACGAGGCCTCCGGCGGAAACGCCGGGGGCTTTGTTGTTTCTGGGGGAGACGGCATGAGCGGTGTGCTGGCGCTGAAATGTCGGGATTGCGGCCGGGAGGTCCCACTCGATCCGGTGGCGGTCTGCTCCGAGTGCTGGGGCGCCCTCGAGCCCGTCTACGACCTCGACCGGGCCCGCCGCACGTTCACGCCCGCGGCCCTCGCGGAGAGGCCACGCGACCTCTGGCGCTACCGGGAGCTGTTGCCCATCGACGGCGAGCCGACGGTGGGCCGGGGCACCGGGTTCACTCCCCTCCTGCCCGTGGCCCGGCTGGGCCGCCGCCTCGGGATCGCCGACCTCTGGGTCAAATACGACGCGGCGTGCCACCCCTCGCTTTCGTTCAAGGACCGGGTGGTGGCGGTGGCGTTGACGAAGGCGAAGGAGTTCGGGATGGACACGGTGGGCTGCGCCTCCACGGGCAACCTGGCCAACGCGGTCGCGGCGGGCGCGGCCGCGGCGGGTCTCCAGGCCGTGGTGCTCGTCCCCGAAGACCTCGAGGCGGCGAAGCTGACCGCCACGGCCGCGTACGGGGCGACGCTGGTCGGGGTGCGCGGCAACTACGACCGCGTGAACCGTCTCTGCGCCGAGATCGCGGAACGGCACCGCTGGGGCATGGTCAACGTCAACCTGCGCGCGTACTACGGGGAAGGCTCCAAGACGGTGGGCTTCGAGCTGGCCGAGCAGCGCGGCTGGACGCTGCCCGGCCACGTCGTCTCGCCCATGGCCGGCGGGAGCCTGATCGGCAAGGTGGAGAAGGCGTTCAAGCAGCTCGTGGCCCTCGGCCTGGTGGAGGACGCGCCCTTCTCCCTGCACGGCGCGCAGCCCGCCGGCTGCGCGCCCATCGCCGGCGCCTGGAAACAGAAGCTGGAGCAGGTGCGGCCGGTCAAGCCGCGCACGATCGTGCGCAGCCTCGCCATCGGCGACCCGGCCGACGGGCCTTCCGCGCTCGCCGTCATCCGCCGGACCGGGGGCCGCGCGGAGGATCCCGGCGACGAAGAGGTGCTCGCCGGCATCCGTCTCCTCGCGGAGTCGGAGGGACTGTTCACCGAGACGGCCGGGGGCACGGTGGTGGCGGCGGCGCGCCGCCTGGCGGAGGCCGGCGCCTTCGCCGATGGCCGGCCGGTGGTGCTCCTCATCACCGGCCACGGCCTGAAGACCACGGAAGCGCTGGCGGGCGTGCCTTTCGCGGCGGTGATCGACGGACGGCTGGCGGAGTTCGAGACGTTCTGGGCGGAGCGGGCGGGCGCGGCCACCGCCGCGCGCGGTTAGGAGGCGGCGACGCGCGCAGCGCGGCGGCGCCGACGAGGGGGGTTCAGGGGGGAGCGCGAGGGCCATCGCTGTGAGCTTGACGGCGGCCCGAGCGATCCCCCCTGAGATGACGGAGGCGATTCGGGGGGAGTGCGAGGGCCATCGGAGCCGCAGTTGGACGGCGGCCCGAGCGGTCCCCCTGAGATGAAGGAGGTCCCGATGGCGGACGTCTTCCTGTTCGACACCACGCTGCGCGACGGCACGCAGAGCGAGGGCCTCAGCTTGTCGGTGGAGGACAAGCTCAAGATCGCGACGCTCCTCGACGGGTTCGGCATCCACTACATCGAGGGAGGCTGGCCGGCCTCCAACCCCAAGGACTCGGAGTTCTTCCGGCGGGCGAAGGCGCTGAAGCTGCGCCAGGCGAAGCTCACCGCTTTCGGCAGCACGCGGAAGGCCGGCGTGCGCCCGGAGGACGACCCCAACCTGCGCGCGCTGATCGAGGCCGAGACGCCCGCGGTGGCCATCTTCGGCAAGTCGTGGCGGCTGCACGTGGAGAAGGTGCTGGAGACGACGGCCGAGGAGAACCTGGCCATGATCGCGGACAGCGTGGCCTTCCTGAAGCGCAGCGGCCGCGAGGTGGTCTACGACGCCGAGCACTTCTTCGACGGCTACCGCGCCGATCCCGCCTACGCGCTGAGCACGGTGGAGGTGGCGGCGAAGGCCGGCGCCGACTGGATCGTCCTCTGCGATACCAACGGGGGCAGCCTGCCCGCCTGGGTCGCCAAGGTGGTGGGCGAGGTGCGCGCGCGGGTCGAGACCCCGCTGGGCGCCCACACCCACAACGACGGCGAGATGGCGGTGGCCAACGCCCTGGCGGCGGTGGAGGCCGGCTGCACGCAGGTGCAGGGCACCATCAACGGCTACGGCGAGCGCTGCGGCAACGCGAACCTCGTGTCGATCATCCCCGCGCTGCAGTTGAAGATGGGCCGCCGCTGCGTGCCCGCGGAGAGCCTCGCGCGCCTGACCGAGCTGTCGCGGTTCGTCTCCGAGATCGCCAACCTCAATCCCGATGCCCACGCGCCCTACGTGGGCGCCTCCGCCTTCGCCCACAAGGGCGGGGTGCACGTGGCCGCCGTGGAGAAGATCGCGGAGAGCTACGAGCACGTCCCGCCCGAGCTGGTGGGCAACCGCCGCCACGCGGTCGTCTCCGAGCTGTCGGGACGGGGCAACGTGCGCGTGCGCGCGGACGCGCTGGGCCTCGACGCGCGCGGACAGGAGAAGGAGGTCGTGGCGCGCGTGAAGGAGCTGGAGAACCAGGGCTACCAGTTCGAGGCGGCGGAAGGCTCGTTCGAGCTGCTGGTCCGCCGCAGCCGGAAAGGCTACGAGCCGCCGTTCGAGGTGCTGGCCGTGGTCGTCACCGCGGCCAGGCGCGACGGGCGCCCCATGCTCTCCGAGGCCACGGTCAAGCTGCGCGTCGGCGGCGAGACGGTCCACACCGCCGCCGAGGGCACGGGCCCGGTGCACGCGCTGGACCGCGCGCTGCGCAAGGCTCTCGTGCCCCACTACCCGCGGCTGGCGGAGGTCCGGCTGGCCGATTACAAGGTCCGGATCCTCGACCCCGCCGCGGCCACCGGCGCCCGCACGCGCGTCTTGATCGAGGCCGCCCAGGGCGAGGAGCGCTGGAGCACGATCGGCGTGTCGGAGAACATCATCGAGGCCAGCGGCCAGGCCCTGGCCGACAGTTTCGAGCTGAAGCTGCTGCGCGACGCCGTCCCGGCGAACGGCCCCGAGAGCCACGCCCAGGCCGCGCTGCGCTCATGACCGCGCCCGCTTCTCCGCGGCCGCGCACCCTCTTCCAGAAGCTCTGGGACGCGCACGAGGTGCGTCCGGCCACCGCCGACACGCCCGCCGTCCTCTACGTGGACCTGCACCTCGTCCACGAGGTCACCTCGCCGCAGGCCTTCGCCCTGCTGCGCGAGCGCGGCCTGCGCGTGCGGCGCCCCGAGCGCACGGTGGCCACCATGGACCATTCGACGCCCACCACGCCGCGCGGACCCGACGGCCGCATCCCCGTCACCGACGCGCAGGCGGCGGCGCAGATCGCGGCGCTCGAGGCGGCCTGCCACGAGTTCGGCGTCACCCTCTACCCGCTCGGCTCCGAGCGCCAGGGCATCGTGCACGTGATCGGCCCCGAGCTGGGCCTCACCCAGCCCGGCCTGACCATCGTCTGCGGCGACAGCCACACCGCCACGCACGGGGCCTTCGGCGCCCTGGCCTTCGGCATCGGGACGAGCGAGGTCGCCCACGTGCTGGCCACGCAGTGCCTGCTGCAGCGGCCGCCGAAGACGCTGGCCGTGGAGGTGAGCGGGCGGCTGGGGCCGGGGGTCACGGCCAAGGACCTCATCCTGGCCGTCATCGCGCGGCTCGGCGTGGGCGGGGCCACCGGCCACGCCGTGGAGTACCGCGGGGAGGCCGTGCGCGCGCTGAGCATGGAAGAGCGCATGACCGTCTGCAACATGTCCATCGAGGCGGGCGCGCGCGCGGGCATGGTCGCGCCCGACGAGACCACGTTCACCTACCTGGCCGGCCGGCCGCACGCGCCGCGAGGCGCCCTCTGGGACGCGGCGCTCCGGCGCTGGCGCGCGCTGCCCACGGACGACGGCGCGCGCTTCGACCGCGTGGAGACGTTCGACGCCGGCCGCATGGAGCCCATGATCACGTACGGCACCAACCCGGGCATGGGCGTGCCGGTGACCGCGTGCGTGCCCGATCCCGCCGGGCAGCCCTCGCTGGAGAAGGCCCTCCGGTACATGGGCCTCACCGCCGGGGAGCCGCTCCTCGGCCATCCCGTGGACGTGGTCTTCATCGGCAGCTGCACCAACTCGCGCCTGAGCGACCTGCGCGAGGCGGCCCGCGTGCTGCGCGGGCGGAAGGTGGCGGCGGGCCTGCGCGTGCTCGTGGTGCCCGGCTCGCATCAAGTCAAGAAGGCGGCCGAGGCCGAGGGCCTCGACCGCGTGTTCCGCGAGGCTGGCGCCGACTGGCGCGAGGCCGGCTGCTCGATGTGCATCGCCATGAACGGCGACCAGCTCGAGCCGGGCCAATACGCGGTGAGCACGTCCAACCGCAACTTCGAGGGACGCCAGGGGGCGGGCGGCCGCACGTTCCTGGCCAGCCCCCTCACCGCCGCCGCCACCGCGCTGAGCGGCCGCATCGCCGACGCGCGGGAGGTGCTGGGCCTATGACCGCGAAGCTCCGGGCCTTCACCTCCCCCACCGTCGTCCTGCCCGTGGACAACGTCGACACCGACCAGATCATCCCCGCGCGCTACCTCAAGGGGACGAGCCGGTCCGGTCTCGGCCAGGCGCTCTTCGCCGACTGGCGCTACGATGCGCAGGGCCGGCCGAGGGCGGAGTTCGTGCTGAACCGCCCCGAGGCGGCCGGCGCCGAGGTGCTCGTGGCCGGCGACAACTTCGGGTGCGGGTCGTCGCGGGAGCACGCGCCGTGGGCCCTCGTCGACGCGGGCTTCCGCGCGGTGATCAGCACGTCGATCGCGGACATCTTCCGCAACAACGCCCTCAAGAACGGGCTGCTGCCCGTGGTGGTGGAGCCCGCCGTGCACCGAGGGCTGCTCGAGCGGCCGGGCGCGCCCGTGACCGTGGACCTCGAGGCCAGGTCGCTCACGCTCCCCGACGGCACGCGAGCGGAGTTCGAGGTCGAGCCCTTCGCGCGCTTCTGTCTGCTCAACGGTGTCGACGAGCTGGCGTTCCTGCTGGAGCAGGCCGACGCCATCGCGCGCTTCGAGGCGGGTTAGGTCAGAAGGTCCGCCGGTTCAGGCGCTCGAGGTTGAAGGCGGCGGTCTCCGCCACCGCCATCACCGCCATCACGCCGGCCTGCACGGGGTCGCTCACCACCAGGTCGGCGGCCTCCGGCACGCTGCCGGCCATGTTCAGGCTGATCACGATGAGCCCCTGCGCGCGGACCTCGCGCACGGCCTTCTCGATGTCGCCACCCATCAGCGCGCCGGCCAGGACGAGCACGCGCGCGCGCGGCAGGCGGGCGCAGGCGCGCACGGCGTCGGCCAGCGGCCGCTCGCCCACCAGGGGGATGGTGTCCACCGAGATGCGCTCGCCGCGGATGTTGTGGCGGTCGGCCTCGGAGATGGCGCCGATGGCCACCTGTCCCACCTGGGCGCCGCCGCCCCTGATGATGATGCGCTTGCCGTAGATGGCCTGGAAGGTGTTGACGACGTCCACGGTCCGCACCACGGGCAACGCGCGCAGGTCGTCGATGAGGGGGGCGGAGGCTCCGGGCAGGTCGATCTCCAGGTAGAGGCGGCTCCCCGCCTGCCGGTTCTCCAGGATCTCCACCGAGGAGATGTCGCCCCGGTGCCGCGCGATCACGCCCGTGAGCTGGTGCAGGACGCCGGGTCCCGCCTGGGCCTCGACGAGTACGCCGGTCCGTTCGGCCATGCGCGCCCATTCTAGCGGAGCGCTTCTCCCCCGCGGCCGCACGTTTTCGTGGGAGGCGCCCTCGCACGGATACGGCCGCGTCGGACCCGCGCCTCCGGCTCCGCTCGAGCCGCTGCGCGCGGTCAAGCCGGTCAACTGACGGGCGCTTTCCCCTCCCCCGGGTCCCACCACTTCGACAGGTGCGAGCGCGGGCGCCCGGGGTGGTCGGCATAGTGCGAGACGTCGTTGAAGAGCATGAGCCGCGCGCGCACGGGGTCCTTGAAGTCGACCACGTTGAGGCAGGCCGGCGACTGGTCGAGCCGGTCCCGGTAGCCGCGCGCGTCGAACCCGAGCAGGCTGCTGATGACCAGGCGCAGCGTCGCCTTGTGCGAGACCACGATCACGTTCTGGCCCTCGTGCGCGAGCACGATCTCGCGGATGACGGGCAGGGCGCGCGCCATGAGCAGGAGGCCGCTTTCGCCACCCTCGGGCGCGAAGGTGAAGGGGTCCTCCTCCCAGGCCGCGTACTCCGTGGGGAAGCGCTGCTCGACCTCCGCGCGGCGCAGTCCCTCCCACCGCCCATGGCCGATCTCGCGCAGGCCGTCGCGCCCGATCGGCTCCAGCGCGTGCGGCCCGGCCAGGATGGAGGCGGTGTCGAGCGTGCGCCGGAGCGGGCTCGCATAGACGGCGCGCACGCGGTCGTCGGCCAGTCGTCGGGCCAGGCGCTCGGCCTGCGACCGTCCCTCCTCCGAGAGGTCCACTTCGCTGGAGCCCGCGAAGCGGTCTTCGGCGCTGTGGGACGTCGCGCCGTGCCGCACCAGGAACAGCCGCGTGACCATGAACGCCGGCGCGGTGGCCGGTCAGCCCGCGAGCTTGCGCAGATAGGCCAGGCTGTGCGGAAGCTGGGCGAGCGAGTCCGGGTGCTCGTCTTCGAGGATGTGGATCTCGACCCCCGCCTTCTCCGATGCCTTCAGGATGGCCGGGAAGTCGAGGGTGCCCGTACCGAGGACGACGTTCGTGTCGTCCGGGAGCGACGCCACCGGCGGCGTATAGGCCGTGCCCTTCTTCATGTCCTTGAGGTGGGTGAGCGGCACCCGGCCCGCGAGCTTCTCGATCAGCCGGGCCGGGTCGGCTCCTCCCGCCTTCGCCCACAGGACGTCCACCTCGAAGTTCACGCCCTCCTTGGCGGTCTGGGCGACCAGGGTGTCGAAGAGCGTGCCTTCCGGCGAGGGACGGAACTCGTAGCCGTGCAGGTGATACGCGAAGCGCAGGCCCTCCGCCTTCGCTACCGGGGCCGCGGCGTTGAACACGTCCGCGGCCTTCTGGACGTGCTCGCGCGAGAAGGCGCCCTCGTGCGGGATCCAGGCGCAGGCCACGAAGCCGGCGCCGAGCGTCTTCGCGTCGCGCACCACGCCGGCGGCGTCGTCGCGGAAGCGCTCGAAGGGGAAATGGCCGCTCCGCGCCTGGAGTCCGGCCTTCCGCAGGGCGGCGGCGAAGTCCGCGACGGACATGCCGTAGGTTCCGGCGGTCTCGACGTCGTCGAAGCCCATGGCCTTCACCTTGGCCAACGTGCCGGGTACGTCCTTCTCGAGCTGGTGCCGCAGGCTGTAGAGCTGCAGCCCGTAGGGTATGGGTCGGGTGGCCCCGCGTGCCCGCGCGCCCAGCGCCACCAGACCGGTCCCGCCCGCCATCGCCCGCAGGAATCCCCGCCGCGTCGTCATGCCCGCCTCCTTGACCCGCTCGTGGGTGAAGCCCGAGTGTAGGTCGGCGCGCCGCGCGCGGTCAACGGGCGCGTCACGCCGCCGGGCCGGCGAGCCGGCGCGACGCGTGGACGACCAGGACCGAGCCGGGACAGCCCAGCACGATGCGCTGCGTCACGTTCTCGCCGCCCAGCCGCGGGTGCTCGACCTGGGACGACGCGCCCACCACCAGCAGGTCGTACGCGCCGGCTTCGAACGCATCGAGCACCTCGTCCACCACCAGGCCCTCGCGCACCACGAGCGCCCCCGTGTGTCCCGCCCGCGCGAGCGCGGCCTGCGCCGAATGCAGGGCGTCCGGGGGCGCGCCGGCCACGTCCTCGTCCGGCGCGTGGGGTCGCCCGTCGTGGGGCGCGAAGGGCAGGGCCACCTCCGAGGCGACGTGCAGGTAATCCACGTGCCCTTCCAAGCCGGAAGCCAGCTCGGCGGCGGCGGCCACCACGGCTTCGCTCGCGTCCCCGCCGGACACCGCGGCCAGGACGCGGTCGAGCCGCGACGGCGGCCGCCGCGCCACGAGCACGGGCGCGTGCACGCCGCGCACGACCGAGGCCACCCGCGAGCCCTTGAGCATCCTCTGCAGGGCGTTCCGGCCGGCCGGGGGGACGATGACCAGGCCGTACGAGCCCTCCTCGGCCTCGGCCACCACCGCCCGCCGCGGCGGACCGGGCCGCACCACGCGCCGCACCGCGCGCGCGCCGGCCAGACGGAGCGCGGCGCTCTCGAGCAGGTCGGGCCGCGCGGCGGCGTCCCGCTCGGTGGCGAGCAGGTGGAAGGTCCGCTCCTCCCGCGCGGGCAGGAGGGCGGCCAGGGACAACGCCCAGTCGCCGCGGAGCGAGGCGTCGACGTAGACGAGGCAGTCGAAGGGGCCCGTCGTCATGAGAGCGCCATCAGCAGGAGCGGGACCAGGAAGAGGCCGGCCACGAAGACGAGCACCGCGCGCCCGCTGCCCGTGGCCGCGCGCGCGGCGTGGTCCACCAGCCGCTCGAAGGAGTAGGGGAAGAGGAAGACGAGCGGCAGCGAGAGGGCGGTCACCGTGGCCATGAGCACGGCCACGATGCGCACGCCGTCGGGGTGTCCCACGAGCGCGCCCGCGAAGAGCGTGTCGATGAACGTGGTGATGTTGGCGCCCAGGATGTACGGCACCACGTTCTCGCGCCGCACGTAGCCGCGCGCGGCGAGGGGGACGAGCAGCGAGAGGGACACCGACACGGAGAGGGTGAGGGCGGTGACCCCCAGACCGACCACGAACATGAACCAGGGCCGATAGGCCACGCGGCCGGCCTGGCTCATCGGGCTCTCGCGGCCCTGCAGGTCGGGCAGCGCCCGGTCGATCAAGCGGAAGCCCACGAGCAGGCAGGCGATGCCGGCCAGGAACAGCGCGGCCGCGGGCAGGTGCCGTACGAGCGGCGAGACCAGCGGGCCGTACACGCCGGCCAGGATCGAGCCCAGCTCCCGCCCCTCCAGGCGCAGCCCGGCGAAGGCCCCGGCGCGCAGGGCGGCCAGCCCGACGAAGAGCGCCGGGACGTAGACCACGGCGGTGGTGAGGAGCGCGGCCACGCCGATGTAGGCGCTGCGCTTCTCCGTGCGGCGGTGGCGCAGGTCGTCGAGGATCCCCACCACCAGGACCACGAACGAGGCGCCCAGCCGCGAGCCCCCGATCATACCGAACGCCTCCTCGGTGCTCAGCTCGCGCGCGGCGAGGAGGGCCAGCGCGATCGCGGCCACGGGCGATCCGGACAGGACGACGCAGGCCATCACCCAGCCGAACCCGAGCGCGCCCGGCAGGCCGGTGATCTCCAGGCCGCGCAGCACCGGCCCCACGGCGGCCGCGCCCTTCTTCAGGAGCTCCAGCGCGAGGACGAAGAGCACCAGGCCGGCCAGGAGCCAGGCGGCGCGGCGCGCCGCCCCCGCCGCCGTCACTCCTCGCCCACCACCGCCTCCGCCTCGATCTCGATCAGCATGTCCACATCCACCAGCGCGCTCACCGCCACCAGGCTGGTGGCCGGCCGGATGTCGCGGAAGAACTCGCCGTGCACGCGGCCGACCGCCTCCCAGTCCGAGATGCGGACGACGTACATGCGCGTGCGCACCACGTCCTGCAGGCGCGCTCCCGCGCGAACGAGCGCCCTCTCGATGTTGCGCAGGGTCTGCACGGCCTGCGCGTGCGCGTCACCGCGGCCCACGATCCGTCCCTGCTCGTCCGTGGCCGTGGTCCCGGAGACGTGGACGGTACGGCCCACGCGCACCGCTCGCGAGTAGCCGACCAGGGGCTCCCAGGGCGTTCCGCTCGACACGTTCTGCCTGGCCATGCGCGGACTCTAGCAGAGCGGGCATGACACGTGGTCCGCCGGCTGGTGACGAGGAAGGTCGGCGGCCCGCGGCGGGCGCTCGCCTCCTAGAACGCCTTCGCGCTGTCGAGCAGGATGGTCACGGGGCCGTGGTTCACGAGGGCCACGTCCATCGCCGCGCGGAACACACCCTGCTCGACGCGCAGCCCCGCCGCGCGCAGCCGGGAGGAGAACACCTCGTACAGCCGGTTCGCCTCCTCCGGGGGGGCCGCGTCGATGAACGAGGGCCGGCGGCCCTTGCGCGCGTCTCCGTAGAGCGTGAACTGCGACACGACCAGCGCCTGGCCCCCCGCTTCCAGGACGGAGCGGTTCATGTGCCCCTGCTCGTCGGCGAAGACGCGGAGGTTCGCCACCCGGTCCGCGAGCGCCTCGGCGTCCTTCTCCGTGTCGCCCCGTCCCACCCCGAGCAGGACGAGCAGCCCGCGGCCGATGCCGGCCACGGCCGCGCCTTCCACGCGCACCGAGGCCTCCGCGACGCGCTGCACCACCGCCCGCACGGTGGAGAGGCTACTACACGCGCCGCGCGCTTTTGCGGTAGGATGCCTCGCGCCCGGAAGGACCCCGGGGCCAAGCGCCTAAGGAGGATCCGCTCATGACGTACATCATTGCGGAGCCGTGCGTCGACACGAAGGATACGGCCTGCGTGGAAGTCTGCCCGGTGGACTGCATCCACCCGAAGAAGGACGAGCCTGAGTTCGCCGGCGAGAACAAGCTCTACATCGATCCCGAGACGTGCATCGACTGCGGCGCTTGCGTCCCCGTGTGTCCCGTCCAGGCCATCTTTCCGCAGGAGGAGCTGCCGGAGAAGTGGGCACAGTACACGCAAATCGACGCGGACTGGTACGCCAAACGGAAGTAGGGCCGCCCTCCCCGCCCTTGCTCGGAGACCCGTGACGTCACAGGCCGGCCGCCGTCGCGCGCCGGCCTTTGGCACCTTCGGGGTGAGCTGAGATCCCCCAGGGAGCGACATCTGTCGCAGGATCCGCAGGCCGCCGGCAAGAACCGGCGCCAGGACGCGCGCATGAGCCTGCCCCTTCCCGTGAAGGTGCAGGGTTTCAAGGCGGACGGTTCCGTCTGGGAGGAGATGAGCACGGTCGAGAACGTCTCGGCCAGCGGCGCCGCGTTCCCGGTGCGCCACCTGGTCGCGAAGGGAAACGTCTTCCTGGTGTCCCTGCCCCTGCCCCAGCGCTTCCGCCGCTACGACCTCAGCGAACCCTCCTACAGGACCTACGCCCTCGTCCGCCACGTCGAGTCCACTCCCACCGGCTACCGCGTGGGCGTGATGTTCCTGGGCAAGGCTCCGCCGCGCGGCTTCGAGAAGAGTCCGGGCGGGCTGTACTTCCTCCCCAGCGACCCGCCACCGTCCACGAGCGCGCGCGAGCGCCGACGCTGGCAGCGCATCGACATCTTCGTCAACATCAAGCTGACGCGGCTCAGCCCCCAGGGCACCGGACCGCAGGAGGAGCGCACGATCGCCGAGAACGTGAGCCGCGGCGGCGCCCGCGCGCTCACGTCCATGGCGGTCGGCAAGGGCGAGCTGCTGATGCTCGAGGAGATCGACGGCGGATTCCGCACGCGCGCCGAGGTGCGGAACCTCTACATCGGCCCGGACGGCATCCCCCGGCTCAACCTCCAGTTCCTGGACGGCGAGGCCCCGGACAGGCTGGTGGGACGGTAACCCCGGCGCGGCGACGAAGACGCGCGCGGAGCCGGAGGGGCCGCGCTCCCCGGCGCTACCCCAGCGTCCGGCCCCGGAGGCGGAGCGTTTCCCTGCGCGGCGCGCGCCGGAGTGAATCCCGCGCGGAGCCGGAGGGGCCGCATTCCGGAATACGACCCTACGGCTGTTGCCAGGCGTGCTTCGTGCGGATTTCGGTGGCGCGCCGCTCCAGGGCGCGCGCCTGGGCCGAGCGGCCGAGCTTGCGCAGGAGCGACCCGTAGTTGTCGAGCGTCTTCGCCAGGTCGGGGTGCTCGCCCCCCAGGACCTCCTCCTGGATCCCGATGGCGCGCCGGTAGAGCGGCTCGGCCTCGGCGTAGCGGCCCTGCGCGTAGTAGAGGAGTGCCAGGTTGTTGAGCCCACTCGCCAGGTCCGGATGGCGCGGGCCGAACGCCGTCTCCCAGATGGCCACGGCCCGGTCGTACAGCGGCTCCGCGCGCGCGTAGTCGCCCTGCGAACGGTACAGCAACGCCAGGCGATTGAGGCTCGCCGCCACGTCGGGATGGGCGGGACCGAGCGCCTTCTCCCGGATGTCGAGCGCCCGGCGGTAGAGCGGCTCCGCCTCCGCCAGGGCGTCCTCCGCCCGCCAGAGGTCGCCGAGGTTGTCGAGCCCGCGCGCGAGGTCCAGGCTTCTGGCCGGCGAGCCTTCCCAGATCTCCACGGCGCGCTCCACCAGCGGTCGCGCCTCGTCGAAGCGGCCCTGCGCGCGCAGGAGCGAGCCCAGGTCGTTCAGGCTCGTCGCGACCGAAGGATGCTTCGGCCCGAGACCCTTCTCGCGCACGGCCAGCGCCTGCAGGTAGAGCGCCTCCGCCTGGCCATACCGACCGGCCACGCGGTTGAGCGCCCCGAGGCGGTGCAGCGTCGCGGCCACGTCCGGATGCGACTCGCCGAGCGCCTTGCGCTTGACGGCCAGCGCGCGCTCGTAGAGCAGCGCCGCCTCGCCGTAGCGGCCCTCGGTGTGATGGAGGGCGGCCAGGTTCTCGAGGACCCTGCCCAGCGCGGGGTGCTCCGCTCCCCAGGCGCGCTCCCACACCTCCGCCGCGCGCTGGTAGAGCGGCTCGGCCTCCCGGTAACGCCCCTGCAGCGCGTAGAGCCGGCCGAGGTCGCTCAGCGTGGTGCCGAGGCGCGGGTCCTGCGGTCCGAATCCCTCCGCCAACGCGAGGGCCGCCTTCCACCGCTCCTCCGCGTCCGCGTAGCGGCCCTTCTCGAGCGCCCGCTGACCCTCGTCATGGTGGACCTGCCAACGGCCTTCGCGCATCCATCGGCACCCCGGCGCGACGGCGACCGCGAGCGCGAGCGCCACGAGCCGCGTGGCTCGACGCATGGTCGCGGGGATCAGGGGCCGGTCGCGGGCTGCAGCCGCCCGTGCCGGCGCAGCAGCTCGACCACCCGGTCGTGCGGAAGGCCCGACACGGTGTAGCCCCGGTACCCGGTCATGGTGCGGCCGGCCACGAGAGCGTTGATCACGGCTTCCTCGGTGGCGCCGACCGTCGCCTCGAACAGGCCGCCCATGCGCGCGTTGGGCAGCATCTCGAGGGGCACGGTGCCCTCGGCCGCGCCGGCCCGCCGGTTCGCGGTGGAGAAGGCCAGGAAGAGGTCGCCCGAGCCGTTGCCCGCGACGCTGCCCGTGCGCGCCAGTCCGAGGGCGGCCCGGCGCGCCAGCCGCTTGAGCTGATGCGGGAGCAACGGGGCGTCGGTGGCAACCAGGATGATGATGGAGCCGCCGTCGGCGGCGCGCCGCGCCCCGTCTCGGATCTCGGCGCCCACGGGGAGGCCCGCGATCCGGAGCTGGTGGCGGAGGCCGAAATTGGCCTGCACGAGCACGCCCACCGTGAAGCCGCCGCCCGCGGCGGGCAGGACGCGCGAGGCGGTGCCGATGCCGCCCTTGAACTCGTAGCAGACCATGCCGGTGCCGCCGCCCACCGCGCCCTCCGCCACCGGTCCCGGCCGCGCCGCCTCGATGGCCTGCCGCGCGTGTTCGGCCTTCACGTGGCCGCCGTAGATGTCGTTGAGACTGCCGTCCCAGGTCTCCGCGACCACGGGGAGCGACCAGATGGCGTCGGACCACTCCCCATCCGAGCCCCACCGCTGGTGGGCGTATTGGATGACCGCGTCGCGCACGACGCCCACGGCGTTGGTGTTGGTGATCAGCACCGGTCCCTCGAGCACGCCCGCCTCCTCGACCCAGGCGATCCCCGTCATCTCGCCGTTGCCGTTGAGGGAGTAGTAGCCGGCGAAGCACGGTTCCCGGCCGGCCTCGCCGCGACCGCGCGGCAGCACGGCCGTGACGCCGGTGCGCACGGAATCGCCCTGCACGAGCGTGACGTGCCCCACCTCCACGCCGGGGACGTCCGTGATGGCGTTGGCCGCCCCGGGCGCGCCGAACTCGAAGGGGATGCCCAGGTCGCGGCCGCGCGGCTCGGCGGCGCGGCCGCGCGCGGCCAGGAGGGCGAGGGCGGACAGCAGAAGGAAAGCGCGCAGAGGGGACCTCCCTGGGGAGGGTACCATTGGTGGCGCCAGTCCTCGTCGACGCGAGCTCGCACCGGCCGGCGCCATCAAAGCGACCGGAGCGCGTTATGCTTGACAACAGACATGGGGGCTTGTTAGTGTCCCCTCGCTCTAGTGGCCGGTGCACTGGCGTTCTGTGAGGGGGCACATCGTCGTGATGGGCTCCTGGTCGTGGGCGCGCAGGTGACGTGGCCTCGCTAGGCAAAGGCTAAGGAGGCCTGCACGTTCATGATCGAAGGTACGGTGAAGTGGTTTAACGAGGCGAAGGGTTTCGGGTTCCTCTCGCGTGAGGGTGGCCCGGACGTCTTCGTGCATCACTCCGAGATCCGCGCCGAGGGGTTCCGGACGCTCAACGAGGGCGACCGAGTGCGCTTCGAGGTGGTCGACAGCCCGAAGGGACCCCGCGCCGCGAACGTCGTCAAGATCTAACGCCTCGACCCACGGATCCAACGATCCAGGCGCCCGGGACCGAAAGGTTCCGGGCGTTTCAACTTTTGGACGGTCACGCCTCATGGTTCGCATCGCCGCCCCAGGCAGTCCGTGAGCGAGAGAAGACCCGCGCTCCCGCCCCCTGCGCTCGAGTGCCTCCGCGCGGCCGGGCGCATCGCCTCGGCGGTGCGGGACAGCGGCGCCGGGATGATCCGGCCCGGGGCGTCGCTGCGCGAGGTGTGCGAGGCGGTCGAGGAGGAGATCCGCAAGCGCGGAGGAGAGGCGGCCTTTCCCGCGCAGACCTCGCGCAACCAGGTGGCCGCGCATTATTGCCCGGGACCCCAGGACGACAGCGTCTACGAGGACGGCGACGTCGCCAAGCTCGACATCGGCGTGCACGTGGACGGCTGGGTCGTGGACACGGCGCTCACCGTCAACGTGGGCGACCGTCCAGAGAACCGCCCCCTGATCGATGCGGCGCGGGCCGCGCTGGACGCGGCCATAGCGCTCCTCCGGCCCGACACCGCCGTGCGCACGCTGTCGAGCCGCATCGAACAGACGATCCGCTCGTTCGGCCTCCAGCCCGTGAAGAACCTCTGTGGGCACGGCGTCGGACGGTGGACGGTCCATTGTCCGCCGCCGATCCCCAACGTCGCCGACTCCGCCTCGGACAGGCTCCCCGCGGGCGCGGTGGTGGCCATCGAGCCGTTCGCCACCACCGGCCGTGGCCTGGTGTCCGAGCGCGGCGCGGCCGAGGTCTTCCGCCTCGATCCCGGCCGGGACGCCGGACGCACCGGGGACCGGGACGTCGTCGCGACCATCCGCGCGCTGCGCGGCCTTCCCTTCGCGCGGCGCCAGCTCGCGGGGCTGCCCCGCGAAGCGGTCGAGTCGACGCTGCGCGCGTTGTCCCGGAGCGGGGTCCTCATGTCGTACCCCCCGCTGGTCGAGACGACCGGCCGGCCGGTCGCCCAGGCCGAGCACACGGTTTACCTGGGCGCGCGGGGAGTGGAGGTCCTGACGCGCTGAAACGGGCAGGGCCGCCCTCCGGAGCGCCTGGGCCGCGGCGCGGCCCGCCCGCCTATTTGCGCTCTTCCTCGTCGATGAGATCGTAGGGCAACGGCTGGGGACCGGGGACGATCCCGGCGATGTCGGGGTCGACTTCGGCGGCGGCGCGATCGGGCTTCACCCTGGTTTCCTTGCGTTCGACCCGCTTGGCCGCCTTCTCCCGCGCCCTCTCCTGGCGGGCGATCTCCTTCTGTCTCTTGGCGAACGTCGCTCGCCCCTTGTTGGCCATTGGCGCGCTCCCGCAGAGCCGCTGGGCCCCGCTCGAACGCGGCAGTTTAGCACGAAGGCCCGCGGCCCCAGAATTCCTTGCCGCGCAAGCCCGTGCTACAACACGGCCATGGCGCGCGAGCGCGACTCACGGCTCGTCTACTCGACCGGCGGGCCCGTCGCGCCCGCGAGGAAAGACCAGATCCCGGCCGCGCCGGCGGCCGGCAGGGGCATCCGCATCCGGCTCGACCGGCGGGCCTCCGGCCGGTTGGTCACGGCGGTGAGCGGTATCCCCGGCGCCGCCGCCGACGTCGAGGCGCTCGGCCGCGAGCTGCGCGGCGCCTGCGGCGCGGGCGGCACGACGCGAGGCGACACGATCGAGCTTCAAGGCGATCACCGCGACAAGGTGGAGGCGGCGCTCGCGCGGCGCGGCCTGCGCTCGAAGCGCGCGGGCGGCTAGGGTCTCGCCAGGTCGGCCCGGAGCCCGTCTTGCCGGCCAGGCTCGCCACCACCGCCACCAGCTCGTCCGGCTCGATGGGCTTCGCCACGTGCATCTGGAACCCGGCGAGCAGCGCCTGGCGCCGGTCCTCGGCGCGCGCGTAGGCCGTGAGCGCCGCCGCCGGGATGCGCGGGGTCTCGGGACGCGACCGCAGCTCGCGCAGCAGCTCGTAGCCGTCCATCTCGGGCATCGCCAGGTCGCTCAGCAGGACGTCCGGTACCTCGCGTGCGACGAAGTCGAGCGCCTCGCCGGCCGAGGCGGCCGCGGTCACCCGCGCTCCGCGCTCGCTCAGCACCGTCTCCATCATCCCGCGCACGTCCTCGTCGTCGTCCACGACCAGCACGCGAACGCCGCGGAGCGAGGGCTCGTGGACGCCCGGCTCGGGCGAGGTCGGGCTGCGCTGCTCCTCCAAGCCCCCCGCCGCGAGCACGGGCAGGTACACCGTGAAGGTCGCGCCCTGTCCCTCGCCGGCGCTATCGGCCTGCACGCCGCCGGCGTGCAGTTCCACGAGGTGCCGCACGATGGCCAGCCCCAGGCCGAGGCCCCCCTGGCTGCGCTCGCCGGCGGCGTCCTCCGCCTGCCGGAAGCGCTCGAACACGTGGGGCAGGAACTCGGGACGGATGCCGCGGCCCTCGTCGCGGACCTCGATCGCGGCCTGCCCGTCGGCCTCCCACAGCCGCAGGCGCACCGCGCGGCCGGCGGGCGTGAACTTCACCGCGTTCGACAGCAGGTTCCAGACGACCTGCTGCAGCCGGTTGGCGTCGCCCATGATGCGCGGCGCGGCGCCGGAGAGGTCCGTCTCGATGCTCACGCCCTTGGCCTCGGCGGCGGGCCGCACGGTCTCCACGGCCGCCTCCACCACCGGCCGCAGGGCCAGGGGCTCGGCGTTCAGGCGCAGCTTGCCCGTCACGATGCTGGACACGTCGAGGATGTCGGAGATGAGCTGGGCCTGCAACTTCGCGCTGCGATCGATCGTCTCCACGGCCCGGGCCCGGTCCGCGGGCTCGAGGTTGCCGGTGCGCAGCAGGTGCGCCCAGCCCACGATGGCCGAGAGCGGCGTCCTCAGCTCGTGGGACAGGTTGGCGAGGACCTCGGACTTCATCCGGCTCG
>DATKEG010000051.1:0-15220 GCA_035544515.1 Vicinamibacteria bacterium | reverse complement strand
CATGATCGACCTGCGCTCCGACACGGTCACGCGTCCGACGCCCGAGATGAGGCGCGCCATGGCCGCGGCCGAAGTCGGCGACGACGTCTACGGCGAGGACCCCACCGTCAACCGGCTGCAGGAGACGGCGGCCGAGCGGCTCGGCCACGAGGCCGCCCTCTGGGTGCCGTCGGGCGTCATGGGGAACGAGATCGCCATCCGCATCCTCACCCGGCCCGGCCAGGAGGTCCTGTGCGAGGAACGCAGCCACGTGGTGCAATACGAGCTGGCGGGGATGGCCGCGCTCTCGGGCGTGATGCCGCGCGTGGTGCCGGGCGAAGAAGGGCGGCTCGTTCCGGGCGCCATACGCGCCGCGGTCAAGCCGCGCGCCTACTACCGGTCGGACCTCACGCTCGCGGTCCTGGAGAACACGCACAACCTGGCCGGCGGCACCCTGTACACGCCGAACCAGGGCCGCGAGGCGCTGGCCGCCTGCCGGGAGGCCGGGCTCGCCGTGCACCTCGACGGCGCCCGCCTGTGGAACGCCGCGGTGGCCCTGGGGGTCGAGCCGCGCGCGCTCGCCGCCGGTTTCGACACGGTCATGGTGACCCTTTCCAAGGGGCTCTGCGCGCCCGCCGGCTCGCTGCTGCTCGCCTCGCGGGAGCGGATCGAGGAGGCGCGCCGCGTGCGCAAGCAGCTCGGCGGCGGCATGCGCCAGGTGGGTGTGCTGGCCGCCGCCGGCCTGGTCGCGCTCGAGACCATGGTGCCGCGCCTGGCCGAGGACCACGCGCACGCCGCGTTGATCGCGCGCGCCCTCGGCGGATGCCCCGGCCTGCGCGTGGCGCCCGCGCCCACGAACATCGTGGTCGCGACGCTGTCCACCCCGCGCGCGGCCGACGTGGTGGCCCGGCTGGCCGCCCGCGGCGTGCTGGCCGCGGCCATGGACGCCTCCACCCTGCGCTTCGTGACGCACCGCGACGTGGGAGGGGAAGAGTGCGCGCGCGCCGCGGCCGCGGCCGGCGAGCTGCTCGGCTGACGTGAAGCGCGACCTGGGCGGGCTCACGGCCCGCGAGCACGACGTGGTCGTCATCGGCGGCGGGATCCACGGCGCCGCCGCCGCCTGGGACGCGGCCCAGCGCGGGCTCACGGTGGCGCTCCTGGAAGCGCGGGACTTCGGGGCGGGCACCTCCTGGAACAGCCTGAAGACCGTGCACGGAGGGCTGCGCCACCTGCAGCGCGCGGACGTCGCCGGCCTGCGCGAGTCCGCGCGCGAGCGCGCGGCGTTCCTGCGCGTGGCCCCGGGCCTGGTCCGGCCGTTGCCCTTCCTGGTGCCCACGTACGCCGGGAAGCCGCCGTCGCGCCTGGCCCTGGCCGCGGCGTTGCGGGTGAGCGACCTCCTCACCGCCGGACGCAACCGGGGAGCGCCCGAGGGACGCAGCGTGCCCGGCGGCCGGCTGCTCTCGCCACGGCAGGTGCTCGAGCGGCTGCCGCTCCTCGACGCGGCGGGCCTCACCGGCGGCGCGGAGTGGACGGACGCGCAGGTGTCGAGCACGGAACGCCTCCTCCTGGCCTTCCTGCTGGCCGCGGCCGAGGCCGGCGCCGCGGTGGCGAACTACGTCGAAGCCACGCATCTCGAGCGCAAGGGGGACCGGGTGACGGGAGCGACCGCGCGCGACGTGCTCGGCGGAGGCACGCTCGCGCTGCGCGGGCGCGTGGTCGTGAACGCGGCGGGGCCCGGCCTCGATGCGGTCCTCGCCCGCGCCGGGCTCGCCCGTCCGCCCGTCCCGCTGCTCCAGGCCGCGAACCTCGTGCTCGATCGCGGCGCGGCGGCCACGCACGCCGTGGGCGCGCGCAGCGGCGGGCGGTTCCTCTTCCTCGTGCCCTGGCGCGGACGTTCGATCGTGGGCACGGCCTACGCCGAGGGCGAGACGCGGCCGGTGGCCGCCGAGTTCCTGGACGAAGCGCGGCGTGCCTTCCCCTGGGCCGGACTGCGCGGGGCCGAGGTGACGCTCGTGCATCGCGGGAAGGTGCCGGGGCGGAACGGCGCGGCGGGGCTGTGGACCCGCAGCCGGGTGGTGGACCACCAGAAGGAGGACGGGCTGGCCGGCCTCCTGTCCATCCTCAGCGTCAAGTACACGACCGCGCGCGCGACGGCGGAGCGCGCGGTGGACGCCGCGGTGCTATGCGCCGGGCGCGCGGCCGCGCCGTGCCGGACCGCCCTCACGGCCTTGCCGGGGGCGCTGCCGGTCCACGGCACACTGGCCGAGCAGGCGCGGCGCGCGGTCCGGGAGGAGGCGGCCCTCCACCTCGAGGACGCCGTGCTCAGGCGGCTGGACCTGGGCACCGCCGGCCGGCCGTCGCCGTCCGCCGTGGCGGAGGTCGCGGCGGTGATGGCCGCCGAGCTGGGCTGGGACGCGAGCCGCATCCGGACCGAGGAGGACCGGCTCGAGGCCGCCCTGCGGGCGGTGGAGGCGCGATGAGACGGTTGCTGCTCCTGAGCAACTCGACCAACCACGGCGAGCGCTACCTCGACCACGCCATGCCCGCCATCCGCGCCCTCCTGGGCGCCGCGCGCCGGCTCGCCTTCGTGCCCTTCGCGCTGCGCGACCAGGAAGGCTACGTGGCGCGCGCCCGCGCGCGCTTCGCGGAGGAGGACGTGGAGGTCAGGGGCGTCACGGCCGACGAGAGCGGGAAGGACGCCCTCGAGGAGGCCGAGGCCGTCTTCATCGGCGGCGGCAACACCTTCCGGCTGCTCGACCGGCTGCAGCGGTCGGGACTGCTCGGCGTGGTGCGCCGGCGCGCGCTCGCGGGCGTGCCCTACCTGGGCGCGAGCGCGGGCACGAACGTGGCCACGCCCACGCTCAAGACCACGAACGACATGCCGATCGTGCAGCCCGTGAGCTTCGAGGCGTTGGGGCTGGTGCCCTTCCAGATCAATCCCCACTACCTCGATCCGGACCCGTCCACCACGCACATGGGCGAGACGAGCGAGGACCGCATCCGCGAGTTCCACGAGGAGAACGCGGCCGCGGTCGTCGGCCTGCGCGAGGGAGGCTGGCTCGAGGTGCAGGGCGCGCGCGGCTCCCTGCGCGGACCGCGCCCGGCGCGGCTGTTCCGCCGGGGAGGGGCGCCCGTGGAGCTGGCGCCCGGCGCGGCGATCGACGATCTGCTCTGAGGGACGGTCAGCGGAACTCGGAACGGTGCACGTAGCGCGTGCTGACCTTCACGCCGTTCTTGCGGGCGGGCTCGAACCTCCAGCCCCGCACCGCCTGGCGCACCGCCTCGTCGAGGTCCGGACCCGCCGACCGCGTCACGGTGACGTCCGTGGGATGGCCCTGATGCGTGACCACCATCTCCACCTCGACCGTACCCTTCCTCCGCTTCGCCGATGCGGGCACGCGGGCATAGGTTCCCGAGACCTTCCTCGGCTCGCTGTCCACCTGCGAGAGGTTGACGAACATGCCCTCGAAGACCCGAACCGGCGTGGCCGCCGGGAGCGCGGGCGGGGCGAGCGCCGCCACGATCGCGTGCGGATCGGCGGAGGGCGACGTCAGCAGGTCCTCGAGCGCGGCGTGGACGAGTACGAGCTTGCCCGCCTCGGCGATCACGGTGCGGACGAACGGCTTGTACCCCTCCCGCTCGATTCGGATCTGGTGCCGTCCGGGCACGAGGGGCGGCGCGTCGAGAGGGGTCGCCCCCAGTCGCCTGCCGTCCACGGTGACCAGGGCCGAAGAGGGCGACGAGGTGACGCGCAGGGGCGCGCTCAGCGGAGACATCTTGAGGTTGAACGTGAGCGGCGGCGCGCCCTCGGCCACGGGGAAGGTGAAGTCGGCCGGCGCGTGCCCGGCCAGCTCCAGCCGGATGCGGTGCTCGCCGGGCTCGAGGTCGCCCAGGGAAACGGGGGAGCGGCCGATCGTACGCTCGTCGATCCATACCGCGGCCCCCGCCGGCGTCGTCTCGATGAGGCCCGCCTCGCGGGCGGGCGGAGCCGCGGGTGCCGGTGCGGCCGCGGCACGCTCCTCCCGGCGAGGCGGGACGGGCGCCGATCCCACCAGCAGGCCGATCTCGACCACGAGCGCGATGACGGCCGCCGCGGGCACGGCCCACATCAGGGCTCGCCGCCGCCGGCGCGCGGGGGCGAGGTCGATGGCCTGCGTTTCCACCTCGTTCGGGGCCAGGGTCGGCGTCTTCGCCTCGGGGATGGGCTCCGGCACGAGGTCGGCCAGGCTCGCCTCGAGATCCTCCCCCGCGAGGGCGAGGACGAACTCCATGCCCGTGGCGTAGCGCTGCGATGGCTGCTTGGAGAGCGCGCGCCGGAAAACCTCGTCGAAGTGGGCGGGCAGCGCGCTGTCGACCGTGCGGGGCAGCGCGGGCGACTCGTTGACGACCTTGTAGATGATGGTGGTGATGCTGTCGCCCTGGTAAGGCCGCTTGCCCGTGAACGCCTCGTAGGCCACCACCGCGAACGAGAAGAGGTCGGCCTCGTGCGTGATCGCGGAGCCGAGGATCTGCTCGGGCGCCATGTAGGAGGGCGATCCGAAGAACTGGCCGGAGGAGGTCATGGCCGAGGACTCGAGCCGCGCCACGCCGAAGTCCATGAGCTTGGGCCGCCCGTCGGGCTGGACCATGATGTTGGCGGGCTTGATGTCGCGGTGCACGACGCCGGCGCGGTGGGCGTAGTCGAGCGCCTCGGCCACGGGCGCGAGCACGCGCAGCCCCGACACCACGTCGAGCGCGGTGCGGTAGCGGAGCAGCTCGGCGAGGGTGATGCCCTCGACGTACTCCATGACGAAGTAGTCCTCGCCGACGTCGAAGATGCTGACGATGTTCGGATGGGCGAGCCGTCCGGCGGCCTGGGCTTCGCGGCGGAACCGCCGCAGGTACTCGGCGCGCGTCTCGCGGGTGAGGTACTCGGCCTTGACCGTCTTGATGGCGACGAAGCGGCCGACCAGGGGATCGAATCCCCGGTAGACGCGCCCCATGGCGCCGTCGCCGATCTCGGCGTGCGCTTCGTAGCGGCCGAAGGTCTTGAGGGCGGGCGGGACGGCCCGCAGCGCTCGCGCCGGGTTCTGCTCGAACGCGCTCACGAACTCCTCCCGGCCGCTAACATACACTAACTGCCGAGCCTGTTGGCCGACGCGATCAACATGTAGCCGGGCGCCCAAGGGATGAGCTGGTCGAGGCTGGAGAAGGCCCGGATCGCCGGGTAGACCACCGCGAACGCGCGGAAAGCGTTACGGTGCCGTAACACATCGCGTCCCGTCACGACCATGCCCTTGGCGGAGTGTTCCTTCCCCAGCCGGGCGATGCCCCAGTTGATCGCCAGGTCGATCGTCTCGGAGAACGCGCGCGAGTACGTGCGATGGCCGTTCCAGGAGAATCTCCCGGAGGCGTCGAGCAGGGCCCGCAGCCCCTCGGCTGTATAGCCCGGGCGGACGTGGCCGTGCTTCTCGTCGGTCAGGCCGATGCGCTCACGCAGCCGCCGCAGGGGCGTGTCGCGCAGGTGGGGGGTGTTGACCACGAGCCGAGCGCCCGGGCGCATGATTCGCGCCAGCTCCGACACGAACGCGCATTCGTTTCGCACGTGCTCGAGCATGTCCACCACGGCCACGCAATCGAACGCCCCATCCGGGAACGGCAGATGGTCCTCCGAGACCAGGTGCACGTCGCTTGCCACCAGCTCGCGGATGGACGCCACGGCCTCGGCGGTCAGATCCGCGGAGGCCCAGTCGCCTCCGCCGCGGCGCAGCATCAGGGAGATGACGCCGTTGTCCGAGCCGAGGTCGAGGCAACGGCGGCCGCCCGTCGGCCCGAGCAGGCGCTCGATCTCGGCGAGCTTCCGCTGCTTGAGGACCGAGCGCCGGAACAGCGCGACGGCCCACGCCTCAGGTGCCATGGCGCTCCGCGCGCAGCACCACCGGTGAACCGAGCAGGCGCGTGAGGCGGGAGAGGCGGGCGGCCTCCTCCAGCGCGCGGGTGGCGGCGGCGGCGCCCAGGGCGCGGTGGAGCGCCATCGGGAAGAAGAACTCGGGGCGGCGCGCCGTCACCTGGAAGCCGCTGGCCAGAAGCGCCCGGCGCACGTCCCGGTCGCGGAACACAGTGAACGGCCGCGTGTCTCCCTCCACGGCCTTCTTGAGACCGAACAGCGCCTCGGAGGCGGCGTTGACGCTGCGGCGGGTGGGGTAGTCGATCACCACCGCCCGCGCCGCCAGCCGGCACAGCTCCCTGACGAGCGCCGGCCAGTCGGGCAGGTGCGGGAGCAGGCGGAACGAGACCACGGCGTCGAACGCGCGGTCCGGCCACGGCGCGCGCAGCAGGTCGCCGGCCTCGTAGCTCACGCGCGCGGACTCGAGCCACGGCCGCAGCCTCTCGCCGCACGCGCCGGGGCTGCCGAAGACGGTCACGTCGTGGCCGGCCCCGACGAGCGCGCCCGTGAGCTGCCCGTGGCCCCCGCCGACGTCGAGCACGCGGGCGCCGGGCCAGGGCCGCAGCAGTTCGAGCGCGAGGCGAGCCTGGACGTCGAGGAACCACGCACCGACCGGTCCCGCGAACCGCCGGGCGTAGCCCTCGGAGGCGGTCTCGACGTCCGGGGCGAGCACGGCGTCAGCCGCCATGGGTCAGTCCCTCCGGGCCGGCAATCCTAACCCGCCGCGCCGGTGGGGGGCGTGGGTGTGGGTTCCGTCGGGGGCGGCGTCTCCGGCGTGGGGACCTCCAGGGGCGGAGGAGTCGGCTCGACGGTGGGTGAGGGTTCCACCTCCTCGTCGCCTTCGTCGTCGTCTTCTTCTTCGACTTCGACGGGAGGGGGCTCGGCACCGAGGTCGAGCCGGCCCAGGTAGCCGGCGTTCCCCATCAGCCACAGCACGCGCCTCTGCGCGCGGGCGTGGCGCGCGGGGTTGACCGCCGGGTTGATGCGGCGGGGGTTCGGGATCATGGCGGCCAGCCCCGCAGCCTCGTGCGGCCCGAGGTCGGAGCACGGCCTGCCGTAGTAGCGCCGGGCCGCGGCCTGGCAGCCGTAGACGCCCTCTCCCCACTCGATCACGTTCAGGTACAGCTCGAGGATCCGCCTCTTGCCGAGGTCTTCCTCCAGCCACCGCGCCACGAGCAGCTCCTGCCCCTTGCGCACGAGGCTCTTGTGCGTGGAGAAGAACAGGTTCTTGGCCAGCTGCTGCGTGATGGTGCTGCCCCCGCGCGCGAGGCGCTGCTGCGCGCGGTTGACCTCCACCGACTCCTTGATCGCGTCCCAGTCGACACCTTCGTGCCCGAAGAACTTCTGGTCCTCCGACGCGACGACGGCGTGGACGAGGTGCCGCGAGATCCGTCCCATGGGGACCCAGGAGTGCGTGGTGCGGACGGCGCGTCCGGCCCGCCGAGCCTCCTCCTCGCGCTGGAGCATGACGGCCGTGCGCGCGGGGTTGTCCCTGGCGAGCGCGGTGACGTCCGCGCGCGCGGGCATCCCCCACCAGACGTACGCGGCGCCGGTGAGCACGAGAGCCAGCAGGGCGGCGGCCAGCTTCTTCACGACCACACCAGCATAGATCGACTCGTCGGAGGAGGGACCACGGGCGCAAGCGGTCAAAGCCGAATATCATTCCGGAGAGGGTCAGGCCTTGGATTTCAGCCTCAGCGACGAGCAGCAGCTCCTCAAGAGAACGGTCCGCGAGTTCGCCGAGTCGGAGCTGGCTCCGCACTCGCGCGAGTGGGACGAGAAGCAGGAGTTCCCCCGCGAGGTCTTCCGTAAGCTGGGCGAGCTGGGCCTCATGGGTGTGGTCTGGCCGGCCGAATACGGCGGCTCCGGGCTGAGCACGCTCGACTATGCCGTGGTGATGGAGGAGCTCTCGCGGGTGGACGCCGGGGTGGCCCTCTCGGTGGCCGCGCACAACAGCCTGTGCTCGGGGCACATCTTCCTCGCGGGCAGCGAGGAGCAGAAGAGGAAGTACCTCACGCCGCTGGCGCGGGGCGAGAAGGTCGGGTGCTGGGGCCTCACGGAGAACAGCGCCGGGTCCGACGCCGGCGGCACGCGCACGACCGCCGTGCGCGACGCGGGCGACTGGGTCCTCAACGGATCGAAGACCTTCATCACCAACGGACGCGTGGCGGACACCGCGGTGGTCATGGCGGTGACGGACCGCAGCCAGGGGAAGAAGGGCATCTCGGCCTTCGTGGTGGACCGGGGCACGCGGGGCTTCCGCTCCGGAAAGAAGGAGGACAAGCTCGGCGTGCGCTCGTCCGACACGTCGGAGCTGGTCTTCGAGGACTGCCGCATCCCCGCGGGGAACCTGCTGGGGCAGGAGGGCCAGGGCTTCCTCGACAGCCTGCGCATCCTCGACCGCGGCCGCATCGGCATCGCCGCGTTCTCGGTCGGCATCGCGCAGGCCAGCCTGGAGGCCTCCACGCGCTACGCCAGGGGCCGCCGGCAGTTCGGCCATGCGATCGCGGAGTTCCAGGCCGTGCAGTTCAAGATCGCCGACATGGCCACCCAGATCGAGGCGGCGCGCCTCTTGACCTGGAACGCCGCGCGCCTGCGCGACGCCGGCCAGGAGCACACCGTGCCGTCCTCGATGGCGAAGCTCTTCGCGAGCGAGATGGCCGTGCACGCCGCGCTCGACGCCATCCAGATCCATGGCGGCTACGGCTACATCAAGGAATACCCCGTCGAGCGCTACCTGCGCGACGCCAAGCTCGGCACCATCGGCGAGGGCACGAGCGAGGTGCAGCGCCTGGTCATCGCGCGCGAGCTGCTCGACCTGCGCGGCATGGTCCGCTGATCGTCTCCGCGGTGGATCCGTTGGCCCTGGCGGGGGACGTCCGCGCGGGAGACGAGCGGGCGCTCGCGCGCGCCATGTCGGTGGTGGAGGACGGCCGGCCCGAGGCGCCGGCGCTGCTGGGCGCCCTCTTCCCCCACGCCGGCGGGTCCCTGGTGGTGGGGGTGACGGGGCCGCCCGGCGCCGGCAAGTCGACGCTGGTGGACCGTCTCACGGCGCGCCTGCGCGAGGAGGGGCGCACGGTGGGGATCGTGGCCGTGGACCCGACGTCGCCCTTCAGCGGCGGGGCCATCCTCGGCGACCGCATCCGCATGCAGGCGCACGCCGTCGATCCCGGCGTGTTCATCCGATCCATGGCCACGCGCGGGCACCTGGGCGGCCTGGCCGCGTCCACCGGCCACGTGCTGACCGTGCTCGCCGCGTCGGGCAAGGACGTGATCCTGGTGGAAACCGTCGGCGTCGGCCAGGACGAGGTGGAGATCGTCGGCACCGCCGACGTCAGCGTGGTCGTCCTGGTGCCGGGCATGGGGGACGAGGTCCAGGCCCTCAAGGCCGGGATCATGGAGATCGCGGACGTCTTCGCCGTGAACAAGGCCGACCGCGACGGCGCGGACCGCCTGGTGACGCAGATCCAGTCCATGCTCTCGCTGGCCGGGGAGGAGGCGGCGCGGCCCGCGATCGTGCGGACGGTGGCCACGTCCGGCCAGGGGATGGCCGAGCTGCGGGCCGAGATCGAGGACTTCCGCGCCCGCGCCGAGCGGTCCGGCCTGCTCGCGCGCAAGCGGCGCGAGCACCTGCGGCGGCAGTTCGAGGACACGTTGCAGGACCGCCTGCGCCGGCGGGTGGAGGAGAAGGTGCTCGGACGCGAGGAGCGCGAACGGGTGGTGGACCGTCTGGCCGCGCGCGAGGTGGACCCGTTCTCGGCCGTGGACGAGGTGCTGGGGAGGCTGGGATTGTGAGCGAGGAGGTGCGGCGGTGAAGGCGCTGAAGGTCGATCACCTGGGCATCGCCGTGCCCGACCTCGAGGAGGCGGTCCGCGCCTACCGCGCGCTGGGCTTCGAGGTGGAGTCCGTCCACGACGTCCCCACCGAGAAGGTGAGGGCGGCGTTCCTTCCCGTGGGCGAGTCGCGGCTCGAGCTGCTCGCGCCCACGGACCCCGTCTCCGCGATCGGGCGCTTCCTGGAGAAGAGGTCGGGGCTTCACCACGTGTGCCTGCTCGTCGAGGACCTCGAGCAGGCGCTCGCCGAGCTGAAGGCGGCCGGCGTGGAGCTGATCGACGAGCGCCCGCGGCCGGGCGCGGGCGGTTCGCGCGTCGCCTTCCTGCACCCGCGCGCCGCGGCCGGCGTGCTGCTCGAGCTGAAGCAAGCCGGGCCCGGCTAGACCGGCCGGACGACGGATCGCGGACGACGGCTCAGAGGTGCACGCGCTCGGCGGCCCTCCTGGCCCGGAAGCGCGCGAACGCGTCGCGGTCGCTCTCCAGTCCCAGCAGGTTCCGCAGCCGCATGCCGCGGAGCGTTGGGCATCCGGATGGCGACCGGCGCCATGTGCTCGGACGAGTCCGGCAGGGAGAGCAGCAGGACGTTCGCGCGGCGGCGGTCGCGGGCAGTATAGCCCCGCTCGAACCCGGCAGCGGGGCCGGTTCCTGGGCTACGATCTGGCGTGATCAGGGGAGGAAGGCGCATGAACGGCAGGCCGAGCCGATGACGGAGCGGGCGGAGGTCGGGATCATCGGCGGCAGCGGGCTCTACGAGATGGAGGGCTTCGCCGGCGTCCGCGAGGTCTCCCTCGACACCCCGTTCGGCCCGCCCTCGGACCGCCTGGTCGTGGGCCGGCTCGAAGGGCGGACCGTCGCGTTCCTGCCGCGCCACGCGCGCGGCCATCGCCTCCTGCCGAGCGAGCTCAACTACGCGGCCAACGTCTTCGCCCTCAAGGCGCTGGGGGTGGAGCGCATCCTGTCCGTCTCGGCGGTGGGATCGCTGAAGGAAGAATATGCGCCCCTGCACATCGTCGTCCCCGACCAGTTCGTGGACCGCACCTCCCAGCGGCGTTCCACGTTCTTCGGCCGGGGCCTGGTCGCCCACGTCGCCTTCGCCCATCCCTTCTGTCCGGACCTCTCGCGCCTGGCCGCGGAGGCGTGCCGCGAGGCGGGGGCCGTCTTCCACGCCGGCGGGACGTACGTGTGCATCGAGGGCCCGCAGTTCTCGACGCGCGCGGAGTCGGAGCTGTACCGGTCCTGGGGCATGGACGTCGTCGGCATGACGAACCTGCAGGAGGCGAAGCTGGCCCGGGAGGCGGAGATCTGCTACACGACCGTGGCCATGGTGACCGACTACGACTGCTGGCACCCGGAGCACGACTCGGTGACCGCCGACCAGATCATCTTCAACCTGGTGAAGAACACGGCCACGGCCAAGGCCGTCCTGCGCGCGGCGCTGCGTCGCCTGCCC
Organism: Vicinamibacteria bacterium; assembly: GCA_035544515.1. Taxonomy (GTDB): domain Bacteria; phylum Acidobacteriota; class Vicinamibacteria; order Fen-336; family Fen-336; genus DATKEG01. Next base: position 4,032 of record DATKEG010000051.1, on the reverse strand, counting down.
GCGGAGCGCGGCGGCTGCGAGTGCGGCCAGGCCCTGAAACACGCGCTGGTGACCGCCCCGGAGCTCGTACCCGAGGAGGTGAAGCGCGACCTGGCGCCGATCGTCGGCAAATACATGCCGGCAAGAACCTGATGTCCATCCTCGTGGTCGGCAGCGTGGCGTACGACACGGTGGAGACGCCCTTCGGGCGCGCGGAGCGGGTTTTGGGCGGCAGCGCCTCCTTCTTCTCCGTGGCCGCGTCGTTCTTCGTGCCGGTGAACCTCGTGGCCGTGGTGGGGGAGGACTTCGGCGAGCGCGAGATGGCCGCCTTCCGAGGCCGCGGCATCGGTCTCGAGGGCCTGGAGCGCGCGGCCGGAGAGACGTTCCATTGGAGCGGCAGGTACAACTACGACCTCAACGCGCGCGAGACCGTCTTCACCCATCTCAACGTGTTCGAGCACTTCAAGCCGCGCCTCCCCGCGAGCTACCGCGACTCCGAGCACGTGTTCCTCGGCAACATCCATCCCGTACTGCAGCGCGAGGTGCTCGACCAGGCGCGCGCGGCGAAGCTGGTGGTGTGCGACACCATGAACTACTGGATCTCCCGCACGCCGGAGGAGCTCAAGGAGACGCTGCGCCGGGTGGACGTGCTGCTGATCAACGACGCGGAGGCGCGTGAGCTGTCGGGGGAGTGGAACATGGTGCGCGCGGCGCGGACCATCCGCGACCTGGGCCCCGTGGTGCTGGTGGTGAAGAAGGGCGAGCACGGCGTGCTCATGTTCGGGGAGGAGGGCTCCTTCGCCGCCCCCGCCTACCCGCTCGAGGAGGTGTTCGACCCCACCGGCGCGGGGGACACCTTCGCCGGCGGCTTCATGGGGTACCTCGCGGCCGAGCGCGCGGCGGGGGCGCCGGCCCGCGGGCGCGCCGACGACCAGACGCTGCGCCGCGCCGTGATCATGGGCAGCACGCTCGCCTCGTTCTGCGTCGAGGCGTTCAGCCTGGACCGTCTCCTGCGCCTGACGCGGCGCGAGATCGACGAGCGGTTCCGACTTTTCAAACGCCTCACACACTTCGAGGACATCTGACCTAAGATCGCTGCGTATGGCCAAGGCGGAGACCAAGGCGGCGCCGGCCGTGGCCGAAGCCGTCACCGCCGGACGCGGTGCGACCGCGGCGCAGGAGCTGGCCGCGGCCGAGGGGTCGCTCTACAAGAACGTGCTGCGGATCAAGGAGCAGCACGGCCTGGAGCGGCTCGGCATCGCCTTCTACGACGCGGAGACGACCATCCAGTGGTCGTACAACGCCGACGCCTGGTTCCACGCCGCCTCCACCATGAAGCTGGCGGTGCTGCTCGCGGTGTACCGGCAGGTGGCCCGCGGGGAGATGGCGGTGGACGAGCCCGTGCACGTCCGGAACAAGTTCGTGAGCATCGTGGACCGCCGGCCGTTCAAGCTCGAGATCAGCCGCGACGGCGACCCCGAGGTGTACGCGAACCTCGGCCGCACCATGACCGTGAAGCAACTCGCCTATCACATGATCACGACGTCCAGCAATTTCGCGACCAACCTCCTGGTGGACGTGGTGGGCGTCGACACCATCCAGGCCACCCTGCGCGAGCTGGGCGTCGAGGGCGTGACCGTGCTCCGCGGCGTGGAGGACCAGGCGGCCCACGAGGCGGGACTCAACAACGAGGTCACCGCCAACGGCCTGATGAAGCTGTTGCGGCTCATCGCGGAGGGCCGCGCCTTCTCCCCCGAGGCGTGCGCGGACATGCTCGAGATCCTGCTCAACCAGCGCTTCAAGCGCGGGATACCGGCCGGCCTGCCGGGCGAGGCGCGGGTGGCGCACAAGACCGGGAACATCTCCACCGTGGACCACGACGCCGGCATCGTCTACCTGGCCGGGCGCAATCCCTACGTGGTCGTGATCCTCACCCAGTTCCCCACCGACGCGGGCCGGGGACCGGCCGTGGCCGAGGTCTCGAGGGACATCTTCCGGTGCCTGGCCGGCATCGCCGACTGACCGATGGACGCTGAGTCGGGGCTGAAGGTCGTCGACGGGTTCGATCTCGACGCGGACGTGCGCGCCCTGCTCAAGCCGGCCGAGCTGGTGGAGGACAAGCACGGCCGCCGGCACCGCCTCCCGCGCTATTTCTACGAGATCCCTTCGCACCAGGCGGGAGTGGACGTCCGCCTCACGCCCCACTTCGGCTTGAACGAGTTCCTGCTCGTCGACCTCAAGGAGGCGGCCCGCCTCCGGCAGTACCCGCGCTACATCCCTTGCGCCGTGCGCGTGCTCGCCTTCTACCTCGAGCGGCTCCGGGACGCGGTAGGCGCGCACATCCACCTCGCCGTCAACGGAGGCTACCGCTCGCCCTCGCACAAGCTCGCGGTGGGAGCGAGCCCGCACCTGTGGGCCACCGCCGCCGACCTCTACCGGATCGGGTCGACGGTGCTGCGGGAGCGGGCCTCCATCGAGACGTACAACCGCGTGGCCGAGGAGATCAGCGACGACCTCTGGATCATGCCGTACGGCCACGAGCTGGGCCAGGCCGACGACCACATCCACGTCGACCTCGGCTATCTGACCGTGGTCCCGCGCGAGATCGGCGAGGACCCCTTCGAGCAGCCACGGGAGGTGCCGCGGTTCGCCTTCGAGGAGCGACGCCGCGGCGACCGCCGAGACTGGCCGCGCTCCACCGACCTCACGCAGCTCACGCTCGACGCGCGGCCGAAAGAGTAGCCTCCCGGCGTGGGGCGCGCTGGCGTGATTCCTGCTTTACTCCTGGCCGCAGGCCCGCCGCTCCGGACACGGTCGCGGCACGTCACGCTCGATGTGCGTGTTTCGCGAGGCTTTGACGGCTCGACGGGCCGGAGCGGCGCTCTGCCACGCTGTAAAAGATGCCACTCTCGGACAAAGTTGCCGTTCGCGGCCGGACCCGTCCGGCCGGCGCGCGCCGCACGCGGGGCGGGGCTCCCTCGCGCGTCCGGCTCCGGATGCCCGCTACCGGCATGGAGGCGGAGTTCAACGTCGTGCTGGACGGGGCCGAGATCGATCCGCGACAGTACTGGGGCCGCCCGGCTGCGTTCATCGATAGGCCGCTGCTCAGCCGCGAGAAAAGCTCGTACCAGATCCCGACCGGAGGAGCCGTCTATTTCGACCGCGGCGTGATCGAGGTCGTGACGCCGGTGATCGAGCTGGCGCCGGGCTGCACCGCGCGCGTGGTGCGCAACCTGTGGGAGCAGATCGCCTTCGTGCGCGACGAGCTCACCCGGTGGGAGCAACGCTCGGGCCACCACGTGCGCCTCAAGGCCTACAGCACGCACTACAACGTGTCGTTCGAGCTGCCGCGCTCGGAGCAGGGGAAGGACCGCAACGTGGAGGCGCTCGCCCTGTTGCTCGCCTACATCCTGCCCGTGCCCCTGGCGCCCCTGGCCACGAACCGCCGCTCCACCGGCCTCGGCGTCCGCCCGCGCGGGAACCGTCTCGAGGTCACCGCCGACTTCACGCCCGACCCGAGCCTCATGGTCGCCGCGGCCTCGGTCGTGGTCGGCATCGTGCGCGAGGTCATGTCGTGGCCCTCGTACTCCCTGCGCGTTCTCGACCGGCTGCCCATCCCCACGATGGCGGGCGTGGTCCCCGGCAGACACACCACCCGGCAGGGCTGGCTGACGAAGGACTACCACTATCCCCAGAGCCCGTTCACCACGGACCTCGACCAGCCGATGTGGCGGACCCGCGACGGACGCCTGATGTCGCTGCGGGGGATGGGGCGCGAGGTCGCCTGGCACTTCCGGCGCGCCATCCGACGCTACTCGGACCCGTTCACCTTCCGCCTGCTCTTCGCCGTGCTGAGCGGGCGCGCGCCCTCGCTGCTCGAGCTGCCCGACCGCCCCGGCGCGTACGAAGACGTGGGCCGCCTGTGCCGCTGGGGCGCGGTGCTGCCGGCCCTCACCGCGCGGGCGGCGGGACGGCCCACGGCCGGGCTCGTCTGGAGCGCGGGCACGCTGGCCGCGTTCCGGGCGGAGCGCGACCGCGCGCGCGCGGCGTACC
>DATKEG010000050.1:0-9256 GCA_035544515.1 Vicinamibacteria bacterium | reverse complement strand
GGAGGCGGGCGGGTTGGACTGGTAGGAGACGGCCGACCCCTCGGCCACGTGCGCCCAGCCTTCCGGCGCCACGGTGACCACGGGCGGTGAGCCGGCGGGCAGGGAGCCCGGCGGCGACGCGGGCGCGGTCGGCCCCTCGCCGCCACAGGCCACGAGCAGCAGGGCGGGCGTGAGGAGCGCGGCGGGCGCGAAGCCGCTCCGCGCGCGGCGCGCGCGCGGCGACGTCCATTTGACCGTCCTCCGGCGACTGCTTATCCTCACCGCCATCGTTCGTCCTCTCCCCTGGCCAGGAGGCGCACTCGATGAGCAGCCGGGCCGTCGCCGACACCGCGCAACGCGAGCTGTCGTACCGGAAGCGCCTCGTCGAGATCGCCAACCAGATGAACTCGGCCGCCACCATCCAGGACATCCTCGTGGACATCAAGGACAAGGTCCTGGACCTCGCGGAGGCCGAGCGCGTCACCATCTTCGCCCTGGACACGCGGAACCAGGAGCTGTTCTCGCTGTTCAAGGCCGGCCAGGAGGTGAAGGAGATCCGGGTCGCCAAGACCTTCGGCTCCATCGCCGGCTTCGCCGCGCTCTCGCGCAAGACCGCCAACGTCAAGAACGCCTACGACGCCTCCGAGCTGGCGCGCCTGCACCCCAACCTCCGCTTCGACGCCCGCTGGGACAAGGCCTCCGGCTTCCGTACCAACCAGGTGCTGGCCGCGCCCATCCTCTTCGAGAAGTATCTCCTGGGCGTGCTCCAGCTCATCAACAAGCGGGGGGGCGGCGCCTTCAGCGAGAGGGACGTGGAGGCGACCGAGGAGCTCGCGCGCATCTTCGGCATCGCCTTCTACAACCAGCACCGCGCCGCGCGGAGCAACAAGCCGTCCAAGTTCGGCCTGCTCGTGGACAAGGGGCTCGTCTCGGAGAGGGACATCGAGGCCGCGGTCGGCACCGCGCGCGTGAACCAGCTCGACGTGGCCAGGGTGCTCATCGAGGACTTCAAGGTCCCGCGCGAGGAGATGGGGCGCGCCCTCGCGCAGTTCTTCAACTGCACGTTCTGGGAGCCCGCCGGCCGCACCATGCCGGAGGACCTCAAGGAGCGCGTCGCGCCCGAGTTCCTGAAGAAGAACATGTTCGCGCCCGTGGAGAAGAGGGACGGCACGCTGTTCGTGGCCGTGGAGGACCCCTACGACCTCACCCGCCTCGACGCCATCAAGGCCATGAACCTGGCGCCCCGCCACGACTTCCTGGTGGGGATGAAGGCCGACATCCTCGACTACATCAACCAGAGCTACGGCCTCAGCGCCCAGGGCGCCGACGACCAGGACCTGGGCCGCATCATCATGCAGCTCGGCAGCGGCGAGGAGGACGAGGCCGGCGACGGCGACCCGTCCCCCGAGCCCGAGGTGGACGAGACGGACAGCGGCATCGTGCGCCTGGCCAACCAGATCATCATCGACGCCTACAACCGCGGCGCCTCGGACATCCACGTCGAGCCCTACGGCAAGACGGCGCCCACCCAGGTGCGCCTGCGCGTGGACGGCGACTGCAGCAAGTACCTCGAGATCCCCTCCGCGCACCGCAACGCCATCGTGCAGCGCTTCAAGATCATGGCCAAGCTCGACATCGCGGAGAAGCGCAAGCCGCAGGACGGCAAGATCCGCTTCCGGGGGCCCATGGGCACCATCGAGCTGCGCGTGGCCACCATCCCCACCTCCGGCGGCAACGAAGACATCGTGATGCGCATCCTGGCCGCCTCCAAGCCGCTCCCCCTGGACAGGATGGGCTTCTCGGAGCGCAACATCTCGGAGTTCAAGAAGATCCTGGAGAAGCCCTACGGCATCTGCCTGGTGGTCGGCCCCACCGGCTCGGGCAAGACGACGACGCTGCACTCCGGCCTGGGCCACATCAACACCGTGGACATGAAGATCTGGACGGCCGAGGACCCGGTGGAGATCACGCAGCCCGGCCTGCGCCAGGTGCAGGTGCACCCGAAGATCGACTTCACCTTCGCCATCGCCATGCGCGCGTTCCTGCGCGCCGATCCCGACGTGATCATGGTGGGGGAGATGCGCGACCACGAGACCGCGGCCACGGGCATCGAGGCCTCCCTCACCGGCCACCTGGTGTTCTCGACCCTGCACACCAACTCCGCGCCCGAGACCATCGTGCGGCTCCTGGACATGGACATCGACCCGTTCAACTTCGCGGACGCGCTCCTGGGCATCCTGGCCCAGCGCCTCGTGCGCACGCTCTGCAAGGAGTGCAAGGAGGAGTACCCCCCCACCCAGGAGGAGTTCGCGGAGCTGATGGAGAGCTACGGCCTCGAACACTGGGACCGGCTGGGCCTGCGCTACTCCCCCTCGTTCCGCCTCTGCCGGCCGAAGGGCTGCTCGAAGTGCGGCGGTTCGGGATACCGGGGCCGCATGGGCATCCACGAGCTGCTGGTGGCCACCGACGAGATCAAGCGCTCCATCCAGCGCCGGCAATCCGTGGAAGAGCTGCGCAAGCAGGCGATCAAGGACGGCATGACCACCCTCCTGCAGGACGGCATCGAGAAGGTCGTCCAGGGGGTCACGGATTTCAAGCAGGTCCGCGCCGTCTGCCTCAAGTAGCGGATCAGGGCGAAGCCGGCCCGTCCGGGCCGGCGCGCGCTCCCGCCGCCTCGAGCGCCCGGCGCGTCTCGGCCAGCGCGCGCCGCGCCTCCTGCTCCTGCGCCAGCGCGTCCGGGAACCGCTTCTCGTCGTTGGCCAGGAACACGGTGGCCGCCGCCTTGCGCGCCGTCCGCATGTTCCTCAAGAGCGCCGCCCGCTTCTCCCGCGGAAGGTCGTCGGGTAGCGACTCGAGCATGTCCTCGAGCTCGTTGACCTGGCCGTCCAGGTCTTTGACGACCTCCTGCACGCGCCGGCGCGCCTGCTCCTCTCCGACGAGCGCCCTCGCCTGGGCCTCCGTCGCGCGCCGGGTGGCGCGCAGGGCCGCTCTCCGCGCGGCGCGGTCGTCGCCGGCCGCGGCCAGCCGCCGCGCCGCCTCCAGCTCCTGGCGCGCTTCGGCCACGGGCGCCCAGTCCGAGCGCGCCCCGTACGACTCCGCGGTCCGCAACATCCGCTCCGCCTCCGCGATGCGCTCCGGCGCGGTGGGGCCGATCAGGCCGAAGTAGGCCAGCAGCCAGGGCGCGACGAGCAGCACGACCGCGGCGGCCAGGGCGAGGGCGGACAGGCGGCGCAGCAACCGGAGCGTGTGCGGCTGCCGTTCGGGCGAGCGCCGCTCCTTGGCCTTGTTCATCCGGCAACTCTAATCCAGGGCGCGCCGGCGCCGGCAATCGCGCCCGCCGCGCGTATAATCGCCGGCTATGGCCAACTACATCGGCGGCAGCGCACCGGCCATGGCCTCGCAGGTGGCCGAGGGCATGGTCCTGCTCGGCGCCAACGCCCTGCGCACCTTCACCCCGGCGGAGCTGAACCTGCTGCGGCAGGAGATCGAGCGGCTCCAGCGCGAGGCGCGCGCGGTCGTGCCGCCCGCGGACGACGCCCTCGCCCAGCAGGCACGCAACCGCAAGATCGGGCGGCTCGGCTCCGCCCTCCAGGTCATCGGCCACCAGCTCACCGGCCGGCGATAGACCCCGGCCGTGCACCTGCCGCTCGCGGCCATCGTCGTCCTGCTGGTCTACGTGGCCGCCATCACCACGTTCGGGATCTGGCTGGGGCGCCGCGGGCGCTCGGTCCGCGACTACTTCCTCAGCGGCCGCAGCGTGCCCTGGTGGGCCATCGCCGCCTGCATCGTGGCCACCGAAACCAGCACCCTGACCTTCATCGGCGCGCCGGGCCTGGCCTACAACGGCAACTGGACGTTCCTCCAGCTCGTCATCGGCTACGTCCTCGGCCGCATCCTGATCGCCGTCCTCTTCCTGCCCGCCTATTTTCGCGGCGAGATCTACACCTCGTACGAGCTCCTGCAGCGGCGCTTCGGCGGCGGCTCGGTGCGCGCCACCGCCGCCGCGATCTTCCTCATGTACCGCACGCTGGGCGACGGCATCCGCCTGCACGCGGCCGCGCTGGTGCTGGCCGTGGCCGCGGGCGGCCCGCAGTGGGAGTGGGTGTGGATCGTGATCCTGGGCGCGGCCATGATCGCCTACACCGAGGAGGGAGGCGTCACCGCCACCATCTGGACGGACACCGTCCAGATGTTCGTCTACCTCATCGGCGCGCTCGTGTGCCTGATGGCGGTGATCGCCGTGCTGCCCGCGGGCGTGTCCGGCGCCCTGGCCGCGGCCACGGCCGCGGGCAAGACACGGGTCTTCGACTTCTCCCTCGACCTGACCCAGCCCTTCACGTTCTGGGGCGGCGTCATCGGCGGGATGTTCCTGACCCTGGCCACGCACGGGACCGACCACTACCTCGTCCAGCGCCTGCTCGTGGCGCGCAGCCGCCGGGACGCCACCATCGGCCTCGTCCTCTCCGGCTTCCTGGTCATGGCCCAGTTCGCGCTGTTCCTGTTCCTGGGCACGCTCTTCTGGGCGTATTACCAGGGCCGTCCCTTCGCGCGCGGCGACGAGGTGCTGCCCACGTTCGTGTCCACGGAGCTGTCGGGCAGCCTCCTGGGGCTGATCCTGGCCGCCATCGTGGCCGCGGCGCTCTCCCCGTCCCTCAACTCCATGGCCTCCACCACCGTGCGCGACTTCTACCTGCCCTACGTCCGTCCGCAGGCCAGCGAATCGCAGCAGCTCCGTGTCGGCCGGATCTTCACGGTGGTCTGGGGACTGGCGCAGATGGGCGTGGCGGTGCTGGCGCAGGGCGTCGACTCGGCGCTGCAGGAGGGCCTGGCCGCCCTCGGCTACGCCTCGGGCCCGACCGTCGGCGCGTTCCTGCTCGGCGTGCTCACGCGCACGGCGACCTCGGCGGGCACCATGGCGGGCATGGTCACCGGCCTCGTGGTGAGCCTCGCCGTGGGCCGCCTGGCCCCCCTCCTCTTCGGCGTCCCCGGCGTGGCCTGGACCTGGAACGTCGCCGTGGGCGCGGTCGTCACGTTCGCGGTCGGCTGGGCCCTGAGCCAGGTCCTGCGCCCGAAGACCGGCTGAAGGAACGAACCCTTCAACGCAGAGAACGCTCTTCTCCTTCTGCGGTCTCTGCGGATCTCTGCGTTCTCTGCGTTTCTTCCGTCGACGTCAGTAGAGCAACGCCGGCGCCCGCTCGCGGCGGTACGCTTCGATGGCGGCGGCGTCAGCGTCCACGATCGCCTCGACGGAGTCGCCGCGCTCGAGGGCTTCGCGGAGCCTGCGCGTGCCGACCAGCCAGTCGAGGGCGCCCTCGCGGCGCCAGCCGAACGCCGGCTCGCGGCGCAGCGCGTGCAGGAGGGCAACGCCGAGGGCATAGGGCCGTGCCGCCGCCGCCTCTCTCACGCGGACGCGCACCCCGGCGCACGCGAGGTCACGGTGCTTGGGGTCGGGAGCCGCTTCCGACGCGCGCGGCGTGAACGTCACCGGCTCCAGCACGAAGCCGGGCGCGGCCAGCGACGACGCCAGCCGGGCCGAGGGAAACCAGGGCGCGCCCAGGAGCAGGAACGGCGCCTCCGTCCCGCGTCCCTCGGTGGCGTTGGTCGCTTCCAGGAGCGCCGTGCCCGGGTAGGCGAGCGCGGCCTCCGGCGAGCGCAGGTTGGGCGACGGGTTCACCCACGGCCGGCCGGTGTCCACCCAGGTCATCGACCGCCGCCAGCCGCGCATCGCCACCACGGAGAGCCGGGCCGGGGACGCGCGGCGCGCGTTGACGAACCGGGCCATCTCGCCGAACGTCAGCCCGTGGACGAGCGGACCGGGCGCGCGGCTCACCAGGCTCAGCGGCACCACCTCCGGCGCGTCGCGATGCGGACCCTCCACGCGCTCGCCGCCCAGCGGGTTGGGCCGGTCGAGCACGACGAGCTCGATGCCGGCTTCGGCCGCCGCCTCCAGGCACAAGAGCATCGTCGAGCTGTACGTGTAGAAGCGCACGCCCGCGTCCTGCAGGTCGAAGACGAGCGCGTCGAGGCCGGCGAGGTCCGCCGGCGCCGGCTTCGTCTTCTCGCCGTAGAGGCTGACGACCGGCAACCCGCTCCCGGGGTCGCGCCCGTCGGCGACCTTGATCCCGGCCCCGGCCCGGCCGCGCAGGCCGTGCTCCGGCGAGAACAGGCGCACGACGTCGAGGCCGAGACCGCGCAGCACGTCCACGGCGTGACGGCCGTCCGCGGCCACGGACGCGCCGTGGACCACCAGGCCGAGACGCTTTGCACGCAGCGCGCCGCCGCGATCGGTCTCCACCCGCTCGAGGCCCACGCTCACCACGGCCGCCGCCCCGCCGGGGGGCGGCGGGGGTGGCGCGGCGCGCGCGCCGCAAGCGCCCAGGGAGAGCCCGGCCACGCTCGCCGCCCAGGCGGCGATCCGATTCACGGTTCCGCGAGCCCGTCCACCGCGGCGTCGTGGACGTCCTTGCGCACCTGCCGGATCTGGCTGTTCTCGCGCGTGGGGTGGACGCGGTTGGTGAGCAGGATGACGAAGAGCCTCCGGGCGGGATCGATCCACATCGAGGTGCCGGTGAAGCCGGTGTGGCCGAAGGCGGAGGGCGACAGCCGCGCGCCCGCCGAGTTCTCCGCCGTCGGCTTCTCCCAGCCGTAGGCGCGGCTCGAGCCCGGCACCCGGATCGCGCCCGTGAACTGCTCGACCGTGGCCCGGGAGACGATCCGCTGGTGCTCGAACACGCCGCCGTCCAGCATCATCTGGGCGAAGCGGGCCAGGTCGGGCGCGGTGCCGAACAGGCCCGCGTGCGGAGCGACGCCGCCGAGGGCCATGGCGTTCTCGTCGTGCACCACGCCGTGGACGAGTCCCCCGCGCTCGGCCACGATCTCCGCCGGGGCGATGCGAGGCCGCAGGCCCTGGCCGGGCCGGTAGAGCGTGTCCTTCATGCCCAGCGGCTCGAGGATGCGCTTCCGCGCGAACGTGTCGAGCGGCTCGCCGGCCACGCGCTGCAGGATCTCGCCGAGCAGGATGAGGCCGAGGTCGCTGTAGAGCGCCTTGGCCCCGGGCGCGTGCTTGAGGTCCATGGCCACGATGCTGCGCACGTACTCCGGCTGGCCGGCGATCTCCTTGTAGAGCGGCGCCCACCAGTCGACTCCCGACGAGTGCGTGAGCAGGTGCTCGACCGTGACCTTGTCCTTGTCCCCGCCGCGGAACGACGGGATGAACGCGGAGACCGGGCGCGCGAGGTCGAGCCGGCCCTCGTCCACCAGGATCATCGCCACCGTAGTCGTGACGACGACCTTGGTCAGGCTGGCCAGGTCGTAGACGGTGTCGGCCTTCACGGCCGGCGCGCCGGGGTCGTAGGTGAACCGGCCGAAGGGCCGCAGCTCCGCCAGGGCGCCGTCCCGGCCCACGGCGACCACGCCTCCGGGGAACGCCCCGGCCGCGAGCGCGCGGTCGATGACGCCGTCGAGCGCGGCCAGGCCGCCCTCACGGAAGCCCACCTCTTCGGGTCGAGCGACGCGGAGTGTCATGGCGCGCCTCGGAATGTTGAGCCCGTGGCCGTAGTCATACAGGTCCGGCAGCGTGACCGGCAGCTTCCCCCCTACCGCATGTTCGCCCAGGACCGCGGCGATCGCCGCGCGCTGGCTGGTCTCCGGCCAGCCGTAGGCGCACACGTACACGCCCGCCTCGGGCACCTGGCGCAGGAGGTAGGGGCTGCCGAAGGAGAGGATCACGAGCGGTGTCGTCCCCGCCTGGAGCCGCCGCAGCAGCGCGGCCTGCCCCTCCGGCATGTCCGCGGTGCCCCGGAAGGCGGCCACGCGCGCGAACACGGAGGCGAGCACGTGCGTGGCTCCTTCGGCGCGCGAGACGACCTCGGCCGCCTTCTCCTCCGAGACGTCCGGGCCGACGTAGACCGTCTGGAACGGGATGCGCCGGCGGGCCAGCTCGTCCTCCGGGAAGCCCTGGATGACCAGGGCGTCGGTGCGCGGGTCCGAGGAGAGGACGAGGTGCAGGATGCGAAGCGGCTCCTCGGCGCGCAGCGGGAGGACGCCCCCCTCGTTGCGGACGACCGTGATCGACTGCCGCGCGATCTCCAGCGCCCGCTCCACGTCCTCCGGCCGGCCCACCGCGCTCTCGGCCGGCTCCTTCGGCGCCACCTTGCCCGCGAGCAGGCCGAGCGATTCCTTCGCGGCCAGGATGCGTCCGACCGACGCGTCGATCCGCGCCTCCGTCAGGATGCCCTCGCGCACGGCCCGCACGAGCGACTGGATGGCCACGTCGGTCTCCGGCGGCAGGAGGATGACGTCGGCGCCGGCGCGCACCGCCTTCACCGCCGCCTCGCCCGTCCAGGTCCCCTTGCGCACGCCGGCCATCTCCAGCGCGTCCGTGACCACGAGCCCCCGGAACCCCAGCTCGCGGCGCAGCAGTGTCGTGGCCACCGGCGCCGAGAGCGTGGCCGGCGATCCGCTGGGGTCGAGCGAGGGCACGGCGATGTGGCCGAGCATGACCGCGTCCACGCCGGCGTCCACGGCCATGCGGAAGGGCAGCAGCTCCACCAGGTCGAGACGGTCCCGGTCCGCGGTGAGCGTGGGCATCTGCAGGTGGCTGTCCACGGCGGTGTCGCCGTGCCCCGGAAAGTGCTTCACGGTGGTGAGCAGGCCGCCCTGCCGGGCGCCGCGGATGAAGGCCGCGGCCATCCGCGCCACCAGCTCCGGGTCCTCGCCGTACGAGCGGATGTTGATGACCGGGTTGGCGGGGTTGTTGTTGACGTCGGCCACCGGCGCCAGCGCCCAGTGCAGGCCCAGCGCGCGCGCCTCGCGCGCCGCCACCTCGCCGCTGAACCGCGCCGCGTCCTCGGAGCGCGTGGCGCCGATGGCCATGGCGTAGGGCAGGGGCACGACGCCGCGCCGGACGCGGAAGGACAGGCCCCGCTCCATGTCCGCGGAGACGAGCAGCGGGACCTCGGCCACCGCCTGCAGACGCTCGAGCACGCGGCGCAAGGAGCCCACCTCGGACTCGAATACGACGAGCGAGCCGACCTTCAGGTCGCGCACCTCGCGCCGCAGCCGCCGCGCGCCTGCCGAGTCGGCGTGCTGGTACAGGCCGGAGGCGCGGACCGCGACCATCTGGGCCACGCGCGCCTCGAGCGGCAGGCGGGCGAGCGTCTCGCGGACGGCCTTCGAGAGCGGCGGCGGCGTGGGAGAGGGGGTCGCGGCGGGCTTGCCCACCGGGGTGGGCGGCCGACAGGCGGTCGCGGCGGCGACCGCCAGCGCGACCAGGGCG
>DATKEG010000049.1:0-22481 GCA_035544515.1 Vicinamibacteria bacterium | reverse complement strand
GTCGCGCGCGAGGGCGCCAGCTCCGGTGGCAGGTGGCGGTGGCGCAGCACCAGCGCCCCGAAGGCCAGCGCCGGCAGCATGAGCGCCTGCGCGATCCCCCCCGCCACGACCATGGCCACCGGCGACTCGAACGTGAAGTAGAGCGTGACCGGAACGACCGTGAGGATGACGACGAACCGCCGGAAGAATCGGCGGCGCGCCCGCGCGTCGTCCCGCTCGAAGTAGCCGAGCAGCCGGCACATGTCCGCGTACATGCGCGTCTGCGCCGCGGTGCTGGCGAAGATGGTCCCGTAGAGCGTGGCGATCGCCCCGGCGTAGAAGAGCCACAGGGCCCACGGCCCCAGCGTCTGCGTGTAGATGTTCGAGAGCACCGGGACCATGTCGCCCGCGGCCGGCACCAGGCCCATCCCGTGCAGGATGCCGGCGCCGAGCAGGTAGAAGGCGATGGTGGCCACGGTGTAGATGGCCATCGAGGCCAGGATGTCCACGTGCATCACCCGGATCCAGCCCCGCGCGCGGCGCCGCCATTCGGAGCTGCCGTCCGCGGGACCCACGAACCGCGCGTACCCCTTCTCCACGCACCAGTAGGGGTACATGAACAGCTCCGTGGCACCGACGCCGGTGATGCCGAAGACGGCGGCGGCCGTGGCCACGCCCGCGGCCGGCAGCTGCAGGCGCAGCCCGCCCGCCACGCCCGACCACGAGAAGTACTCCGGCGTGCGCACCAGCACCACGGCCGCCAGCACCGTGATGAGGGTGAACAGGCCCACCTTCACGAAGGCCAGCCGCTCCACGCGCGCGTAGCCGCCGCCGAGCAGCAGGGCCAGGGTGAGGGCCAGGAAGACGAACACCCAGGCCCGCACGGGCACCGCGGGCACGAGGATGTTCATCACCTGCGATACGCCGCCGTACATCCCGCCGACCTGCAGCATCGTGAACAGCACCATGACCGCCCAGGCCCAGATGATCCAGCTCACCCGGAGCCGCGGACCGGGCACGAGGTCGAGGGCCTCGAGGCCCGTCCGGCCGGTGACGATCGTGTAGCGCCCCAGCTCGGCCTGCACCACCGGCTTGATGAGGCAGCTCAGCAGCACGAGCCAGAGCGCCGTGTAGCCCACCTGCGCCCCGAGCGTGGTCGTGGCGATCAGCTCGCCCGAGCCCACGATGGACGCGGCCAGCACCATGCCGGGCCCGATGCGCTTGAGGGCCGCCCCCACCGAGCGCGGCGGCTCGGCCACGTCCGCGGGGTGCAGCCGGTACGGATCGAGCGGCTCCGGCCCGGCGGATGGCCGCGGCGCCGGGTGGACGGCGCTCACGTCCGCGCCGGTTCCGCCAGCAGGTCGCCCTTCGCGTCGAAGTCGCCCCCGGGCGTGAGCGGCCAGGCCTGCGCCGGCGCCCGCGCGGCCAGGTCGGAGCGCTCGGCCAGCTCCGCCGCGAAGGCCTCCGACGCGACGAAGCGGTCGAGCGCGAGCGTGCTGCGGATGCGCACCACGCGCGCCTCCGCGGGGTCCTTCCCCACCAGGCGCGCGGCCACGGCCAGGCATTCCGCGTCCGTGTCGAAGTGCAGCGGGATGCGCACCGTGGACGGCGTGAGGGCGGAGAGCGCGTTGGTGTACGTGATGCGCCGGTCCATGGACTCCACCAGGCGCGTGGAGACGACGTCCGCCAGGCCGATGCCCACGGCGTTGCCGTGCGACTCCGGGGTGAGGCTTCGCGCGTAGATCACGCGCGCCTTCCCGGTCGCCGCCGCGAACGGCTTGCCGTCCACGCCGCGGCCGATCACGTTGGTGTCCATGCCCGCGCCGCTGATGTTCTTCCCGATCTCGTCCACCACCAGCACGTCGATGTCCGCGAACGGCAGCGCCGGCATCCAGGCCCGGGCCTGGGCCAGGAGCGCCGGCTCGCGCGCGTCCACCTCCGCGGCGGGCACGACCTCGACGCGGGCCAGGCGGTGGTGGGCGTCCTCGAGCAGCGCCACCCCGGCCCACAGCGGCAGCCGCCCGCGCGCCACCCGCGAGGCCTCGCCGATCGCGCGCTCGTAGCCGAGCGTCTGCGCGGCGCGATGGCAGGTGGCCGCGCCCTCGATCTTGCCCAGGCCGATGGCCGCCATCTTGACCAGCCCGCTGCCCAGCCGCGGGCTCTCGAAGTCGGTGTGCGGCTTGACGCGGTTGATCAGCACGAGCCCGTCGGCCTCGAGCGCGGGCCGGGAGATGAACACGGGCACGCCGTCGGCCGTGGGGCCGAGGTCCACGACGTCCATGGCGGGCTCGATCGGAGCGCCCGCGCTCTCCGCGGTCACGCCCAGGGAGCGGAGCAGGTCCACCTGGCCCTCGGCCGTGGCTCCGCCATGGCTGCCCATGGCCGGGAGCAGGAACGGCCTCGCGCCGCGCGCGCGCAGCCAGTCCACCACCGCGCGCACGACGAGCGGCAGGGAGTCGATGCCGCGGCTGCCCACGCCCACGCCCAGGCGGCGGCCGGAAAAGGCCATCCCGCCCAGAGCCGCCTCGAGCCGCGCCGTCGTCTCGGCCGCGGGATCGGCGAGCGCGTGGCTGGGCAGCCGCGCCTCCACGAGCATCTGCCGGGGCAGGGTGATCATTTCAGGAGAGGAAGCTTCACCGTCTTGCCGCCCTTCTCCGCCGAGAGGTCGGCGGCCAGGCACAGCTCCATGGTCTTCTGCGCGTCGAACACGCTGAGGTGCGTCTCCCGCCCGCGCCGCACCGCGTCCACCAGCTCGTCGATCTCGTCCTGGAAGGGATGGTGGCTCACGTCGGCGCTGTCCGGCATCAGGCACTCGATGCGGATGGCCGGGCCGCCGCTGCCGTACCGTCCCTCGTGCAGCGTCACCTCGGGAAAGGGGTTCGCCCGGCGCAGCTCGCCGAGGTCCACCGCCCCACCCCGGGGGTCCCAGGTGAGGAGCGTGTCGCGCAGGGCGGCCTTGTCCCCCATCAGCTCCACGCCGAACGTGTAGGGCAGCATGAAGTCCGTGGAGCTGGTCAGGTGCCCCAGGGCCTTGCCCTGCATCCGGACGTTGACGTCGATGGTGGTCGGCCATTCGTAGCCCTTCGTGTAGCGCGTGTGGTAGGCGCTCACCTCGACCGGCTCGAGCCCCGAGAGCCAGCGCAAGGCGTCCGCGGCGTGGCAGCCCGCGGCCAGGAGGTGGCTGCCGCCCGTCTTCTTCTTGCGCACCCACTCCCAGCCGGCGTACCAGTCGGTGACGCGCGAGAGGTACTGGCAGCGCACGAAGCGGATCTCGCCCAGGCGTCCCGACGCGCGCAGCCAGTGCACGAACCTCAGGTACGGGTTGTAGTGCAGCTCGAAGGAGACGATGGTGCGCACCCTGGCCTTGCGCACCGCGTCGCGCAGCGCCTTCAGCTCGCCGGTGTTCATGGCCGTCGGTTTCTCGAGCACGAAGTGCTTGCCCGCCTGCGCGGCCGCCACCGCCTGCTTCGCGTGCATGTCGTTGGGCGTGGTGATGGAGACGATCTGGACGTCGTCGGCGCGGAGCAGGTCCTCGTAGCGCTTCGTGAAGCGCGCCTCGGGAGCTTCGACCCCGTAGCGGGCCAGGTTCGCGCGCACGCGCCGCTCGTCCCGGCCGTGCAGCCAGGTGAGGCGGGTGTGCGGGTTCTTGGCGTAGGCCTTGATGTGCTCGGTGGCGCACCAGCCGACGCCGCTGATGCCGACGCCGAGCGACTGCGCGCCCGCCTTCACCGGACCTCGTACGTCCGCCGGGTGCCCTTGGACGGGACCTCGACGGTGTAGGTGCGGGCCGCGGCGTCGACCGCCAGCCGGACCGGCTGCCCCTGGCAGGCCTCGTCGTCGTTGGCGACGAAGGGCGGAGGGGCGTTGTCCGCCGGCCCCGCCTCCACGTTGCGATGCACCTGGAAGACGTCCTTGACGCTGCCCACCGCCTGCAGCCGCCGGTACACCTCGGGCTTGCCCCCCTTGCGCGGCCCGTTGTTGACGACCGCGACGGTGGGCGCGACCGCCTGCAGCAGGGCGGGATGGTTGCTGTTGTCCAGGCCGTGGTGCGTGACCTGGTAGACGTCCACCACGCCCGCGAGGTTCTTCGGACAGGCCAGCTTGTGCTCGACGTTGCGGGTCAGGTCGCCCAGGTCGAGCAGCTCGAAGCGGCCGAAGCTCAGCACCACGCCCACGCTGCGGTGGTTGTCGCTCTTGTCGTCCTCCATCGCGGGGTGCGGGGGCTCGGCGGTGCAGGGCCGCGTCTGCGGCGCCCCCGGCGCCTCGCCGGCCACGAGGCCGTGCGCGGCGACCACGCGGATCGCCACCGGCGGCGTCCCCGGAGCCTGCCTCAGCTCGATGGCGTCGCCCGGCCGCAGCACCCGGGAGTGACCGCCCGTCGTGCGCAGGTACGCCTCCTTCAGCTCCGGCGCCAGGTCGGGCAGCGACTCCGGGAACCCGTGGTCGTAGAAGCGCCCGATCGGCAGCCGCTCGGCGAGCGCGGCCACGCCGCCCACGTGGTCACGGTGCCAGTGCGTGGTGACCAGGTGATCGATCCGGTCGACGCCGGCGTGGCGCGCGGCTTCGCGGATGCGGCCGGCGTCGCGGCCGCCCTCCCAGCCGCTGTCGATGAGGACCGACTCGCCGGCCGGCGTCACGATCAGCGTGGCCGCACCGCCCTCGACGTCCACCCACTCGACCTGCAGGCCACGCGCGGGAGGCGCCGCCGCCACGGCACCCGAACAGACGGCCGCCAGCAGAACGCCCGGCACCTGGCGCATGATCGTCGCCCTCCTGATCCGCTGGTTACGTACTCTAGTCGCCGCGAACGAGGGGGGTCAACTGGCCGTCACCGCCGGCCGTAGGGCACTTCGTTCTGCCACCTCCCATCCGTCCGGGACGGACCGGCCCGCTCGGCGCCCCGGGAACCCATGGCAGAATCGGCGGGCCGGGGGGGGCCGCCAGGAGGAACGACCATGCCAGCCCTACAGGACGTGGCCGACGAGCTCGACGCCGTTCGGCGCCGCACCGTGCCGGAGCTGGAGGCGATCGACGAGCCCGGGAGCCTGCGCACGCGCGGCGCAGAGTCGTGGTCGCGCAAGCAGGTCCTCGGACACCTCGTCGACTCGGCCCTCAACAACCTCCACCGGTTCGTGCGAGCGCAGCAGGCGGACGAGCTCGTGTTCCCGGGCTACGAGCAGCGGAGCTGGGTGGACGCCGGCGGGTACGCGGACCGTCCCTGGCGGTCCATCGTGAGCCTCTGGTCCGAGCTCAACGCGCACGTCGCACACGTCGTCTCCCGCATCCCGCCCGAGCGCCTGGCCACGCTCTGCCGCATCGGCGACGGCCCGCCGGTCACGCTCGAGTTCATCGCCCGGGACTACGTGAAACACCTGCAGCATCACCTCGAGCAGATCCTCGACCCCGGGGCTTCGCTCGGCAAGAAGTACCAGGCTCTCGCGGAACCCTAGGTTGGCGGCCGGCTCAGGCGCGACGCTCCAGCCACCGGTCCAGCCACGCGTAGGCGGCCGCGCGCAGGGCCGGTGAGAACTCGTGCGGGCCCTCCTCGTAGAAGGTACCGAGCCGGTCCGCCGCGCCACGCGCACGGTACGCCTCGCGCGCCGCGGCGACCGTCTCTTCGATGCCGTCCGCGGGGAAGATGGGATCGCGCGTGCGCGCCGCCACCAGGAACGGCCGCGGCGCCACCAGGGCGAGGACGGCGCCGTAGTCGCCGTGCTCGGCCAGTCCGGGCACGAAGAGGGCGAAGTTGTGCAGGATGCGGTCGCGCTTGAGCGTGCGCAGGCTTCCGAAGCCGCAGCTCGAGGCGGCGGCCCGGATGCGCGTGTCGGCCGCCGTGGTGAAGAGCGTCTCCTGGCCGCCCAGCGAGTGGCCGATCATGCCCAGGCGCGTCCGGTCCACCTCCGGCCGCGTCTCGAGGTAGTCGAGCGCCCGGCGCGCGTCCCAGACATATTTGCCCTGCAGCGTCTTGCCTTCGGTCAGGCGGTGCAGGGCCTCGAACCGCTCGTACGCCGCGTCCTCGAGCTTGCCGGCCGGATCCTGCCTCTCGCCGAAGCACAGCGCGTCGGGCGCGATCGTGACGTAGCCGCGCCGCGCCAGCTCGATCGCGTAATGCTGGTCCGGCGTCGACCCGAGCCCGGCCGGCCCGTCCTTGCCGACGCCGAACTGGCCGCCGTGCTGGTGATGGCAGAGCACGGCCGGGAAGCGCGGGCCGCCGCGGGCGGGGATGAACAGGTAGGCCGGCACGCGCTCTCCCGCCTCGACCGCGTACGTCACCTTCTCGCGCACGACGTCGCCGAGATCGACCCGCTCCACGCGCTCCGGAGCCAGGGGCGGGGCGGCCGCGGGCGCCGCGCCCAGCAGGCGCAGCAGGCGGGCGCGATCCAGGGTCCGGGCGCCGCGGCTCACGGCCGTCGCCGCCTGCGCGGCCCCGCGCGCCGGGAAAAGGTCGCTCGCGGCCGCGGCGACGCCGGCCGCGCCGACGCGAAGGAGGTCTCGGCGACGCACGCGGTCAGCTCGCCGCCCGGCTGCAGCTCATCGGCGATCTCCTGGAAGGAACCGGCCCATTCTAAGTCTAGGCCGAGGTTCCGGCCACCGACGCGCGGATGCAGCAGGACACCGGCACGACCGGCACCATGGGCCGGGACGCCGACACGGAGACGTCACGGCTGCCCGCGATGGTCGGCCCCCAGGCGCGGCGCTTCGTCCCCACGCTCCGCCGCGCGGTGGGCCACCTCTCCGGCACCCCGCTGCCGGGGGAGGAGGGAAACGTCGTCCTGGCCGGCCCTCGCGACACCTTCTTCCGCGCCCTCAAGGACATTCGCGACTCAGATCAACTCGGTCCGGACGCGCGCGCGCCGCCCGCGCGCCGCCTGCACGGCAGACGCCCGTGCTAACGTACGCCCCCATATGCGCGGGGGTTAGATGAGGACATTCCTCGACGAAGACTTCCTGCTCGAGACGCGCACCGGCGCCGCGCTCTACCACGAGGTCGCGCGCGACCTGCCCATCCTCGACTACCACTGCCACCTCCCGCCGGACCAGATCGCCAAGAACCACCGCTTCCGCAGCCTCACCGAGATCTGGCTCGAGGGCGACCATTACAAGTGGCGCGCCATGCGCGGCAACGGCGTGCCGGAGCGGCTCATCACCGGAGACGCCTCGGACTGGGAGAAGTTCCTGGCCTGGGCGGAGACCGTGCCCGCCACCCTGCGCAACCCGCTCTACCACTGGACGCACATGGAGCTGCGGCGGCCGTTCGGCATCACGGGCCAGCTCCTCGACGGGCGCTCGGCCCGCGCCATCTACGACCGCTGCAACGAGCTGCTCCTGACCGACGAGTTCACGACCCAGGGCCTGCTCCGGCAGTTCAAGGTCGTGGCGGTGTGCTCGACCGACGACCCGACCGACGGCCTGGAGGCCCACCTCGCGCACGCGCGCGCGGGCAGCCCGGGCAGCCGCCTCTTCCCCACCTGGCGTCCGGACAAGGCGCTCGGCGTGGAGGACCCGCGGGCCTGGGGGGCCTGGGTGGACCGGCTGCAGGCGGCGGCCGACACGCACATCGCCGGGTACTCCGACCTCCTGGCCGCGCTGCGCAAGCGTCACGACTTCTTCCACCAGGCGGGCTGCCGCGCCTCCGACCACGGCCTCGAGCGCCTGTACGCGGACGACTACACGGACGACGACCTGCGCGGCGCCTTCGACCAGGCGCGTGCCGGCCGCCCCGTCACGGGCGACGCCGCCCTTCGGTTCAAGTCGGCGCTGCTCCACGAGATGGCGCTCATGGACCACGCACGCGGCTGGGTGCAGCAGTTCCACGTGGGCGCCCTGCGCAACAACAACTCCCGCCTGCTGGCCAGGCTCGGCCCCGACACCGGCTTCGACTCCATGGGCGACTTCGAGCAGGCGCGGCCGCTCGCGCGCTTCCTCGACCGGCTCGACCGGACCGACCAGCTCGCGAAGACGATCCTCTACAACAACAACCCGCGCGACAACGAGCTGATGGCCACCATGATCGGCAACTTCCAGGACGGCTCCGTGCCGGGCAAGATGCAGTTCGGGACCGCCTGGTGGTTCCTGGACCAGAAGGACGGCATGGAGCGCCAGGTCGAGGCCCTCTCCAACATGGGCCTGCTCTCGCGCTTCGTGGGCATGGTGACCGACTCGCGCAGCTTCCTCTCCTACCCGCGGCACGAGTACTTCCGCCGGCTCCTCTGCAACATCCTGGGCAAGGACGCGGAAGCCGGCCTCGTCCCCATGGACCGCGAGCTGCTCGCGCGCACGGTCCGTGACGTGTGCTTCTTCAACGCCCGGAACTACATCCCCGTCGAGCTCGGCGAGCACGCGGTGTGAAGCCGCGGCCCGGCTGTTCCTGCTGGAGCGTCCTGTCGGTGGCGGCGAGCGCGCGGCGGCGCGCCGCCGCCCGGAGCCTCAGGCGCGGGGCCGGGGCGTGACCAGCCCCGCCGAGGCGATCTCGCGCGCGAACGCGTCCGCGAGCGGCTCCGGCGAGGCGAACAGCCCGCTGAGCCAGGGCCGCCGCTGGTTGAACCGCAGCGGCGAGCCGTCCAGCGTCCCCACGCGGCCGCCGGCCGCCGCCACGAGCGCGACCCCGGCGGCCACGTCCCATTCGTGTTTGGGCGCGAGCGTCCACGTCGCGTCGGCCAGGCCGGCGGCCACCAGGGCCATCTTGTAGGCCACGGAGCCCATGGCCCGCACGGTGAAGGGAGCGGCGCCGTAGCGGTCCCAATCGCCGCGCGAGACCTCGCTGCGGCTGGCCAGGACGAGAGCACCCTCGAGCGTCTGGCGCGGGCTGAGGCCGGCGGGACGGCCGTTGTACGTGATCCCGCGGCCCAGCGCGCCCAGGAAGACCTCGCCGGTGGCCGGGTTGGCGATCCCGCCCGCCACGGGCCGGCCGTCCTCGACGAGGCCGACCGACACGCACCATTCGGGCAGGCCCTCCACGAACTCCTGGGTGCCGTCGAGCGGGTCCACCGCCCACACGCGCCGGGCGGCGAGCCGCCGCGGGTCGTCCACACTCTCCTCGGAGAGCCATCCCTCGCCGTCCCGGGGCAGGATGTCGGCGAGGACGCGGTCCACCGCGCGGTCGGCCTCGGTCACCGGCCCGCGGCCACCCGCCTTGTCCTCCGAGCGCACGGCGCCGGCCTCGAACCCGCGCAGCACGTCCATGGCCGCGTCGAGACCCGCCTGGATGCGCCGGAGGACCACCGCGAGATCGCCCGCGGCGGTCTCCGGCGCGCCGTCCGGGCTAGAGGGCGGCCGCGGAGCGAGCAATGAACCCTTCCTTCTCGAGGTAGTCGAAGACGGCGTCGGCCGACTGCTCGGGAGTCAGGTCCGTGGTGTCCACCACCACCTCCGCGTCGGTCGGCGCCTCGTAGGGATCGGAGATGCCGGTGAACTCCTTCAGGATGCCGGCGCGCGCCTTCGCGTACATGCCCTTGCGGTCCCTCTCCTCGCACACCTCGAGCGGGGTCGACAGGTGCACGAGCACGAACCCGCCGTACGGCTGGACCATCTCCCGCACGGCCTTGCGCACGGCGTCGTAGGGCGCGATCGGCGCGCACAGGGCCACGCCTCCGTTCTTGGTGATCTCGGAGGCGACGAACCCGATGCGCATGATGTTGAGGTCGCGGTGCGCCTTGGAGAAGCCGAGCTCCGAGGAGAGGTGCTTGCGCACGACGTCTCCGTCGAGGAGGGTGACGGGCCGCCCGCCCAGCTCCAGGAACTTCACGAACAGCGCGTTGGCGATCGTGGACTTGCCCGCGCCGGAGAGGCCGGAGAAGAAGACGGTGAACCCCTGCTCGATCCGCGCCGGGTGCGTCCGGCGCAGCTCCGTCGCCACGTCCGGGAACGTGAACCACTCCGGGATCTCCTGGCCGCGGGCCAGCAGGCCGCGCAGCTCGGTACCCGAGATGTTGAGCGCGGTGGCACCCTTCGGCACCTCGTCCTCCGGCACGTAGGCGTCGAGCTCCTTGACGTAGACGATCATCTTGAAGTCGACCATCTGCACGCCCAGCTCCCGCTCGTGCTGGCGCAGGAGCTCCTGGGCGTCGTACGGGCCGTAGAAGGGCTTGCCCGCCTTGTCCTTGCCCGGCCCGGCGTGGTCGCGGCCCACGATCAGGTGCGTGAACCCGTAGTTCTTGCGGATGATGGCGTGCCAGACCGCCTCGCGCGGCCCGCCCATGCGCATGGCCAGGGGCAGGAGCGCGAGCTTCGCGGTGTCCGGCGGGTAGTGGTTGAGCAGCGCCTCGTAGCACCGCACGCGCGTGTAGTGGTCCAGGTCGCCCGGCTTGGTCATGCCCACCACCGGCTGGATGACGAGGTGGGCACCCACCGCCCGGGCCGCGCGCAGCGTCAGCTCCTGGTGCGCGCGGTGCATGGGGTTGCGCGTCTGGAAGGCGACGATCTTCTTCCAGCCCAGCCGCGCGAACTCCGCCCGCAGCTCGGCCGGGGTGAGCCGCAGCGCCGGGAAGTCGTAGTGCGAGGGAAGGCGCAGGCCCTCCAGGCGGCCGCCGACGTAGACGGGATGGGACCTCTCGAGCAGGTAGGCGACGCCGGGATGTTCGCGGCTGGTGGTGCCGAAGACCTGTTGCGCCTCCTGCTCGCGGTCCGGGCGCCACACGTCCTCCACCTGGAGCACGGCCAGCATCACGCCCTCCGGATCACGCAGCGCGAGCGACGACCCCGCCCTGAGCCTGCCCGCGAGCTCCTCCGGCACGTCCAGCGTGATCGGCATCGTCCAGAGGGCGCCGCTGGTGAGCCGCATGGAAGCGCACACCGACTCGTAGTCCGCCTTTCCCATGAAGCCGGTCAGGGGGGAGAAGCCGCCGCCGAGCAGCAGCTCGAGGTCGCAGAGCTGGCGCGGGGTGAGGTCCCAGGAGGGCCAGTCCCGCGAGGCCGCCTTGAGCGCGGTGGCGCGTTCGTCCGTGGCCAGGAGGTCCACCAGCGTGCCCCCGTGGGGCGGGTTGAGGTCAGCCGACACAGAGTCTTCCGTTCCTTCCACGCGGGACGTATGCAATCCACACACTCCTTCTACTGAGGGATCCGAGGTCGCGCAGGGCTGCCCATTTTCAGCTCATTTTCGCGCGTAAGCAAGGCCCCCTCCACGCCAGCCTCGCCGACGGAGGGGTTGAGGCCCTGCTCCCAGGCCAGGCGAAGTCGTTGGCCGGCCAGGCCTTGGCCCTACCAGTTGTGGACGGTGCCGTCGAGTTTGCGGGCCACCGGCAGGTACGCGCGCTCGTAGGGTTGGCGCGCGGCCGCGGCCTCGTCGATGTCCACGCCGAGACCGGGGGCGTCGCCCGGATACATCATGCCGCCCTCGAAGGAGTAGGCGTGCGGGAAGACCGCGTCGGTCTCCGGCGCGTGCCGCATGTACTCCTGGACGCCGAAGTTGTGCACCGAGAGGTCGAAGTGCAGCGCGGCGGCCAGGCAGACCGGGCTCAGGTCGGTCGCCCCGTGGCAGCCCGTGCGCACGTGATGGATGTCGGCGAGATTGGCGATCTTGCGGAGCTGCGTCAGCCCGCCCGCGTGCACGACCGTGGCCCGCACGTAGTCGATGAGCTGCTCCTGGATGAGCGTCGTGCAGTCGTGGACGCTGTTGAACACCTCGCCCACGGCCAGGGGCGTCGTGGTGTGGTGGCGGACGATGCGGAAGGACTCCTGCAGCTCGGCCGGCACCGGGTCCTCCATCCAGAACAGGTGGTAGGGCTCGAGCAGCCGGCCCAGGCGTCCGGCCTCGATCGGCGAGAGGCGGTGGTGCACGTCGTGCAGCAGGTGGAGGTCGGGGCCGAACTCGCGGCGCACGCGCTCGAAGACCGGCGGGATGAAGGTCAGGTACCGCTCGGTGCTCCAGGTCGCCTGCTCCGGCATGCCCCGGGTGGCGGGCTCGTAGAACATGTCGCCGCGGCCGATGCCGTAGGTCCCCTCCAGGCCGGGCACCGCGCACTGGACGCGGATCGCCTGGTAGCCCAGCGCGCGGTATTTCGCCACCGCCGCGAGCGTGCCCTCGACGTCCGCGCCGTTGGCGTGGCCGTACACCATCACGGCCTCGCGCGAGCGGCCGCCGAGGAGCCGGTAGACCGGCACGCCCATGGCCTTGCCCGCGATGTCCCAGAGCGCGGTGTCCACCGCGCCGATGGCGGTCATGGTCACCGGCCCCCGCCGCCAGTAGGCGCCCTTGTAGAGGTAGTGCCAGGTGTCCTCGATGCGCCGGGCGTCGCGGCCGATGAGCAGCGGCACCACGTGGTCGGCGAGGTAGCTGGCCACGGACAGCTCGCGGCCGTTGAGGGTGGCGTCGCCCAGGCCGTGGAGGCCGTCCTCCGTGATCAGCTTGAGCGTGACGAAGTTCCGTCCGGGGCTGCAGACGATGACCCGGGCGTCGACGATCTTCACCTCCGTCTCACTGGTTCACGCCGCTGGCCAGGAACCCGCCGTCCACCGCCAACACGGACCCCGTGACGTAGCTGGCCGCCTCGGAGGAGAGGAAGACGGCGGCGCCCGCCAGCTCCTCGACGTTGCCGAAGCGCTTCATGGGCGTGCGCTGCAGCAGCTCGCGGCCGCGCGGCGACTCGTCGATCAGCCTGGCGTTGAGCGGGGTGCGGAAGACGCCCGGCGCGATGGCGTTCACGCACACCCCGTGGGGCGCCCATTCCAGGGCCAGCGAGCGCGTGAGCGCGGCCAGGCCCGCCTTGCTGGCGTTGTAGGCGGCCACCTCGAAGAGCGCGACGAAGGAGGCCAGCGAGGCGATGTTCACGATGCGCCCGTAGCGCCGCCCGATCATGTGCCGGCCGAACACCTGGCAGGCGCGCAGCGCGCCCGTCAGGTTCGTGTCCAGGATCGCCGACCAGTCCGCCTCGCTCATGTCCAGCGAGGGCATGCGCTTGGTGACCCCGGCGGCGTTGACCAGGATGTCCACCTTGCCCAGCGCGTGCACGCTCTCCAGGAGCAGGCGTTCGAGGGTGGCGCGGTCGCTCACGTCGGAGGTGACGCGCAGGCTGCGCCGGCCGCGGGCCTCGATCTCCGCCGCGGTCGACTCCACCGGCTCCAGGCGGCGGGACGTGGGCGCCACGTCGGCGCCCGCCTCGGCCAGGCCGAGGGCGATGGCCCGCCCGATGCCGGACGTGCCGCCGACGACGACCGCCACACGGCCGGAGAGGTCCAGGGGCGCGTAGGGCATGGGTTCTTCGGTAGAGGACGGGGGGATTCTACATGGATCGGAGGAGCGACGCGCCCCGCGGCAGGTGCTATGTTTCGCGGATGAACGAGCTGCTGGCCGCGGCCCTGCTCCTGGCTCCCCTGCCCCCCGCTCCGGAACCCGCCGTCGTGGTGCTCTGGCCGGGCGGCGCCCCCGGCGCCGTGGGCGCGGAGGATGCCGACCGCCCGTCCCTCGCCGTCCACCGGGCGCCGGCCGACAAGGCCACGGGCGCGGCGGTGGTGGTGTGCCCCGGCGGCGGCTACGGGCGCCTGGCCCTGGACCACGAGGGCCGCCAGGTGGCGGCCTGGCTCAACGGACACGGCATCACGGCCGCGGTGCTGACCTACCGGCTCGGCCCGCGCTACCGCCATCCCGCGCCGCTCCAGGATGCGCAGCGCGCGCTGCGCTGGGTGCGCGCGCACGCGGCCGAGCTGGGCGTGCGCGCCGACGCGGTGGGCGTCTGGGGCTTCTCGGCCGGCGGCCACCTGGCGGCGACGGCGGCCACGAAGTTCGACGACGGCGACCCGGACGCCGTGGATCCCCTGGAGCGGCCCGGCTCACGGCCGGACTTCCTGGTCCTCGCCTACCCCGTCATCTCGTTCGCGGAGGAGTACGCGCACCAGGGCTCGCGCAACAACCTGCTGGGCGACGGTGCCGATCGCGCGCTCGTGGAGGGTCTCTCGGCCGAGCGGCACGTCACCCCGCGCACGCCGCCGGCGTTCATCTTCTACACGGACGAAGACCCCGTGCGGCCGGAGAACGGCGTGGCCTTCTACCTGGCCCTCCGGCGCGCGAAGGTGCCGGCCGAGCTGCACATCTACGAGCGCGGCCGGCACGGCCTGGGCCTGGCCCAAGGCGATCCCGTGGTGTCCACCTGGACCGAGCGCCTGCGCGACTGGCTGCGCCTGCGCGGCGCGGTCCGGCCCTGAGCCCGGGACCGCGGCTCACGCCTGCTGCTTCGCGTACTCCTCCGCCCGCCTCTGCATCTCCTCGGGCTCGACGTCCTCGACGTGCGTGGCCACGCTCCAGACGTGGCCGAACGGGTCCTCGAGCGTGCCCATGCGGTCGCCGTAGAACTGGTTCTCGACCGGTTTCTGGCTCCGGGCACCGGCGTCCACCGCGCGCTCGAAGACGGTGTCCACGTCCTCCACGTAGAGCAGGAGGGACACCGGGGTGCCGCCGAGCGTCTGCGGGCTGCGGAAGCCCATGGCCGGATGCTCGTCGGCGAGCATGACCGTCGAGCCGCCGACCACGAGCTCGGCGTGGCCGATCGTGCCGCCGGGGCCGTCCATGCGCATCCTTTCCGTCGCGCCGAAGACCTTCTTGTAGTAGTCGATGGCGGCGCTGGCGCCCTTGATGATCAGGTACGGCGTGACGCTGTGATAGCCCTCGGGGATGGGTTTGACTGCCATATCGCCTCCCTGGCTAGAGACCTTCAGTATGTCACGTCGAGCCGAACTGGAGCGGCCGCGGATCGTCGGTCAGCGCTTTTCCGGCGGCAGCTCCCGGAACCAGACGTTGCGGAACCGTACGGGGTGGGCATGGTCCTGCAGGGCCAGCGCCATCTTCTCCGCGTGCGCCTTGTACGCGGTCCGCACCTTGTGCGTGGTCGGCCCCAGCAGCTCCTGGCTGTCCTGGACCACGACGCCGTTGTGCAACACGGTCACCCGCGCCGGCCGCGTCACCTGGCCCGCGCCGTCGAAGCGCGGCCCGTGGAAGATGATGTCGTAGGTCTGCCACTCGCCCGGCGGCCGCGAGGCGTTCACCAGCGGCGGGTATTGGCCGTAGAGCGCGCCCGCCTGGCCGTCCGGGTAGGTCTTGCTGTTGTGGGAGTCGAGCACCTGCACCTCGTACGGCCCGAAGAAGACGCCGCTGTTCCCGCGGTCCTGCCCCTCGCCCACCGCGGGCGACGGCGCCATCCATTCGATGTGGAGCTGGCCGTCGCCGTAGGCCTCCACGGTCTCGATGCCGCCCGCGCCCTTCACCACCTCGAAGTAGCCGTTCTCGACCTTCCATCGGGCCGCTCCGCCCTTCGCGGACTTCCACTTCGAGAGGTCCCTGCCGTCGAAGAGCACCACCGCGTCGGAGGGCGCGCGGCCCGGGCCGCCCGGATCCACCACCCGCGGCTGCGGCCGGTTCAGGTCGTGGATGGCCCACTCCTTCTGATCCTCCGCGGCCGCCGCCAGGGCCACGGCCAGGAGCGCGGTCACGGCCACGGCGCCCAGAGAGCTGCTCATCGGCTGTCTCCTTTCAGTTGAACCTGCCCGATGTGTCTCGCGACCGCGCCCACCGTGCCGAGCCAGAGGCCGTTCGCCGGGTCGCGCGCATACGGTATCAGCTTCTCCAGCAGGCCAAGGCGCGTGGTCTGGCGTCCGGAGGGCCCGATCTCGTGGCCGGCGAGGACCACCCACCCGCCCGTCTCGCGCGCCTGCTCGAGCGCGGGCAGGATCTGCGGGAAGTCCTTGCCATCCATCTCGATCGCCAGCACCTGCGCCGGGTCGCCGAACCGCGGATCGTTCGGCGCCTCGTCGAGCCAGCCGCGCCCGGCCAGGAACAGCTCCGCCACCACCGGGACGTAGCTCCGCGTCTCCCGCCCCCGGCCGACGAACGACTGCCCGCAGGGGTAGGCGAACGTCTCGGGTGTCACGCCCAGCAGCTCCTTCACCCGGGCGTTCGCGTCGACGAGCTCGCGGCGCATCCGGTCCACCGTGTAGTCCTCGAGCGCCTTCTGCCTCGCCCAGGGGAAGTTGCCGGAGCAGGGGTGGGTCAGCGAGTGGTTCCCGATCTCGTGTCCCGCGGCGACCGCCTTCCTCCAGCCCGCCAGCCGCCGTTCCACCGCGTCCGGCACGACGAAGAACGTGGCCTTCACCCCGTGTGCCTCCAGGACGGCGAGGCCCACGTCCACCTGGCTCGCCCGGGCGTCGTCGAAGCTCAGGCTGAGCGCCGCCCGCGCTCCGCCGGGCCAGGGGAAGCGGCCGGCGGGCTCGGCCAGGGCGCCGGTGGCCAGGAGGCACGCGAGAGCGACGTGAAGGACCTTGCCCACAGCGTTCATCGGTAGGGCGCCGTCATGCCGCCGTCCACGATCATCGAGTGTCCCGTCACGTAGGCGGCCGCCTCCGAGCACAGCCACAGCACGGCCTCGGCCGCCTCTTCGGGCCGGCCGATCCGTCCCAGCGGGATCATCTGCGCATAGCCTGCTTCGGCGGCGGCGGCGTCACCCGGGGCGACGCGCTCGAACACGCCCTCCAGCATCGGCGTGCGAAATGCGCCCGCCACCAGCGCGTTGACGCGGATGCCTTGCCGCGCGTATTCCTGCGCCGCCGACTTCGTGAGGGCGAGCACGCCCGCCTTGGCGGTGGCGTAGAGAGCGTTCAGCGGCACGCCGCCCAGGGCGTTGACCGAGGACGTGTTGACGATCGCCCCGCCGCCCTGCCGGACCATGGTCGCGATCTCGTGCCTCATGCAGAGCCAGACGCTCTTGAGGTTCAGGGCCATGTGGCCGTCGAACTCGCCCTCGTCGAAATCGGCGGTGGGCTTGAAGACGCCCATCTCGAGCGCGCCCGCGTTGTTCGAGGCACAGTCTATCCGTCCGAAGCGCTCCAGGGTGCGCGCCACGAGCGATTCCACGTCCTGCGCACGGCTGACGTCCGCCGCCACGAACAGGGCGGGAGCGCCCATCTCCTCCAGCTCGCGGCGCACGGCCTCGCCACGCTCGACCCGCCGGCCCGCGATGACGACGGCCGCGCCTTGCCGGGCAAAACCGTGCGCCACCGCGCGCCCGATGCCCGACGTGCCGCCCGTGACGAGCGCTACCTTCCCGGCGAAACGTGTATCAGACATCGCGGATGTTCAACCGTCTACCGGGGCCCGACATCCACCGCGTGGCCCTCGCGCGCCGATCGGTACAGCGCGACGAGCGCGGCCACGTTGCCGCGGCTCTCGGCCAGGCTGATCGCGGGCGGGCGGCCGAGCAGGACGGCGTCGGCCATGTCCTCCACCTCGCCCAGGTACAGCTCCGAGGGACCGGTCACCGGGATCTCTTCGACACGGTCGCCGCGAGCGAGGAGGACCGACTCCTGCGGCGTCGGCTTGAAGGGCCGTTCCACGACGATCGTGCCCGCCCGCCCCACGACCTCGAGCCGGGTACGGAAGGCTGCACGGAAGCCCGAGTCGAACTGGGCGAACACGTCGCGCCCGAAGCGGAGCTGCCCGTAGAAGCCCTCGTCGATGCCGCTCGGACCGACGGCCTGCCAGCCGAAGGCCTCCACCGGCTCCGCCCCGGCGAGGTAGCGCGCGTAGCTGACGGGGTAGCAGCCCACGTCCCAGAGCGAGCCGCCGCCCAGCTCCGGGGTCAGGCGGACATCCGTCTCCCGCGTGAGGTCGAACGTGAACGCGGCGCGCACGAGCTTCACCGGACCCACCGCGCCCGACTCCACCAGCTCCTTGACGCGCCGCGTCTGCGGATGGTGGCGGTACATGAAGGCCTCGGCCACCATCACGCCCGTGGCCCGCGCGGCGGCTTCCACCGCGTCCACCTCCTCCACGCTCAAGGCCAGCGGCTTCTCGCACAGGACGTGTTTGCCGGCGCGCGCGGCGCGCGCCGTCCATTCGGCGTGCAGGCTGTTGGGCAGGGGGATGTAGACGACGTCCACGGCGGGATCGGCCAGCATCTCCTCGTACCCCACCACCCGGGGGATCCCCCACTCGCGCGCGTACGCGGCACCCTTGTCGGCGTCCCGGCTGGCCACGGCCGTGAGCTCGCTGCGCTCCGAGGCGCGCAGGGCGGGGATGAGCGCGCGGTTGATGCGCGCGGTGCCGAGCAGTCCCCATCGCAGGCGCTTCATCGCGGACCTACGTGGCCACCTCAGCCCTGGTGCTGCGGATGCCGGCAGCCCGGGTACTCGGCGAAGAAGAGGCCGCCGTCCTCTTTCAGCTCCTGTCTCAGGCCGATCTCCGAGGTGTAGTAGCCGGTGATGGTCAGGCCCTTGACGGCTTCGAAGAACTCGCGGCCGAGCTGGTCGCCCGTCGACTTGTTGGCCGGGGAGCTCACGATCGTGAGCAGCGCCGTCTGCTGCTCCGGCGCCGCGGAGACGAAGTCCGCGCCGAAGAGCTCCCGCGACCGCGCGTCCATCCAGAGGAGGCCGCGGAAGAACTCCCTCCTCTCCGCCGGCTGCGCCTCGGAAAGCACGAGGTCGATGAACTCGTTGACCTTCGCCGCTTCCGCCCCGGGCGTGTCCGTCCGCGGGATGATCAGCTCGCTGATCGTCACCACGGTCTCGTTCTGGTGCGCGTCGAGGACGCGCGGCTTCCACGGGGCCGCACCGGCCGCGGCCGCCTGCGCGGCCGCGTGCGTGTGGGGGTCGGCATGGGCCAGGGCCAGCTCGGTGAGCCTCTGGCTCCACAGCGGCGCGGTGGCGGCTCCGAGGCCCCCGGCGGCCAGCTTCCTCAACGCCTGGCGGCGGTCCAGATGCATCGCTCGCGCTCCTGGGCTTTGGGTGATGGGCGAGCGTGGCACCGCCGGCGGTGGCTTGTCAAACGGCGGAAAGCCGTGGCCCAGGGCCCCTGCCGATGCCGCCGCCGTCGTGGCCGGCTGGCGCTAACGCACCTTCCACAGATAGATGATCGACCCGCTCTGGGTGACCGTCTGGTCGGGCGTCCAGTCGCCCATGTCGAAATCGTGGGAGACGACACGGGCGCCCGGCCGGAGCTGGGCGCGCAGCCGGGGCCGCAGGCGCGCGTTCACCTCGGGCAGCAGGTAGAGGGTGACCACCGTGGCTTCGCCCAGCGGCACCTTGAACAGGTCGCGCTCGACGAAGCGGATGTGGGCGTCCACACCCTCCTTGCGCGCGTTCGTCCGGCTCTCCTGGATGCGCACGGGATTGATGTCCACGCACACGCCGCGCACGCCGGGACGCTTCACGGCCGCGATCACGATGCGGCCGTCCCCGCAGCCGAGGTCGTAGACGACGTCGCCGGCCTTGACGTCCGCCAGCGCGAGCATGCGCTCGACCACCACCGCCGGCGTGGGCACGTAGGGAACCTCGCGCGGCGGCGCCGGCACGGTGGCGGCCACCAGAGCGACCACCACCGAGGTCAGCGCGGTCAACGACACGGCGGCTTGGGACACGGGGTCTGCCTCGCGTGGGTGGCTTGCTTCATCTCAGGGGGGATCGCTCGGGCCGCTGGCCAACTTCGGCTCCGATGGCCCGAGCGCTCCCCCCTGAACCCCCCGGCGCGTCCGCCGCCGCGCTGCGCGCGGCGCCGGGCGCGCTAGCTCCGAGAGGCCTCCCGCCCCCGACCCTGCACCGGGATGCCCTGGGCGGGCAGCACCTCGTGGTGCAGCGCGTACATGCAGGCGGCCGCCTCGTCGATCTTCCGCGTGAAGGCGATCGAGCCCTTCAGGATCGGCTTGAGCTTCTCCTTGTCCTGGATGCGGGCCGGCGGGTACTCGTGCTCGACGACCAGGTGCGTGTTGGCCACGTCGAGCTTGAGCAGCTCGCGCGCGGCGAGCTGATGGTCGAGCCAGTCCACGGTGCGGTTCTGCAGGTAGCCGAGCGGATCGTGCCGGGCCGTGCCCGGCAGCTCGTGCTCGCACAGCACGGTCTGCTTCTTCCAGGCGTTGACCTGGTCGGCCGGGTTCTCGGACGGCTGGCCGTTCTTCCAGTCGCCGCGCTCGACGGTCTGCCCGCCGTAGCCCCAGGCCGAGACGCCCTTGGCGTCGATGACCTGGCCCTTCACGTGGAAGCCGCCGATCAGGAAGTTGTAGCCGGTGTCCTTGAGGTACTGGAACAGCGAGCGGGTGTCCTGTCCCATGAGGATCGCGTGGGAGGGGTCGTAGTGGATGCGGAACTGGTCGCCCACGCCCGCCTTCTCCGCGATCCGGTGCAGCGCGATCCAGGTGCCCGGCGTGTAGCCGATGTTGTTGTGGACGTTGTCCAGGGTCGTCCAGCCCGGCATCGGGCACTGCTCGACGCGGTAGGTCAGGCCGCGGGCCTTGACCTCCTTGAGCAGCGGCACGAACCACTCGCGGAAATCGTCGAGGTTCTGATCCATGCCGTGCTGCTGGTTGCGGCCCACGAACCCGCACACCGCTTCCACCCCGAGCAGGGCCGCGGCGTCGAGCACCCGCATCATGAAGTCGTGCTTCTTCTTCCGGATCGCTCCGTCGTGGTGCAGCATGTTGTCGAAGTAGCCGATGTCCGAGATGCCGACCCGGTATTCCTTGAGCGCGGCCTGGACGCGCTGCGCCCGCGGCTTGTCGAAGGGCTGGCGCAGGTCCAGGGTGTTGGCCACCGGGTCGAGCATGGCCTCGGGCGGGATGTCGGTCTCGGTGGGGTGGAGCGCGGCCGAGAGCTGGATGTAGTCGCAGTCGAGCTCGCGGGCGAAGGCGACCCAGTCCTCGACCGCCTTGTCGGGGTCGGGATCCCGCACCGCGCGCGGCGTCAGCTCCTGAAGAGCGGCCGTCAGCACGCCCACCTTCATGAACTTCGGGTCGAAGCTCTTCACGGGCATGGTCTGCTCCTTTTCGCGCCCGACTACTTGCTGGTCGGCCTCGTCGCCTTCTTGGTCGCCGCGCCGAGCTTCTTGTCGAACGAGCGTACGTAACGGGCCAGCGGCTCGATCTGGTCGTCGGGGACCTGGCCCTTGAACGGGAGCATGGCCGTCCCCGGCACCCCCTCGGCGATGACCTTGGCGATCTCCTTGACGCTGCTGCCGAGCTTCCACGCGCCGTCGGTGAAGTTGAGCGGCGGGAGCGGAGAGTTGCCGTCGGCCATGTGACAGGCCTGACACTTCGCCTTGTAGACCTCGAGCGTGGCTTCGGTGGGCTTGTAGGCCTGCCCCTTGGGCGCGGCATCCGCGCCGGCGGCGGGGCGGGCCAGGGACACGCTCAGGAAGACGGCGGCGGCGATCGCTTCTCTCAAGGGAACCTCTCCAATGATCGGGTCTCCCGATGATAGACGGGCTTGGCGGCCGTGCCAAGCCGCAAGGCCTCAGCGGCCTCCGGGCAGGGGCCGGAGCGCCACCTGGCCCTGCCGGGAGAAGTCGATCGAGTCGCCCAGGATGCGCTGGGCCTCCCCCGGGGCATGGAAGCCGGTGGAGTTCTCCGCCTCCACGAAATCCAGGTAGAACTGGGCCGCCCGCTGGAGCTTCCGCGCCTGGTCGAGGTCCGCCGCGGGCGCGCCCGCGGCCTGCGCGGCCTGGATGTCGCCGATCAGGTCCACGAGCGCGGTCATGGCCCGGTCGCGCATCCCGTGGACGCGCTCCTGCACCGTCTCCACCCGCGCGCGCAGCTCGTCCTCCGGCCAGCGGTGGCACGTCTGGCACGCGTGGTTGAGGTTCAGCACGGGGCTGCGCACGTGGTGGTCGGAGACCTTCTGCGCTCCGACACGCTCGTACGGCATGTGGCAGTCGGCGCAGGCGACGCCCGAGCGGGCGTGGATGCCCTGGCTCCACATTTCGAACTCCGGGTGCTGCGCCTTGAGCACGGGCGCGCGGGTCCTGGCGTGCGTCCAGTCGGCGAAACCGCTCTCGTCGTAGTAGGCCTGAATCTCCTCGACCTGGATCCCCTTCGCCCAGGGGTAGACGAGCCGCTTTTCCGGCCCCTTGAAGTAGTACTCGACGTGGCACTGGCCGCAAACGTAGGCGCGCATCTCCTGGCGCGTCGCCATCTTGTTGGGATCGTAGCCCTCGATGCCTTGTGACGCCTTGAGGGCGCGGATTCCTTCGAGGAAGCCGGGGCGCGTAATGCGCAGCTGCAGCGTCTGCGAGTCGTGGCAGTCGATGCACGCGACGGGATGCTCGACGAGCGTCCGCGCCTCGGAGTAAGGCATCTGGTTCATCGTCTCGAAGCCGGCGACGAGGTCGCCGCCGCCGAGCTTCTTGTACGGCACGTAGACCGAGGCGTGGCAGTGCATGCAGGTGCCGGGCTGGGTGACCACCGCCTGCCTCTCGGTGAAGGTCTGGTCGTCGAGCATGTAGGCGTGGCCGCGCTCCTCGCGGAAATCGACGGAGAAGGCGTAGCCGGCCCACATGGTGACGAGGCGCGGATCCTCCTCGAGCTTCGACTGCGCGACGATCGAGCGCGGGTCGGCGTCGGTCGGCGTGCGCGGCACCGCCTCGCTGCCGCCGAAGCGCGTGCGCACCTGGTCGACGGTGCGCAGGTAGCTGTCGTACTGGACGGGAAAATTCTTGCCCCAGATCGCCGGATCTTCGGTTGCGTCGTCGAGCTCGACGACGCGGAAGAACGGGTTCTTCGCCTCCTGCTTGTGCTCGAAGATGTTGACCAGCAGGGCGG
>DATKEG010000048.1:0-3257 GCA_035544515.1 Vicinamibacteria bacterium | reverse complement strand
GGCCGGAGCTCGCACCACCGTGGCGTCGCCGCGCGTGCGCGCGGGCCCGCGGGCGGCGCGCGCCTCGAGCGTGTGCCCGCCGGGCAGCGCCACCCGTCCCGGCACCGGCAGCTCGACCGCGAAAGCCACCCCGTCCCCGCCGGGCGCCCCGACCTCGCCGCGGACGCCCAGGCGCACTTCGTCGAAGTGGAAGACCGCCTCGCGGCCGCCGGGCAGCGGCAGGCGCCGCCCGGACGGGGTCTCGGAGACGACCAGGTCCAGCAGGCGCTCGACGTGCGCGGCCGTCACGCCGCGCAGCCCGCCCGCCTCCGCGAGCATGCGGCGCAGGGCCAGGCGGGCCAGCGCGCGCGGAGCGGCGCGCAGCACCGGGCGGGAGAGCGCGAGCGTGTACGCCGCGCCGGCGCGGGCGCGCGCCTCGAGCCGTGCGGCGAGGTCTTCGAGCACGTCCGTCTCGTCGGCCAGCACGCCGGCCGAACGCGCCAGCGCGACCCGGACGGCGGGGTTGAAGCGCTGCTCGAGGTAGGGCAACAGCTCCGCGCGCACGCGGTTGCGCCGCAGGGCGGTGTCGGCGTTGGTCGGGTCTTCGCGCCAGGGCAGTCCCCGCTCGCGCAGGTGCGCCACGACCTCGGCGCGGCCGACGGCCAGGAGCGGCCGGACGAGGTCGGCGGAGCGGAGCCGCATGCAGGCGAGCCCCGCGCGGCCGGAGCCGCGCAGGAGGCGCAGGAGGAACGTCTCGGCCTGGTCGTCCCGCGTGTGCGCGAGCGCGATCAGGGCGGCGCCCTCGCCCTCCTTCACGCGGCGCAGGAACGCGTAGCGCTCGAGGCGCGCCGCTTCCTCGACGCCCCCGCCGTCCCGGCGGGCGCGGGCGCGAACGTCCGCGCGGCCGGCACGCAGCGGCACACCCCGTTCGCGGCACAGCCGGCGGCAGAACGCCGCATCGGACGCCGAGCCGCGGCGCAGCCGGTGGTCCAGGTGCGCGGCCACCACCCGCCAGCCACCCCCCGGAGCGAGGCGGGTCAGCGCGTCGAGAAGCGCGACCGAGTCGGCGCCGCCGGAGAGCGCCACCACGACCGTCTGACCGGCCGCCGGCCCCCCGGCGCGCTTCACCGCCGCGGCCACGGCCGTCTGCAGGGGGGTCGATCTCAAGGTTCCTTGGAGGCCTCCGCCGCTACGACGAAAATGGTGGCGGTGCAGGGACTTGAACCCCGGACTCCGCGGATATGAGCCGCGTGCTCTAACCAACTGAGCTACACCGCCACGGATGCTCAGGCGCCCCTGCGCCCGCGAAGGCGCAAGCCCAACCGGAGCAGTGTACTACGGCCGCCGGCCAGCTCAAACGCGCCGGCGGCGACGCTGGGCAAAGAGGTGTCACGTGATATATCCTGCGTGGCGCCGCGTCGAACGGCGAGGCGACCAGGATGGACTGCATCCGCTGCCAGGTCAACGATCAAGACCGCCACCTCAACAAGTGCCCGATCTGCTTCAAATGGATCTGCGACGACTGCACGCACCGCTCGATGGGCCGATGCTTCTGCGGCAAGCAGTGCGCGAACGAGTTCTTCTTTGGCGACGATGAGGAGTGAACATCGGAGCTCACTCCTCATCGTCGCATTGAGCTGGGGGGGCTTGCTGCCCCCCCAGACCCCCCGCTCGCGTCGCGGGAGTGAATCCCGCTCCGCTCGCAGTGCCTCCGGCCTCCAGGACGATGACGATTGAACCGCGGAGATCAGTCCTCATCGTCGCTTCGAGCCGGCCTCCCCGAGGACGACCATTGAGCATCGGAACCCACTCCACTTCGCTTCACCCTGGGGGGTGCTTCCCGACCGCCCAGACCCCCGACAAACATGCCGTTTCCGGGTGAGCGGCCGCGCCGCCTCCGCCGCACCGAGCGGCTACGCACGCTGGTGCGGGAGACACGGCTCACGGCCGACCGGCTGGTCTATCCGCTCTTCGTGGTCCCCGGCCGCGGCGTCCGGCGCGAGATCTCCTCGCTGCCGGGCTGCTTCCACCTCTCGGCCGACGAAGCGGCACGCGAGGCGGGGGCGGTCGAGCAGCTCGGCCTGGCCGGGGTGCTCCTGTTCGGCCTGCCGGAGACGAAGGATCCCACGGGCTCCGAGGGGTGGGCGGACGGGGGCGTGGTGCAGGAGGCGGTGCGGGCGATACGGCGGCAGTGCCGCGACCTGTTGGTGATGACCGACGTGTGCCTCTGCGAATACACCTCGCACGGGCACTGCGGCGTGATCGAAGGTGAAGACGTCCGCAACGATCCCACGCTCGGCCTGCTCGCGCGCATGGCCCTCTCCCATGCGCGGGCCGGCGCGCACGTGGTGGCGCCCTCGGACATGATGGACGGCCGGGTGGGCGCCATCCGCCGCGGCCTCGACGCCGAAGGCTTCGCGGACGTCGCCATCCTCTCCTATGCCGCGAAATACGCCTCCGCCTTCTACGGCCCGTTCCGGGAGGCCGCGGACTCGGCCCCGCAGTTCGGCGACCGCCGCAGCTACCAGATGGACCCGGCTAACCGGCGAGAGGCCCTGCGCGAGGTGCGATTGGACCTGGAGGAAGGCGCGGACATGGTGATGGTGAAGCCCGCCCTGGCCTATCTGGACGTCATCCGAGAGGTACGCGACGCGGTCGACGTGCCCGTGGCCGCCTACAACGTCTCCGGCGAATACGCCATGGTCAAGGCGGCGGCGGAGCGGGGCTGGATCGACGAGGCGCGGATCATGCGCGAGACGCTGACCTCGATCGCGCGCGCGGGCGCCGACGTGATCATCACGTACCACGCGAAGGATTTCGCCCGTACCATCTGACCTCTCGTGACCCGGTCCTCCGATCTGTTCGCGCGCGCGCAACGGCTCATCCCCGGCGGGGTCAACTCTCCCGTCCGCGCCTTCCGCGCGGTGGGGGGGGAGCCCCTCTTCATCGAGTCGGCCTCCGGGGCCCGCCTGCGGGACGCCGACGGGCGCGAGTATCTCGACTATGTCTGTTCCTGGGGCCCGCTCATCCTCGGGCACGCGCCTCCCGCGGTGGTCGAGGCGGTGGCCGCCGCGGCGCGGCGCGGCACCTCCTACGGCGCGCCGTGCGAGGGGGAGGTGGCGCTGGCCGAGCGCGTGGTCCGCCGGGTGCCCGGGATCGAGAAGGTGCGCTTCGTCTCGTCCGGCACCGAGGCCACCATGAGCGCGCTGCGCCTGGCCCGCGGCTTCACCGGGCGGCGCAAGATCCTGAAGTTCGAGGGCTGCTACCACGGCCATGCG
>DATKEG010000047.1:0-50741 GCA_035544515.1 Vicinamibacteria bacterium | reverse complement strand
CTGGTCGCGCGCGCGGGCACCCGGTGCCCGCAGCGGAGGGTGTACGGCATCACGACCTCCGCCGACGAGGGCCTGCTCGGCGGTTGGGCCGAGCGGATCGAGATCCGTCCGGGCGTGCGCGTCCTGCCCCTGTCCGCGGAGCTCGACGCCGCCGACTTCATGGGCGGCGGGTGCGGCCTGCCGACGGGGTTCCACGCCGTCGAGCGCGCGGGCGTGGCCCTGGGCGACACCGTCGTGGTGCAGGGCAGCGGCCCCGTGGGCCTCAACGCCGCGATCTTCGCCCTGCTCTCGGGGGCGCAGGCGGTCTTCGTGGCCGGCGCGCCCGCGGCGCGCCTTCTCGCTGCGCGGCGGCTGGGCGCGGACGACGTGCTCGACATCGCCGCGGTGAGCGACCCCGCCGCGCGCGTGCGCTGGGTGCGCGAGCGCACGGCCGGGCGCGGCGCCGACGTCGTGATCGAGGCCAGCGGGAACCCGCAAGCCCTGCGCGAGGGCCTCGAGATGGTGCGCGACGCGGGCCGCTACGTGGTGGTCGGGCAGTACACCGACGCGGGCGAGGTGAGCCTCAACCCCCACGCGCACGTCAACCGCCCGCACGCCACGGTGCTCGGCTGCTGGGGTTACGAGTACACGCACCTCCACCGCGCGCTGGGCCTGATGGCGCGCCACCGCGACCGGTTCCGCTGGCGCGAACTGGTCACGCGCGAGTACCGGCTGGAGGACGCGGGCCGCGCGCTCGAGGACATGGAGGCGCTCGCGGTGGTCAAGGCGATCATCCGCCCCCGCTGAGGGCGGTGGCCGACACACCACGGAGACGTTCATGGCCGTGGTGTATCCTAGGCACGCCGCACGCACGCGAAAGGACAGCCATGGAATCCTCGACGTACACCCGCGCGCGGCGCCCGAGCGCGTGGTTGCTGGCCGTGGGCCTCACCGCGCTCGGCTGTGGCGCGGGCGCGCAGTCGGGAGCCGGCGCCAGCCCGGCGCCGGGCGCGCTGCAGACCGACGAGCAGAAGACCGTCTATGCGCTCGGCCTCATCCTGGGCAAGAACGTCGAGAAGCTGAACCTCACGCCCGAGGAGCTGGCGCTCGTCCAGAAGGGCCTGCGGGACGCGGCCAGCGGCCAGAAGCCGGAGGTGGAGCTGGAAGTGTACGGTCCCCGCGTGCAGGAGCTCGCGCAGGCGCGCATGACGGCCGGCGCGAAGGTCGCACAGGAGAAGGGACAGTCCATCCTCGATCAGGCCGCGCAGGAGGCGGGGGCGCTCAAGACGCCGTCGGGCATGGTGTTCAGGTCGCTCCAGGCCGGAACCGGAGCGAGCCCCGCGGCCAGCGACAGGGTCAGGGTGCATTACCGGGGCACGCTGATCGACGGCACGGAGTTCGACAGCTCGATCAAGCGCGGCGAGCCGGCGGAGTTCCAGCTCACGGGCGTCATCCCGTGCTGGACGGAAGGCGTCCAGAAGATGAAGGTCGGCGAGAAGGCGCGGCTGGTCTGCCCGCCCGGCCTGGCCTACGGCGAGCGCGGCTTTCCTCCCTCCATCCCCGGGGGCTCCACCCTCGTGTTCGAGGTGGAGCTGCTCGACATCGTCAAGAAGTGACGCGCGTCTCCGGTGCCGCCGAGCCGGAATTCACTTCCGGCGAGGCGCTGGATGACGGTCAACGCGCAGTGAGGACGCCGATTTGAAGATTCACGAGTATCAGGGCAAGGCCCTCCTCTCCTCTTTCGGTGTGCCCGTGCCGCGGGGCAAGGTGGCCTACACCGTGGCGGAGGCGGTGGAGAACGCCAAGGAGCTGGGCCTGCCGGTGGTGGTCAAGGCCCAGATCCACGCGGGTGGCCGGGGCAAGGCCGGCGGGGTCAAGCTCGCACGCACCGTCGACGACGTGGAGACGATCGCCAAGGCGATGCTGGGGACGGTGCTGCGGACGCACCAGACGGGTCCGGAAGGACGGGTGGTGCGGCGGCTGCTCGTCGAGCAGGGCGTGGACCTCGAGGGCGCGCGCGAGATGTACCTCGCGGCGGTCGTGGACCGCGCGGCCGGCGCGCCGGTGATCATGGCCTCCGCGCAAGGCGGGGTCGAGATCGAGGAGGTGGCGGCGCGCGACCCCGGTGCCATCCTCAAGGAGCCGATCGAGCCCGCCGTCGGCTTCCAGCCCTTCCAGGCGCGCAAGCTCGCCTTCGGGCTGAACATCCCCGCGACGCAGCTCGCCCGCGCGTCGTCGTTCATGCAGTCGATCTACCGCGCCTTCGAAGCCGTGGACGCGGCGATGGTCGAGATCAACCCCCTGCTCGTGCTGCGCGACGGCAGCCCGCTCGCCCTGGACGCGAAGGTCACCTTCGACGACAACGCCCTCTATCGCCACCCGGAGCTGAAGGAGCTGCGCGACTTCGACGAGGAGGACCCGGCCGAGGTGGAGGCCTCCAAGCACAGCCTCAACTACATCAAGCTCGAGGGCGGCACCGTCGGCTGCATGGTCAACGGGGCGGGCCTGGCCATGGCCACCATGGACATCATCAAGCTCGCGGGCGGCAGCCCGGCCAACTTCCTCGACGTGGGCGGGGGCGCCAACGCGGAGCAGATCAGGAACGCGTTCCGCATCCTGCTCGGCGATCGCGAGGTCAAGGCCGTCCTCATCAACATCTTCGGCGGGATCCTGCGCTGCGACGTGTTGGCGGAGGGCGTCATCGCCGCGGTGCGCGACCTGGGCGTGCGCGTGCCGGTGGTCATCCGCATGAAGGGCAACCGCGAGGACGAGGGCAAGGCCATGCTGCGCGAGTCGGGCCTGAACTTCACGACGGCCGACGACATGACGGAAGCCGCGCAGAAGGTGGTGGCCGCGGCGGGGGCCTTGGCGTGAGCGTCCTGGTCGGGCGCGAGACGCGGCTGCTCGTCCAGGGGATGGGCAAACACGGGACCTTCCACGCGATCGGCTGCCGCGAGTACGGCACCACGGTGGTGGGCGGCGTGACCCCGGGCAAGGGCGGCGCCACCGTGGAGGGATTCCCCCTCTTCGACGGCGTCGAGCAGGCGGTGCGCAAGACGGGCGCGAACGTCTCCGTGGTCTTCGTCCCGCCGCCGGGGGCCGCGGACGCGATCATGGAGGCGGCCGACGCGGGCATCGCGCTGGTGGTGGCCATCACCGAGGGCATCCCCACGCTCGACATGGTCAAGGCCAGGGCCTTCCTGGAGGGGCGGAAGACGCG
Source organism: Vicinamibacteria bacterium (assembly GCA_035544515.1). GTDB lineage: Bacteria > Acidobacteriota > Vicinamibacteria > Fen-336 > Fen-336 > DATKEG01. The sequence continues at coordinate 47,542 of DATKEG010000047.1, read as the reverse complement.
GCTGATCGGCCCGAACTGCCCCGGGATCATCTCGCCGGCCGAGAAGTGCAAGGTCGGGATCATGCCCGGGCACATCCACAAGGGCGGCAGCGTGGGCGTGGTGAGCCGGAGCGGCACGCTCACCTACGAGGCCGTCCACCAGCTCACGAGCCTCGGCATCGGCCAGTCCACCTGCATCGGCATCGGCGGCGACCCCATCATCGGCACCCGCCACGTCGACGCCCTGAGGCTGTTCGACGAGGATCCGGGCACGGAGGCCATCGTCATGATCGGCGAGATCGGCGGCACCGACGAGGAAGAGGCCGCGAGCTGGGCGCGGACGCACGTGAAGAAGCCGGTGGTCGGGTTCATCGCGGGCCAGACGGCGCCTCCGGGCCGGCGGATGGGCCACGCGGGGGCGATCATCTCCGGGGGGAAGGGCACGGCGGAGGAGAAGATGAAGGCGATGGGGGACGCGGGCATCCACGTGGTGCGCTCGCCGGCCGACATCGGCTCCACCGTGGCCCGCGTCCTGAAGCGGTGACGACCGGCTTTTCACCGCAGAGACGCGGAGATGAACGGAGAGGACGCAGAGGAGTGAAAAGGGGGGCGAGTAGGGTGAGAGGAGACCCTTGAGCGAGCGGACTTTTTCGATCATCAAGCCGGATGCGGTGCGGGCGGGGAAGACGGGCGAGATCCTGGCGCGGCTGGAGAAGGCGGGGTTCAAGCTCGTGGCCGCCCGCCTCCGGTACCTGAGCCGGGGCGAGGCGGAGGGCTTCTACCACGTGCACCGGCAGCGCCCGTTCTTCGGGAGCCTGACCGAGTTCATGTCCTCCGGCCCGTGTCTCACCCTCGTGCTCGAGCGCGACGACGCGATCGCGCGGCTGCGCGAGGTGATGGGGGCCACGGATCCGGCCAGGGCCGCGCCGGGCACGATCCGGAAGGACTTTGCCCAGTCCATCGAGGCCAACGCCATCCACGGCTCCGACGCCCCGGAGACGGCGGCCTTCGAGATCGGCTACTTCTTTCCCGGCCTCGAGCTCGGGTCGCGATAGCGGCGCCCGGAGGTCCAAATGCCGGAGCTGGGCCGTCTCCTCCTGATCATCGGCGGAGTGATCATCGTCCTCGGACTCGTGTTGACCTTCGCCGGCCGGGTGCCGTGGGTGGGCCGCTTGCCGGGAGACCTGGCCTATCGGCGCGGGAACCTCACCCTTTACTTCCCCCTGGCCACCAGCATCCTGCTTAGCCTCGTCCTCACCGCGCTCCTCTGGCTGCTCCGGCGCTGAGGCCGTGAGCGGTCCGCGCCGCGGGCGGCTGCTGCCCTCGATGCTCCTCCTGCTCGTGTCCGTCCTGGTCACGCTCGGGGCGCTCGAGCTGGCGTTCCGCGCGGCCCGGGTGCCCGTGGGCACGGTGCAGATCAACCGGGCCACCGTCCGGCGCAGCCCCAACCCGCGCCTGCGCTTCGACCTGCGCCCGGGGGCCGTGGCCGCGGCGGAAGTCGAGTACCGCGTCAATACGTCCGGCCTGCGCGGCCCCGAAGTGGGCGAGGCGAAGCCGGCGGGCGTGACGCGCGTGGCCGTGCTCGGCGATTCGATCGCCTTCGGGTACTGGGTGGCCGAGGAGGACGCGTTCCCACGGCAGCTCGAGAGGCTGCTCAACGCGGGCCCGGCCGCCCGGCGCGTCGAGGTGCTGAACTTCGGCGTGCCCGGGTACAACCTGGACCAGACGACGGAGGTGCTGCGGTCCCGGGTGCTGCGCTTCGCGCCCGACGCGGTGGTGCTGGCGCTCTGTCTCAACGACCTCGAGAGCGCGCTGTCCTACGAATACGGCCTCACCGTGGACCGCTCGGCGCGGCGCCAGAGCGTCGCCGGCCGCGTCGCGGACGCCCTCCTCGAGCACTCGCGGCTGTTCGCCTGGATCGAGTACCGCCTGGCGGAGCGCGAAGGGCGCCGCGCGTTCGTGCGCACGCGCAACCCCATGCCGGGACCGCTCTACGCCGAGGCCGTTTCCCAGCAGCAGGCGGAGCTGCAAGCGCGATTCGACGTCCTGGCCGTCCTCCTGCGCGAGGCCGGCGGCGTGCCCGGGCTGGTCGCGGTGTTCCCGACCTTCGGCGAACGCTTCGACCGCTACCCGCACCGCGACCTCCATCGCGCGGTCATGGCCGCGGCCCGCCGGGCCTCCCTCGCCGCGGTGGACCTGCTCGACTGCTTCGCGGCCTACGACTTCCGTGCGGCGCGCGTGGACGTGGTGCATCCGAGCCCGCTGGGGCACCGGGTGGCGGCCCACGCGATCCACGAGGCGCTGTGCGCGGCCGGCCTGCCGTGCCCCGCGCCGCCCCGCGGCCGCTGCACGGACTATCGGCCCCGGGACTTCGCGGTGGTCAGGGGTTACTGACGCGTGGCCTCGGCCCGCGCGCCGGCGCGTCCCTGCGTCCGGGCCAGGGACAGGCGGCACAGGACCCAGAACGCGAGCATGGCCGCGGCCACGGCCAGGTTGGCCGGCTGGTAGATGCTCATGCCCAGCTCGAAGAGGCGCGTCTGCCACCAGAAGAAGGCCTGCAGGGCCACCGCCGGGAGCAGGACGGCGAACGGGGGCAGGCCGGTTTCGCCGAGGAACGTCCTCAGGTTGTGGAGGGCCGCCGGCAGCAGGGCCGGCACGGCGTAGGCCAGCGGGCGCTCCGTGTTGTTCGAGACCGCGAGCGAGGCGTAGACCAGGAGCGCCGGTGCCATCTGGTCGAAGTGGCGGCGCGACAGCTCCCAGATCCGGCCGGGATAGAGGAACAGGAGCGGGAACAGCACGCCCCAGGTGCCCACGGTCAACACGTACCACTGGTTGTCGAAGAGGCGCCGGAGGCGGAAGGCCACGTTCTCGTGAAACGAGGCCACCAGGTCGTCGGGCTGGTTGGGCACGATCGCGTGCCGCAGGAGGAGCAGGATGGCCACCGGCGCCGCGCTGACCGCCAGCGTGCGCGCCGTCGCCCGGACCCCCGACCCGCGCTTCCAGAGGTAGAGGAAGTAGTGCGCGTAGACGACCACGTAGGTCTCGCGCACCAGCGCCGCCACCACGCTCACGAGACCGAGGGCCGCGTGCTTCTCGCGCCGCACGAGCCAGAAGGCGAGCGCGACGAGGAACAGGCAGGGCGGGTCCGACATCCAGTACTGGTACTCGAACCAGCGGACGGCCCCCTGCATCAACGCCACGAGCGCGAGTCCGCCGAGCGCGAGCAGGCGGTCGAAGCCGACCTCGCGCAGGTAGAGGAAGAGGACGAGCAGGAAGCCGAACAGCGACAGGTTGGTGATCAGGTAGAAGGCGGCGTTCACGCTCAGGCCGGCGTGGGTCAGGAGGCGGGCCGCCATCGGCGTCAGCACGCGCCAGAGGTAGGGCGGCGCCTCGGCGAGCGCCTGGCGTCCGGCCTCACCCTCCGCCATCTCGATGTAGTGGTGATGGTCGCTCTCGCGCACCTGTTTCGGCCGGTGGACGAAGCCGAGGTGCGCCGACACGTAGCCGGCGTTGAGCGCCAGGGCGAGGAGCGCCGCCAGAGCGCCGAGGAGGACGTCGCGCCGCTCTGGACCGGGCGGTGAACCGCCCAGGCTCATGCCGGGGTCTGCCGCCGGTTCCAGTAGTGGGCGCGCCGGTGGGCGGTCCAGGCCGACAGGATGTGGAAGATCCAGCCGAGGGTCCCGCCGGATCCGATCCAGAGGCCGGGGGTGACGATCAGCCAGAAGATGCCGCGCAGGAAATCGCCGTTGTAGAACTGGCCGACGCCCGGGATGAGCAGGCTCAGGACGGCGGCGGTGCCGGGGTGCTTCATCGCGGTGCCTCCAGGGTGCGCTCGGATTCGATCATGGCCGCTATTGTTCCACGTCCGCGGAAGGCAGGGCACCTGGCCGCTCCATCCGGCAACTGAGTTGCTCGGCACCCGGTGCTCGTGGAATCCTTGAGCGCCCGCGCTTGCGGGTCCAGGGCCACGGAGGGGGGATGTCCATCAAGGCGGACAAGTGGATCCGGCGCATGGCGCTCGAGCGCGGCATGATCGAGCCCTTCACCGACACCCAGGTGCGCCACGGCGTGCTCTCCTACGGACTGTCGTCCTACGGCTACGACGTGCGCATCGCGGACGAGTTCAAGATCTTCACGAACATCAACTCGACCATCGTCGATCCGAAGGACTTCGACCCGCGCTCCTTCGTGGACGTGCAGAACGACGTGTGCATCATCCCCCCGAACTCGTTCGCGCTGGCGCGGACGGTCGAGTACTTCCGCATACCCAGGAACGTGCTCACCATCTGCGTCGGCAAGTCGAGCTACGCGCGCTGTGGGATCATCGTGAACGTGACCCCGTTCGAGCCGGAGTGGGAGGGCATCGTCACCCTGGAGGTGTCCAACACCACGCCCCTGCCCGCCAAGATCTACGCGAACGAAGGCATCGCGCAGGTGCTCTTCTTCGAGAGCGACGAGGTGTGCGAGACCTCCTATGCCGACAAGAAGGGCAAGTACCAGGCCCAGAAGACCCTCACCCTCCCCAGGCTCTAGGCAGGAGAACCCGCCGTGGTCCACGAGACGGTCACGATGGAAGGGCACCTCATCGACTCCGACATCCTGCGCCGGGCGTTCGCGCGCATCGTGGAGGGCGGGGGGGAGTTCGAGGTGGAGGAGTTCCGGGTCGGCAAGCGCAACGACGACGCCTCGTTCGTCAAGCTGTCGGTCACGGCGAAAGACGCGGGCGCGCTCGACGCGATCCTGGAAGACCTGAACTACCTGGGCGCCTCCACGGTCGTGGCCGACGCCCAGTTCGCGCCGGCGGAGGCGGACGGGATCCTGCCCGACGAGTTCTACTCCACGACCAACTACGACACCTTCGTCCGGATCACGGGACGCTGGGAGCCGGTGCGGGAGCAGAGGATGGATTGCGCCCTCGTCCTGCGCGGCGGGGCGCCCACGTGCGTGAAGCAGGGACAGGTCGGGAAGGGCGAGGCCGTGGTCCTGCGCGGGCCCGGGATCCGCGTCAAGCCGCCCGAGCGCAGCCGCGACTTCTCCGTCTTCGGCTTCATGAGCAACGACATCTCCGCGGAGATCAACAAGGGCATCGTGATCTCGGGCGCGGCGCGGGAGATGCGCCGGACGCGCGAGGAGGGCGGCAAGATCGTGGTGGTGGCCGGCCCCGCCATCGTGCACTCCGGCGGCGATGCGCCGCTGGCCCGGCTCGTGCGCGACGGGTGGATCGACGTGCTGCTCACCGGCAACGCGTTCGCCACCCACGACCTCGAGAAGTCGATCCTCAAGACCAGCCTCGGCGTGTGCCAGATGAGCGGCCGGGCCATGGAGGGGGGCAGCCGCAACCACCTCTGGGCCATCAACGCCGTCAACCGCGCGGGCGGCATCCGGCCCGCGGTGGAGAGCGGGCTCGTCGCCTCCGGCGTCATGTACGAGGTGGTGAAGAAGGGCATCCCGTTCGTGCTGGCCGGGTCCATCCGCGACGACGGGCCGCTCAAGGACGTGGTGACGGACGTGGTCGCGGCCCAGAAGGCCTACGTCGAGGCCCTGCGCGGGGCCGGCATGTGCCTCATGTTGGCCTCGGCGCTGCACTCGATCGCGGTCGGCAACCTGCTGCCCGCGCGCGTCCGCACCGTGTGCGTGGACATGACGGAGTCGGTGCCGGTGAAGCTCTCCAACCGGGGGACCATGCAGGCGATCGGGCTGGTCACGGACGTGGGCTTCTTCCTCGAGCGGCTCGAGGCGGAGCTGGCCCAGGGAGGGCGGGCATGAGCGGCGGCGCGCGCTGGGGAGAGGGACGCTACACCCATCGGGAGCGCGGCCCGGGCCTCGGCCTGGACCGCCGCGGTTTCCTTCAGGTCGCGGGCGCGGCGGCGGCCTGGCCCGCCCTGGAGTCGGCGCTGGCGCCCCTGGCCTCGGCGTCGGCCGCCCGCTCGCCCTTCTCGTCGTTCCGCCCCCTCGAGCCCACCGACCGCGACGACGTCGTGCTGCCGGAGGGGTTCCGCTACGACGTGGTCATCAAGTGGGGCGACCCCTTCACGGCCGCGGGCGAGACCTTCGGCTACAACAACGACTGGATCGGCGCGTTCCCGCTCGGGAACGACGAGGAGGCGCTGCTCGCCATCAACCAGGAGTACATCAGCGTCGCCTATCTCGGCGACGTCGCCCTGTATCCCGAGACGTTCCAGGCGCTGCGCGGCCGCGCGCCGACGATCGACGACTTCAAGCGCGACGTGGGCCTCTCCGTCCTGCGCGTGCGCCGTGACGCGGCCACCGGCGCCTGGGTGCCGGTGTTGAAGGACCGGCTCAACCGGCGCATCAGCGCCTTCACGCCCTGCCACGTGGACGGCCCGGCGGCCGCCCTCATGGGATCGGAGAAGCTGCAGGGCACGTTCGACAACTGCGCGGGGCAGACCACGCCGTGGAACACCGCGCTCACCTGCGAGGAGAACTTCCAGGGCCGCGTGCCCGAGCTCGTGGACACCAAGGGCAACTTCGTCCGTGGCGGTCCGTTCGAGCTGCCCGGAGGGCACTACGGCTGGGTGGTCGAGGTGGACCCCTACGATCCGGACTCCACGCCCGTCAAGCACACGGCGCTCGGCCGCTTCCGCCACGAGAACGTCGGCCTGCGCGCGCAGCCCGGCCACCCGGTGGCCGGCTACATGGGCGACGACCGGCTGGGCGGGCACGTATGGAAGTTCGTCTCCGACGGCCTCTACCGGCCCGGCGACGCCGCGGACAACCGCAAGCTGCTCGCCTCGGGCCGCCTCTACGCCGCCCGCTTCAACCCCGACGGCACCGGCGAGTGGCGGCTGCTGGACCCCTCCTCGCCGCTCGACCCGAACCCCGGCGCCACCGATCCCCTCCCGTTCATTCCACCCTGCGCCCGCACGCTGGCCGACTGCTACGCCAGCCAGGGCGCGGCGCTCATGGACGCCTACCAGGCGGCGAACGCGCTGGGGGCCTCGCCGTCGGGCCGGCCGGAGGACCTCGAGGTGCACGCCGACGGAAGCGTGCTGATCGCGTTCACGTCGCAGTCGGGCCGCCCGGGGCTGTGGGAGAACATCTACGGCGGAGTATGGCGCATCGTGGAGGAGGCCGGCGACGTCCGCTCCACGCGCTTCCGCTGGGAGCGCTTCTCGGTCGGGGGCCCGAACGACCCGGCGCAGGGCGGCCGCGTGTTCTCCTCGCCCGACAACATGATCTTCGACGGCCGCGGCGACCTGTGGATGTGCACGGACATGTCGGGCGCCTACTTGAACCACGACGAGCGCTTTCGTGCTTTCAAGAACAACGGCCTGTTCCGGATCGCGATGAGCGGCTCCGAGCGCGGCCGGCCCGTCCAGTTCGCATCGCTGCCCTGCGAGGGCGAAGGCACGGGCCCAGCGTGGGCGCCCGGCGAGCAGGCGCTCTTCCTCGCCGTGCAGCACCCGGGCGAGCGATACGGGACGCGCACGGCCCCCGAGCAGGCGCCGCGCGGCAGCAACTGGCCGCACCGAAGGGTCGGCGCCCCTCCGCAGCCGGCGGTGATCGCCATCCGGCGAAGCTAGCGCGTCGCCTGCGGAGGGCTCTAACTCTGGCCCCGCGGTCCCGATCCCACGATGAGCGCGCGCCCGAAGGCCCGCTCGAAGCGCGGGCCGATCTTGCGCGGGCGCCAGGCCACGAGCTGAGGGACCACCACCGTCACCTCGTGCGGGCCCCGCTGGCACTCGAGGGTCAAGGTCTGCCCGGGCGGGCAGCGCTCCTCGATGTCGTCCGCGACGCGCAGCACCACGGCCGCGCGCTCGATGGCGGGTATGTCGTCCGCTGTGACCAGTGGCGCGAGCCGTTTGGCCGGCGTGTCCTCGTCGCCGGCGTGTCGCAGCACCGAGGAGAGGAGCCCCAGGTCGCGGTGCGAGAAGCCGGCCATGTCCGTGGCCAGCACCATGTCCGCCACGTGTTCGTGCCGGTCGAAGAAGTCCACGCTCCGGCCGACGTCGAGCAGCCGCGCCGCGTGCCGCAGCGCTTCCTGGATCTCGGCCGGCGTGCCGGGCTCCAGGCCCTTTTGCAGCGCGGCGGCCAGGGCCGCGCGCCGGTCGGCCGCGCGCGCGTTCCAAACCGCGAAGCGCGCCGTGAGCGCGGTCACGGAGGCTTCGCGCACGGCCTGGGGCGGGGGCAGGGTCCGATGCGGTCCGCCCAGGACCAGGCCCTCGCGGACACCCTCTCCCGAGACCAGGACCTCGCGCGCCTGCAACAGGTCCATGAGCGCCTGCACGGCGAGCGAGCCGCCCACGATGGAGTCGCCGCGGTCCTCGTTGAGGCCGGGGATGTCGCGGCGGTGCTTCAGTCGGCGCGCCGCCAGCAACGTGGCGATCTCGTGCACGCGGCGGCGGCTCAGGAGGTAGCCGTGCAGCCGGGTCAGCGGGTACGCGCGCGAGACGCGGTCCACCTTGGCCAGGTTCCGGACCGTCCCGCCCGTGCCCACCAGCGCCTCGCCCGGCGCCAGCGGCGCCAGCCGCTCACGTTCGAGCATCTCGCGCACGTGCGCCTGCAGGTGGCGGACCTCGCCCGCCTTGGGCGGGTCGGAGCCCAGGAAGGCGTCGGAGAGGCGAAGGGAGCCGAGGGGCAGGCTGACGGAGCGCCGCAGCGCGCGCTCCTGGAAGTGCGACACCTGCATGCTGCCGCCGCCCAGATCGAAGAGCACGCCGTGCTCCACGGGCAGCCCGTGGACGGCGCCCAGGAAGCCGTACCACGCTTCCTCCTCGCCGCTGATGATGCGCACCTCGACGCCCAGCTCCTCGCGCACGCGCGCGAGGAGCGCCGGCGCGTTCTCCGCGTCGCGCAGGGCCGCGGTGGCCACGGCCACGCTGCGCCGCGCGCCCGCGCCCACGGCGATGGCCTTGAAGTCGCGCAGCGCGTCGAGCGTGCGGTCGATGGTGGCCGCGCTCAGCGCGTGCGTCCCGTCCACCTCGCGCACCAGGCGCAGGGCGGCGCGCGTGCCGGCCAGGATGCGGAACCCGCCCCCCGCCTCGGGGCGGTACACCACCACCCGGCCGGAGTTCGACCCGATGTCGATGACGGCCACGGGGTCTTCCCCGGCGGGAGACTGGTCAGGCACTCGCCGCCTCCGCCGCCGCCTCCTCGGCCTGCGCCCGCGCCGACAGCTCGCGGTGCCGGCGGAGGAGCAGGGCGAGCAGGCCGATCCACACCACCACCAGGACGAGGTTGATCACGGCGAAGCTCTCGCCCTGCAGGCTCAGCCAGTGCGTGCCCGCGAACACCAGCGCCGCCGACAGGACGTCGCCGAAGCGGACGAAGAACGTGTCCACGGCCTGCTTCGCCTTGTACTTCTCCTCGCGGCGGGTGGGGAGCCACAGCATCTGCCGCCCCGTGTTCATCACGGAATAGTCCGCGGCATTTTCGGCCGTCTTCGCCCAGCGGATGATGGACAGGCCGGCGCCGGCGGCGATGAGCGCGTTGCCGCCCAGGGCCGCCAGGGGAAGGACCAGCAGGACCCCCGGCATCCCGAGGTACTTCACGATCCGGGAGACGAGGAAGGCCTGGACCAGGAACGCGATGACGTTCTGGTAGAAGAGGAACCCGCCGGTGTAGGCGCCGATGAAGGCCACCTTGTCCAGGGAAGGGTTCCCCGCCACGGCGGCGTCCGCCGCGCGCACCACCGCCGAGCTGAAGATGAAGTTGCCATTGGTATTCACGATGTTGAGGATGATGATGATGATGGCGACCAGGCGCAGGTACGGGTTGGCGAAGACCAGCGCAAAACCGTTGCCGGGCGGGATGGGAGCCTGAGCCACCGCTACCTGGTCCACACGGCGGTGGACCTCACGCCTCTGCACGACGATGTACAGCGCGAGGTGGACGAGCAACATGCCGGCCGCGATCTGCAGCAGCACCTGGGGCGGGAGCCCTTCCTCGAACAGCACCTCCGCGATCTTGGAGCCGATCGGCGCTCCCAGTGTGGCCCCGATGGCCATGATCGGGAACAGCCGCTCGCCCGCGTCCCTCCGATACAGGTCGTTCGCGAACGACCAGAACTGGGCGACGGTGGCGTTGTTGAAGATGCCCACCCAGATGAAGAACGCCACGGCCACGTAGTACGCGTTGCGGGAGAAGCTCAAGGCGAAGAACTCGAGCGTCACGACGAAGAACGCCATCACGCCCAGGATCAGCCTCACGCGGTTCGTCCGCGTGGCGAACCAGCTGTAGAGCGGGATGAAGGCCATCAGCACCAGGGCCATGCCGGCCGCGGCGTAGGACTGCGCGACGGCGCCGCCGGTGGCCAGGATCATGGCGTCGCGCACCACGCGGATCACGTAATAGCTCACCAGGAGCAGGAACAGGTTCGCGAACATCAGCAACACCGTGCCGCCTTCGCCGGCGCGCACGTCGCTGAAGACCCGCAGGACGCGGTCGAGCAGGCCCGGGCGCGCGTCGATGGTGGCGGCCGTCTCGTCGGCCATCAGTTCTCCCTCTCGATGCCCACGAGCTTCCCGCCGCGCAGGTACACGTCCACCGCCTTCGCCCAGCCCGGCTCGTCCGCTCGGGTGCGGATGCGCACCATCCGGAAGTCCCCTTCCGCCGCGGGCACGGCCAGCTCTCGCGCCGTGGTCGTGGCGGCAGCGCCCAACGGGCGGAGCGCGTGCGTGGCGTTGTCGAACGCGAACCACTGGTACTCGTAGCCGCCGGCCGGCCCCAGCCCGGCTTCCTCGCCCAGGTTGCGGAAGCACAGCCGGCCGCCCCCCACATCGCCCGCGACCTCGAACTCCGCCAGCGGGTTCACCTGGCGGAAGTAATGGGCCACCGTCTTGTCGCGCCGCTCGATGAGCGTTTCCGCGAGCCGCCGCTCCGCCGCCGGGTCGTCGTATTGGCCGGTGTGGACGAGCGCCCGCACCATCTCGTCGGTGAAGCGGGAGACGATGCGGGCGGCCCAGAAGGCGTCGTCGGGCAACATGCGCTCGAAGGCGGGGTTGGGATATTCGGGCTTCCAGGCCTGGGGCCGGAAGAAGGCGGCCTCGATGCGGCCGATCTCCGCGTGCACGTCGTATTTCACCTTGCGCCAGGGCCGCTCCCACAGCCCGAAGGTGACCGCGGTCTTCAGCGCGGGAGAGATCTCGACGACGTACTCGTGGCCTGGACGCGTGCCCTGGGGTGCGATCTCCCTGCTCGGCGAGGATCCGCTGCCCAGCGCCGAGGCGAAGTCGATCAGGTGGTGTCGCACCCAGCCCCGTCCCTCGGCCACCGGCATGAAGGTGTCGAGCGTGTTCACGGCGCGGGAATCGTCGTGGTTGAGCCAGGCGGCGAACACGCGGTACCCGCGCAGGTCGCGGCGGTGCTCGTGCGGGAAGACGTCGTTCGCGTCGTCCGGCCGGGTGCCGATGAACTCGTGGGGCCCGATGTCCTCTCCGGGCAGGGCGCGCCCCGCGACCACGCGGATGGCGCCGTCCGGCCGCCGGTAGACGCGCGCCAGGATGCGATCGAGGTCGGCCTCGGTCATGGTGCGGCGGCCGCGGCCGGACTCGGTGATCCGCGCGTCCGGCGCGACCGCGAGCTGGTCGCGGCGCACGTAGGCCACGTGGTTCTCCGGCACGAAGTAGCCGAAGGCATGGAAGAACCGCGACCCGATCACGTCGGCGGCCGTGGAGAGGTTGGGGAAGCCCTCCGGATCCGGCTTGACGAAGTAGACGTCGCCGCGCGCGTCGCGGACCGTGAATCCGGGCGAGATGCCGCCCGACTTCCCGCGGATCACCGTCCAGGGCCGCGACAGGTCGGGGCCGTCGCCGCGCAGCGGGCCCCGCACCAGCTCCTCGATGGACAACGTGCGCGCGCCCATGCGGTTGGTGAACCAGCTCGAGTCGGGGACCTCGCCCAGCGTGTTGACGTTGACCGCGCGCGGGACGTTCCCGTCCGGCCGTCCCTTGAACGTCCGCTCGATGACGTCGAGGGTCGTGCTCACCTCGACCCGCGCCGGCCTGGGCATGGGCAGGCGGTCGTCGTCCACCGCCACCGGATCGTCCGGCAGGAACTTCAAGGAGGCGGCGCGCGCGGGGAGGGAAGAGGCGAGCGCGAGCAGCGCGGGAAGGAGACGGCCGGGGCGCGTCATGCTAGAAGGAGGGCCCCACGCGGAGCAGGAAGCGCGTCTCCTCGGAGCTGCGGCCCACGTCGAAGCGCAGGAGCACCTGGTCGTGCGTCTTGATGCGCAGGCCGAGACCGTAGCTCGTACGGAGGTCCCGCAGGCTCCAGTCCGCGAGGTGGGAGGCGACGCGGCCTCCGTCCAGGAAGGCGGCCAGCTCCACCGCCGGGGCCGCCTCCCATCGGTACTCCGCCTGCAGCAGCACCAGCTTCTCGCCACGGAAGCGGAAGCTGCGGTAGCCGCGCAGCGTGTGACTGCCGCCCAGGGTCTCCTGGAGGAAGAAGGGGACCCGGCTGCCCTCGGCCGGCCGGTCGGCCGAGACGAGCGCGCGCAGCGCGACCACGCGCTGGGCGGAGCCGAGGGGCAGGAAGGCGCGCGCGTCCGCGGCCAGCCGATCGAACCGGTACAGGTCGCCGTCGCGGTCGTCGAAACGCGAGGCGGACAGCGCGAGCATGCCGCCCGCGTGCGGGTTGTGCGGCTGGTCGCGTCCGTCGAGCAGAGCGAGCAGGGTGAGGTGCAGGAAATCCGGCTGCCGGGCGAGCCCGGGCACTTGCGCCTCGTGGAAGCGCTCCTGCGTGGCGGGGAACGCGTCGTCGCGGCCGGGTCCCACGAAGGCCTGCATCAGCCCCGCCCGCGCCGTCACCACCGCGCGCGCCGTGTGCTGGTAGCCCGCCACCAGGTCGTACCACGCGTCCTGGAGCAGGAAGGTGGTGTGGTCCTCCGGACGCGAGTCCGTGCCCAGGCCGTAGAAGTCCACTTCCGGCAGGTGGCGGTAGCGCAGCGAGGCGTAGGCGTGACCCTGTCGTCCGCCCCGCCGGCGAATGCCGCCGAGCTCGTACACGTCGTCACCGGTGGCGGAGCGGGCGGGCAGGGCGCGGCCGCGGTGCGGCAGGAGGCCCGCCTGCAGCTCGTAGCTCTCGTATCGCCGGATCGAATGGAACGCGGCCGCGTGCACGTCCAGCTTGGTGCCCCCGATGTCGGGCTGCCAGAACCGCGCTCCGATCGCCGTCTGCGAGCCCCAGCCGATCGACCGCAGGCGCGGGTAGAAGCCGCCGACGTTCCAGGCGAGCAGCCCGGGCCGCTCCGCCTTCTCCAGGGCCAGGATGCTGCGCTCCACGACGCCCGGCCGGGGGGGGCGGAGCGCCTCCGCCTTCTCGCGCCGAAGGCGCTCCCAGCGTTCCCGGCGGGTCTCGGCCTCGGCCGGCTCGGCCGCCGCGCGCCGGGCGTGGGGCGCCGCGGGCAGGGTGAGAAAGGCAACGAGCGCGGACAGGATGCGCCCCGATTTCAACCGCGAACGGATCGACAAGAGTCGCCCATGATAGCAGAGCGACACGAGCCGCACCGCGTTATGCTCGGGGCGTGGGACGCACGTTCGAGGGGATGATCGCCGCCGCGCTTCTCGGCCTCCCCGGGCTCACGGCCGGCGTGCTTGCGGCTGCGCCGGACGCCCCGCCGCCTCCGCTCGCCGCCGACTACGAGGTCACGGCGCGCCCGGGCGCGCGCGAGCTGCGCGTGGAGGCGACGCTCGCCCCCCGCGGGGCCGCCGTCGTGCTGGAGGAGGGGCTGGGTCCGTTCGTGGCCGAGGCCGAGGTGGACGACGGGCGCGGCTGGCGCGCGGCGCAGCCGCGGGGCGACACGCTCCCGATACCCGGGTGCGCGGCGCGGCCCTGCCGCGTGCGCTACACGGTGAAGATCGCCGATGCCGCGCTGGCCCTGCGCGATCGCAACCGCGCGCTGTACCACACGGGCTCGATCCTCGCGCCGCCGGCGTCCTGGCTGGCCCGGCCGCCGCGGCCGCGCCCCGGAGATCGCTTCCGCTTCCGCGTACGCATGCCGCGCGGCTGGAGCTTCGTGACGGGCGTCTCGCCTTCGCCTTCCGGCCGCGGCTTCGAAGGCGCGCTCGGGGACCTTCCCCTGGCGCCGTACTCCGGCTTCGGCCGGTTCGAAACGGCCAGCGTGCGCGCGGGCGAGGGACGCGTGGAGCTCGCGATCGCTCCCGGCCAGCGTGCGCTCGACCGTGCCGCGATCGTGGACTGGGCGGAGCGCGCCGCGCGCGCCGTGAGCGGGGTCTACGGGCGCCTCCCCCTGCCGCGCGTGGCCGTGCTGGTGCTGCCCGGAGGACGCCGGCCGGTCGGGTTCGGCACGACGCTGGGGCACGGCGGCGCGTCGATCATGGTCTGGCTCGGCGCCCAGGCGACCGAGGAGGACCTCCGGCGCGACTGGGTCCTCACGCACGAGATGGCTCACCTGGGACTGCCGAACCTGCCCCGCGCCCAGCGCTGGCTCGAAGAAGGCCTGGCCACGTATCTCGAGCCGGTGGCCCGCGCGCGCGCCGGACAGATCACGCCCGAGGAGGCGTGGGGTGGGTTCGTCAGCGGGCTGCCCCGCGGACTGCCACGCGCGGGCGACGGCGGGCTGGACGGCACGCGGAGCTGGGGGCGCACGTATTGGGGAGGCGCGCTCTACTACCTCCTGGCCGACCTCGAGATCCGCGAGCGCACCGGCAACCGCCGCTCGCTCGACGACGCGCTGCGCGGCATCGTGGCGGACGGCGGCACGATCGCGGTGCGCTGGAGCGCGGCCCGCGCGCTGGAAGCCGGCGACCGCGCCACCGGCGTCGACGTCCTCCAGAGGCTGCACGCGCGGCTGGGCTCGTCCGCGGACCACGTGGACCTCGACGCCCTCTGGGCGCGGCTCGGCGTGCGCCGGCGCGAGGGCGGGATCGTGTTCGACGACGGGGCGCCCCTGGCCGCCATCCGCCGGTCGTTGATGGCCGACTCACTTCCCGCAGTCGAGCGGCGGGTGCTTCAGGTCGAGCGGCTGCTTCAGGCGCGACTCGATGGCGGTGAGATCGCTCCGTCCAGGCGGGACGTCCTTCTCCGTGCGCCCATCCGGGTACACGGTGAGGGTCGTGGCGACCTCGATCATCAGCTTGCGGGCCCGTGCCCGCGAGACCTGCAGGCCGTCCGCGGCCAGGCCCATGCGGCTCTCCACCACGTGGCCTTCGCCGATCAACTGGAAGAGCACGCCGAGGATCCCCGTGGTCGGCCGGCCCCGTAGCCCGTTCACCCGGTGGAACACCGTCGTGTCGCCGTAGTCGAGGAGCCGGTACGTGATGACGCGCTCGCTGGTGACCTTGAGGCGTGGCGTCGAGAGCGTGTCTTCGTACGAGTAGGAGCCCGGTGAGCCCGGCGCGCGGCTCCAGGCGATGCACACGTTGAGGGCCAGCCGCGGCAGGGCGGACGGCGCGGCCCGCTCGATCACCTTCTCGCGCCGGTAGTCCACCACGATGTCCTGGCCGTACTGGTCCGAAAGCCGGACGAAAAGCGGCGCCCGTTCGGCGGTGAGGCCGGTCCGCTGGAGATAGGCGAGGAACCACTCGCGATGGCCCAGGAAGAGCGGCTTGCGCGCGGGATCGGCGGCTTGCGCGCGGCGCGCCAGGCGCAATACGACCTCGGACTGGAGGCGAGGCCCGTTGGTGGTCGCGAGCAGGTTGTAACCCTGGCTCTCGGCCATGGCCGCGGCAATCTCGTCCTGGCTGACGACGCGGACGCCGGGCGGCGCACCGGCGTAAGACGGGATTGGCCCGGCCAGGGCCGCGGCGAGCAGGAGCTGTCCCGGCCTCACGGCGGAGGTACGTTCGCGCGCCACCACGCGCGCGCGTCCTCCTGTGACCAGGGGGGCGCCACGCCGCACTCGACGAGCCGCCCCGCGAGCTCGTCGGCCGAGGACGGCCGCCGGTCCGGCGCCTTCTCCAGGCAGGACATGACGACCGCCTCCAGCGGGGCCGGGATGGGTTTGCCGATCCTCTGCGACGGTGGGACCGGCGCCGCCTGCGCGTGCTGCACGGCCATCTGCAGCGGGGTGCGCGCCTCGAACACGTGGCGGCCGGTGAGCAACCAGTACATGACGCAGCCGGCGGCGTAAAGGTCCACCCGTCCGTCTACCTCGACGCTGCCGAGCGCGACCTCCGGGGCCAGGTAGGCGGGCGTGCCGGGCGTTGCGCCTTCCTGGGTCAGGCTGCTGTCGTCAACGTCGTGCCGCCAGGCCGGTTTCACCAGTCCGAAGTCGAACAGCTTCACGAAGTCGTACTTGAGCCCCCGGCGGCAGGCGTACACGTTGGCGGGCTTGACGTCGCGATGGATGAGCCCGGCGTGGTGCGCGTCGGCCAGCGAGTCGCAGAGCTGAAGCAGGAAGTGCACGGCGCGGGCGGGAGGGACCGGCCCGAAGCGGGTCACGAGCTGCTGCAGGTCGAGGCCTTCCAGCAGCTCCATGACGTAGTAGAACGTGCCGTCCGCGGTCACGCCGAAGTCGTACAGCTCGACGGTGTGCGGCGAGTGGAGCGCGGCGGTGGCCTGTGCCTCCCGTTCGAACCGGTGAAGGACGGCTTCGTTCGGCGTGCCCGGTGTGAGCCCGAGCGCCTGCCGGCGCACCAGCTTGATGGCCGCGGGGCGCGCGAGCATGTCGTGGCGTGCGCGCCAGACCTCGCCCATGCCGCCGTGGCCGAGCGGCTCGATCAGCTGGTAGCTGCCCATCCGCCTGGCCTCCTGTACGTCCGCCGTGAGCCGGCGGAGGATCACGGCGGGCACCAGCGCCAGCGCGGCCGCGATGTAGTTTTCGAGGGAGTTGAGGGCCACCGCGGAGGCGGGCGGGACGGGGTTGCCCGCGCGCACGCTCACCCAGAAGGCCAGCGGCCACATCGAGGCGGTGACGAGGCCGGCGGCCAGGGTCCTGGCGGGCGAGGCCGGTACGAGCAGCGGGAACATGACGATCAACAGCGCGAGCCAGGAGATCTCGTCGAGGGGCCACTCCTGCGAGGTCGGACGCAGGTTGTCCTGCAGGGCCATGCCGAGACCCACCAGGACCTCGTACGCGAGACCGAGGTTCAGGAGTCGACCTGGCGGCATCCGATCGCGATGCGACACCCAGGCCACGGCCGCCGAGAGACCCACGATGGCGGCTGCGATCAGGCCGTGGGCGCCGGGACGAGGCGCCTCCCAGCCGACGGCGCCGAGCGTGTTCGTGAGCAGCAGGGCGACGCCGTAGCCGGCGCCGATGGTCAGGCTGGTGAGCGTCAGCCGCCGCGACAGCTCCCGCGGCGGGGCGGAGGGCAGGCCCCGGGGAGCGACGGTGGGATGCCGCGGCGGTGGCTCGGGCGGGGCGAAGCTGCGGGTCGGAACGAAGAAGCCACTGTCCGGCACGCCTGCACCGTACGCCCGAGCGCCCGAAGCGTCAACGAGCAGGCCACGAGCCGGCCACGACCAGGCCCCGACGACCGGGTGCGGCGCTCGGCGCCTTGCGCTGCCGCTACTCCTCCGCCATGAACGGGTAGCGGTAGTCGCGCGGCGGCGCGAAATTCTCCTTGATGGTGCGGGCGCTGATCCAGCGCACCAGGTTGAGCTTCGAGCCCGCCTTGTCGTTGGTCCCGGACGCGCGCGCCCCTCCGAACGGCTGCTGGCCCACCACCGCGCCCGTCGGCTTGTCGTTCACGTAGAAGTTCCCGGCGGCGTGGCGCAGCGCGAGCATGGCCTCGCGCACGCCCCGCCGGTCCTGCGCGAACACGGCGCCGGTGAGCGCGTAGGGCGAGGTCTCGTCCACCACGCGGAGCGTCTCGCTCCAGCGCGCGTCGTCGTAGACGTGGACCGTCACCACCGGGCCGAAGATCTCCTCACAGAGCAGCCGGTGGCCGGGATCCTCCGTCTCCACCAGCGTGGGCGCGATGAAGTAGCCGCGCTCGTCGCGGGCCTCCCCGCCCGTGAGCACGCGCGCGCTCTGCCGGGCCTCGGCCAGGTACTCGCCGATCTTGTCGTAGGCCTTGCGGTCGATGACCGCGCCCATGAAGTTGCGGAAGTCGGCCACGTCGCCCATGCGGAACTCCCCCAGCATGCCCACGGTGCGGTCGCGGACGTCGTTCCAGAGCGAGCGCGGCACGTACACGCGGCTCACCGCGGAGCACTTCTGGCCCTGGTACTCGAAGCCGCCGCGCGCGATGGCCACGGCGAGGGCCTGCGCGTCCGCGGAGGCGTGGGCCACGATGAAGTCCTTTCCGCCCGTCTCGCCGACGATCCGCGGGTAGGACCGGTAGCGTGACATGCTCTGGCCGACGGTCCTCCACATCGCGTTGAAGACGCCGGTGGACCCGGTGAAGTGGATGCCGGCGAGGTCGCGGTGGTTCAGGGCCACGTCCGACACCGTGGCCGCGTCTCCGGGCACGAAGTTGATCACGCCGGGCGGCAGTCCCGCCGCCTCCAGCAGCCGCATGATGTAGTAGCCCGACAGGACGGCCGTCGAGGCCGGCTTCCAGAGCACGGTGTTGCCCATGAGGGCCGGCGCCGTGGGCAGGTTTCCGGCGATCGAGGTGAAGTTGAACGGGGTGACCGCGTAGACGAACCCCTCCAGCGGGCGGTAATCGAGCTGGTTCCACATCGTGTGGTCGGAGAGCGGCTGCTCGGTGTAGAGCTCCTGCGCGTAGTGCGGGTTGAAGCGGTAGAAGTCCACCGTCTCGCAGGCGGCGTCGATCTCGGCCTGGAAGACGGTCTTGGACTGGCCGAGCATGGTGGCCGCGTTGAGCGTGGCCCGCCACGAGGTGGCCAGCAGCTCGGCCGCCTTCAGGAACACGGCCGCCCGGTCCTCCCAGGGCCAGCTCGACCATTCCCGGTGCGCGGCCTGGGCCGCCTGGATCGCACGCTCGACGTGCGGGCGCGACGCGCGGTGCCAGTCCGCGAGCACGTGCCGGTGGTCGTGCGGCATCACCGCCTGGGCGGTCTCGCCCGTGCGGATCTCCTCGCCGCCGACGATGAGCGGGATGTCGATGCGCTCGCCCGCCATGGCGGCGAGCCGGGCCTTGAGCTCGGCCTTCTCCGGCGAGCCTGGGGAGTAGGCCCTTACCGGCTCGTTGACGGGCGGCGGCACGCGCCGCACGCCGGCGAATGCGGACACGGGTCCGGGGGTGGCCGCGGGCGCGGGCGCGCCGGCGGCGGCAGGACGGGTCACGGTCTCAGCCACGGGAAGGCCTCGCTGGAAAAGGTGTTCCCGGAACGATAGCCCGGGCGAGACGGTCGGGCAAACCAGGGGCGGACCGCCGCCCAGGGCGCTGGTCCGCCCGCGCGAATCGCGACCCGGAGCGGCCCTAGTTGAACGTCACCGTGTGGGCGTGCGAACCCGAGGGGTTCGGGGTGGAGTCCTTCGAGACCCGCCGTCCGTCGCGGATCGCGATCACGTCGGCCGCCGTCAAGGTGACCTGGTGTGGGTGGGACGAGGTGCCCTGGATGTCGAGCGTGACGCCGCCGCCGGCCGACAACTGGGCGCCCGTGATCGCGACGGTCCGGGGAGGGGGCGTGACGGCCATCACAGCCCGGGGGAGCGTGCCTCGCGGCGCAGCCAGCGGATATAGGCCACGAGCGCGTCCACCTCGCCCTCGGCCAGCCGGCTTCCGTAGGCCGGCATCTGCACCGCCTGCCGCCGCATGAAGAAGCGCGCCACCGGGTGCGCGCGCAGGCGCCGCGGGCTGCCGTCCACGATCCACTCCCGGATCTCGCCGTCGTCCTTCGCCACGTCGCCGAAGTCGGTGCCGTCCCACGCGGGGATGTAGCCCTTGAACGAGCGCGGGTTGGGCATGCTGCCGCGTCCTTGCGGGCCGTGGCAGCCGAAGCAGGCCAGGCGCTCGGCCGCCTGGCGGCCCCGCTCCGCGGCCGGGTCGTCCGGCCGCTCGTAGTCGGATACCGCCTTGACGTAGGCGACGAGGTCGGCGACCTGGCGGTCGGTGAGCACGCCGCGCCACGCCGGCATCCGCAGCAGGGAAGGCTCGCCCTCCTCCTCCGCTGCCTGGGCGCGCAGGCGCCGCGGAGCGCCGTCGAGGATCCACTCACGGATCTCGCCCTCGTTCTTCGCGTGGGCGAGAAGCGCCTCGCGCGAGAAGGGCGGCACGGCTCCGAGCCTGCCGTCGGGGTCGTCGAACCCGTTCAGGCCGCCGACGCCGTGGCAGCCGAAGCAGCCGCTGGTGGAGGCCACCACGAAGCCGCGCTGGACGGGGGAGATGCCGCGCGCGCGCCAGGCGCGCCAACCCACCACCGCCCACAGGCCGACGACGGCCAGCAACAACAACGCCGCCGGCAGTCGTCGCACTCGTGCCCCCGCCCGCGAGACCGGTCAGTTGAACGTGACGGTGTGGGTGTGGAAGTCCTCGTCCGACGACGCCTTGCCCACGCGCTGGCCGTTGCGGATGGCCACGACCTCGGCCGCCGTCAAGGGCACCGTATGCGGATGGTCGGCTGTGCCGCGGATCTGCAGGATGAGCGCGCCCCCGGCGGCGAGCTCGGCGGCCGTGATGACGGCCCGGTGCCCGTGGTCGGCCGAGATGTTCCCGACCTTGTCGCCGGTGGACGGGTCGGTCGTGGGCTGCATCGGGCTCCCGCCGCCGCCCGTGCCTCCCCCGCCTCCGCACCCGCTGACGGTGATGGTGACGCCCGCGAGCATGGCCAGCGCCGCCCGCAACGTGAACTCGCGCCGGTCGAGGCCGTCGTGCGTGGCCCCTTCGATCGTGTCCGCTCTGTCCATTCCCACCCCGTGCGCTCGAGCGCTAGTAGAACTTCCGAGAGATGTTGAAGCCGATGTACCAGTCGTCCGGCCCCAGCCGGCCGCGCGCCACCTGCCCGGGCGTGGTGCCGAGGTCGTTCGAGAAGTTGATCTGGAAGGCGTGGCCGCCCACGCGGCGCTCGAAGGCGAAGGTGGCCAGCGCCGCCCCGTTCGGGTGGCCCTTGTACCCGGCGAGCCGGGGGTGCACCTCGGCCAGGATGGCGTAGGCGTCCCCGAGCCGGAGCCGCGTGCCCAGCCCGAGCACGAACGATCCGTCGCTCCCCGATCCCGGGTCGCTGGCCGGACGCACGTTGCCGATCCAGGCGGGCACCGCATAGACGGCGCCCCGCCCGCCCAGGCGCCGCGAAGCCACCAGGCCCACCCGCGGCGAGCGCGTCTCCTGGAAGTTGTCCAGGCCTTCGATGGAAGCGACGAGCGCCAGTCCCACCGGCGCGTCCCCCTGGCGCAGCAGCTCCTGCTGGCCGAAGAAGGAGATCGTGCGGTCGCTGGTGCGGTAGATACCGAGCTGGTTGCCGGTGAACGGCGAGAAGCGCAGCTCCAGCCCGACCTGCGCGCCGCCGTCGAAGCCGAAGAAGTCGGCCAGCAGGTCCCCGAAGTCGCCCTCGCCCAGGCCGCGCGCGAATCGATGCGTGATGCGGAACGCCACCGCGTGGAGCGGCAGCCGCAAGGTGGTGGGCAGGTTGATCACCGTGAAGTCCGGCTCCACCGGATCCACGTCGCGGTCGTCGGCGGGAGGGGCGGCGGCGGAGGCCGCGAGCAGGATGGCCAGCAGGCCGCCGATCATTCGCTCGCCCGGGGCCGGACGACGAGCCGGCCTCTCATCTTCGAATGCCCCTTGCCGCAGTACTCGGAGCACTCCATGCGGAACGTGCCCGCCTTGGCGGCCACGAACTCGACGGTGATCACCTCACCCGTGTCCGGCAGGTCCTTCTTCACCTTGAACTCCTTGATGGCCAGACCGTGCGCGGTGTCGGCGGAGCGCATGCGCAGCACGACGAGGTCGCCCTGGTCGACCTCGAGCAGGTCCGGCTCGAACTTGAATCGGGAAGCAACGACGTCGAAGGAGCGCGTGCCGGGCGGGTCGCCGGGGGGGTCCGCGGGCGCCGCCGGCCACGCCGCCGTCACGATCAGAACGAACGCAGGCAGCCTCATCCGGTTAATACCGTGCCTTCGCTCGCCAGCCGTGACGACGACGCGCCGGCGGTCCCGGCATCTCCTTCAGCAATCGCCATGCCGGGCCGAAGGCGCGGTAATCAGGGAACTTGCGCCTGGCTGAACCGCCGGGCCCTTACGGCCGGCGTAAGCGCTTACGGACCGCGAAAGCGTCCGGCGGCTTTTCAGGCGAATGGACCGAGGGCCCGGAGCCCGTTGAAAGTCGTGGACGACGGCGCGCGTGTGCAACCGCTCCGGACTGTAGCAAGGATCGCGGCCTCCTTCCAGGGGCTCTGGCCCGTCCCCGCGGCGCCGTCAGTCGATCCGGTACTTCGCGATGTAGTAGCTCAACGCACGCTGGCTGATCCCGAGCAGCTCGGCCGCGTCCTTCTTCACGCCGGCCGCGCGCTGCAGGGCGCGCTGCACGGTCTCCCGCTCCACCCACTCGATGTTCTGGTGGAGCTTGAGCGAGGGGAGCCCCGCGGCCGGCGCGGTGGCCGCCGCGCCCAGCATCGAGATCTCCCGCGGCTGGATCACGGGGCCCGGCGAGAGCACCACGGCGCGCTCGATGGTGTTCTCCAGCTCCCGGACGTTGCCCGGCCAGTCGTAGCGCATGAGCAGCTCCCGCACGCCGTCCGCCAAGCCCTCGACCCGCTTGCCCGTGCGGTGCGCGTGTTTGCGCACGAAGTGCTCGGCCAGCAGCGGGATGTCCTCCGCGCGGTCGCGCAGGGGAGGCAGCTCGATGGGGATGACGCTCAGGCGGTAATAGAGGTCTTCCTGGAAGGCGCCCTCCGCGACCATGCGGCGCAGGTCACGGTTGGTGGCGGCGATCACGCGCACGTCCACCTTCTGTGTCCGCTCCGCGCCCAGCGGCTCGAACTCCCTCTCCTGCAGCACACGCAGGATCTTGGACTGCAGCGACGCGCCGAGCGTGCCGATCTCGTCGAGGAGGATGCTGCCGCCGTCGGCGAGGGTGAACCGGCCCTTCTTGTTGGTGGCCGCGCCCGTGAAAGCGCCCTTGACGTGGCCGAACAGCTCCGACTCGAGGAGCGTGTCGGGGATGGCCGCGCAGTTGACCTTGATCAGCGGCATCTCGCGCTGGGCGCTGCGGTCGTGTATGGCCCGGGCGGCCAGCTCCTTGCCCGTGCCCGTCTCGCCCGTGATGAGCACGGTGGAGCGGGACTGGGCCACCAGCTCCAGCTTCCGGATCACCTCCTGGATCGCCTTGCTGCGGCCGACCATGCCGTAGTGGTTGAAGTCCTCCTCCCGCTCGCTGCGCAGGTAGAGGTGCTGGGTCTTCAGGCGCTGGTGGGCCAGCGCGCGTCCGGCCGCCACCAGCAGCTCCTCCACCTCGAAGGGCTTCTGCAGGTAGTCGAAGGCGCCGAGCTTCATGGCCTCGATCGCGTTCTCGACCGTGGCGTGCGCGGTCATCATAAGGATCTGCGGCCGCTCGCCCTCCGGCGTGCCCGCGGCCAGCTCGCGGATGAGGTCCAGGCCCGTGAGCTCCGGCATGCGGTGGTCCACCACCAGCAGGTCGAAGGTGCGCTCCGCGAGCAGTCGCTGCGCCTCGCGCGGGCTGGTGGTGGCCGTGACCTCGTGTCCTTCGTCGCGCAGGGCCCGGCCGAGGGTCTTCAGGATCTTGTCCTCGTCGTCGACCAGGAGCACGGCGCCGCGCGGTTCCACCAGGGACACTAGGACCCCCCGGCCGGCGGCCCCGGCGGCAGCTCGATGCGGAGGCGCGCGCCGGCCGGGGTGGCGCTCGCCGCGGTGAGCGTGCCGCCCAGGGCGTCCACGATGTTCTTGGCGATGGCCAGGCCCAGGCCCGTGCCCGTGCGCTTGGTCGTGAAGTACGGCTCGAACACGTGCGGCAGGTCGCCGGGGTCGATGCCCACCCCTCGGTCCTCCACCTCGATGGCCGCGCGGCCGTCAGGGAGGGATTCCGTACGAAGCTCCACGTCCGGCGGCCCGCCGTTGCCGGCCTCCGCCGCCGCCGGCCCCCCCGCCCCCATCTGCACCGCCTCCCGCGCGTTCGAGAGGATGTTCAGCAGGACGGTGCGCAGCCGGTCGCCGTCGGTGACGAGGGCGGGGAGGCGCGGGTCCAGGGAGAGCTTCCAGGCGGGCGCGCCCTCGCCGGTCATGGCGGCCGTGGCCGCCTCCCGGCAGAGCGCGTTGAGGTCGGTGGGGGCGCAGGCGAGCGTCACCGGCCGCGCGAAGTCGAGCACGTCGCCCACGATCCGGTTGAGTCGCGTCACCTCCTGGTCGATGTCGCCGGCGGCCTCCTCCAGGTCGCGGGCGCCCAGGCCCGGGCGGCGCAGCGCGCGGACGGTGGCCTTGATGATCATGAGCGGGTTCCGCACCTCGTGCGCGATGACGGTGGAGAGGCGGCCGAGCGCGGAGAGACGCTCGCGCAGCCCGGCCTCGCGCTGGAAGCGGGCGATGGAGTCGGTGAGGGTGTTGAAGGCGGCGGCGAGCACGCGCGCGTCCTCGTCCTCCCAGGCCCGGCCCAGCCGGATCTTGCGCGTGAGGTCTCCGGTGGCGGTCATTTCCCGCATGACCGAGGTGATCGCGGAGAGGGGCCCGGTCACGCTCCGCGCCACGCCGTAGCTGAGGAGCACCGCCACCGCCACCGCCACCAGCGCGGCCACGAGCAGGCCGGCGCGGAACGTGGCCAGGAACTGGAGGCGCTCCGTGCGCGAGCGCAGGACGAGCGCCGCCGGCAGGGGCCCCTCGCCGCGCTGGGCCAGGGGACGCTCGAGCCACACGTACTCCTCCTCGCCGAGCGTCAACGTCGCCTGCCCGGAGCGGTGCGCCTCCTCCAGGGCGGCGTCGTGCTCGCGGGGAAGCGTGGAAGCGACCACGCGGTCCTCGAGCACCACCGCCACGTCGCTCTGCGTCACCGCCCCGAGGTCGGCGGCCAGCGCACGGTCGAGCGCGAACCCGACGCTCAGGGTGCCCAGCACCTCCGGCGGCCCGGCCTCGATGAGGATGGGCACGGTGAGGACCTGGAGCGCCGGAGGCGGGCTGGTGCGGAAGGTCATGGCCTCGCGGCCCGCGAGGGCGGCCCGTACGGCGGGCGCGGGCGCGCCTTCGCCCCCGCCGGGCGCACCGAGAGCAACCAGCTCGCGGCCGTCGCGGTCGCTGACCGCGAAGTAGTCGGCCTTCAGGCGCGTCCTGTAATCCTCGGCCAGCGGCCGCACGGTCGGGGGATCGCGGGTCTCCACCGCCGCCTTGAGCCGGGGCAGGTCGGCGGCCAGGCGCGCCAGTATGGTGAGGGTCTCGACGCGAGCGGCGTGGTGGTGCTCCATGAGCGTGCCGACCTCCGTCAGGCCGCGCCGCAGCTCGGCCTCCGCTTCCCGGGCCACCCGGGCCGTCACGAAGCGGACGGCGACGGCCACGGAGAGCACCGCCACCAGCGCGCTCGACAGGAAGATGCGCGTCTTGAGCGTCAGCGGCTTCATGGGACGACGAAGTCCAGCTCGACCACGCCCCCGGCGGCCGGCATCGCCACCGGCCGCGACTGCCGGGCCTGGCCGTCGTTCCAGGCCACCACGGTGTAGCTGCCCGGAGGCACGCCGTCGATCCGGTAGCGGCCTTCGGCGTCGGTGGTCGCGAAGTACCGGTGCGCGAACACCAGGATGAACGCGCTCATGTGGGAGTGGATGTCGCAGAAGACGCGCACCACCCCGGGCCGGTCGAAGCGCACGGACTTGGAACGGCCGCGCGCGTAACGGCCGAGGTCGAAGCGCTTGGTCTTGGAGAACGAGAAGACGTTGTGATAGGTGCTGTCGCTGTTCGGGAAGTCCACGGTCGTGCCCGCCAGCACGGGCAGGACGTAGGGCACGAACGCCTCGTTGCGCTGGTCCATCGTGCGCCGCGCGCCCGGCGGCTCCTCGAACGCGCCGCGCGGCGCCTCCTCCAGGTACACCACCGACCGGCGGCGGTCGGGCGCGTCCGGCGCGGCGGGGGCGCCCAGCTCGGACACGCTCGGGCGCTGCCCGGCCGGTGGCGGCTCGCGGCGGAGGACGACGCGGCCCCGGATGGAGCCGAGGACGAGGCCGCGAACCTGCGTCGCGGAGGAGTCCAGGCCCGCCAGCAGGAAAAGGGCGAGCGCGGCCGGCAGCACCCTCTCGAGTCCCGCACGCGAACCACCTCTCCCGCCAGTCAGAACCAGAGCAGCACCTGGGCCACCGCGAAGTCCTGCCGGCGCACGAAGCCGCCGTCCCGCCGGTTGCGCTGCCAGGCGGCCTTGACCAGCACGTTGCGGTGCGCCGCGTAGCCTCCGCCGAGCTCGACACGGCTCACCGGCGCGTCCCAGGTGATCGGCCCGGCGGTGGCCGGGATGCGGCTGAACCCGAGGTGATCGAGCCGTGCCGCCACCCACAGGCCCGGTGCGAGCTTGTAGCGTCCCTCCGCGGACACCGCGGCGGCACGCACCGGGCTGGGCAGGAGGGGCGTGCCCAGCGCCGGCACGTCCCACGCGCTCCACACCACCTCGGACCGCACCAGCCAATAGTCGCGTGAATATTCGGCGTCCGCGCCCCAGGCCTGCTGCCGGTACACGCGGCCGGCCTGCTCGGCAGGCAGGCTGGCCAGGAGCGTGCGGGCCAGGTACTCGCCGCGCGCCGCCGAGGCGCCCAGCACCAGCCCGGCCGCGGGCCGCCAGGCCAGGCGCGCGGAGAGCTGCTTGCCGTCGTTGTCGTCCTGGAGCCGCGGGTTCGAGAGCGTGCCCTGGGTCACCGCCGCGCTGAGCTGCAGCGGCGCCGAGCCCACGCGGACCTGGGCGCCCGTGTCCCAGCGCAGCCCGGCCGCCAGCGGCAACCCCGGCGCGGCGCGTGGATCCCCGGACGTGTAGCGCACCAGCCAGCCGCGCCCGCGGTTGGCGGCCAGCTCGTCCGCGCTGGCCGGTAACGCGTCCGCGCGCAGGCTGGTGAGGTACTGGTACGCCAGGGGCAGGCCCACGAGCGGGTTGTCCGCGCCGTAGCGCCGCCGGGCGAACGCTCCGAACACGGGCGGGATGCGGCCCACCTGCACGTCGACCTCACGCTCCGCCCACGGGCGCAGGCGGGCGTAGAGCGCATAGGCGCGCAGGCTGGAGAAGTTGTCCGTGCGGACCTCGCCGAGCAGGCTCAGCCGCGGCCCCGCCCGCAGCTCGGCCGTGGCGCCGGCGCGCGCCACGCGCAACACGCTGTCCTCGTAGTCGGTGTAGTTGAAGAACCCGTTGTCCTCGGCCGCGAGCGCGAAGCTCGCGTCGCCCCCCAGGCGCAGGCGGCCGCCGGCGAGGCCGCCCGGGTCCCAGGCGAAGGCCGGAGCCACGGCGCCCGCCAGCGTGAGGACGGCCGAGCACAGCACCCGTGATCTCATGACCTCCCGCCCGCGCCGAGGAGGGATTATAGGACCGTGATCGACGCGCTGCTCTACTTCCCTTCGCGGCGGTTCGACGACGCGCCCGCCCGCCATGGCCTGGCGCACGAGGACGCCCTTCTGCGCACCGCCGACGGCGAATCTCTGCACGGGTGGTGGTTCGCGGCGCGGGCGGCGCCGCGCCTGGGACACCTCGTCCACTTCCACGGCAATGCCGGCAACATCTCGCACCGCCTGGCCGAGGCCGTGGCGTTGACCGCGGCCGGGTTCGACGTGCTGCTCTTCGACTACCGCGGCTACGGCCGCAGCACCGGCCGCCCTCACGAGGAGGGGCTCTACCGCGACGCGCGCGCGGCGGTGGACTGGGTCGCCCGCCGCCCCGGCGTCGATCCCTCGCGTGCCTTCTACCTGGGCGAGTCGCTCGGTGGCGCGGTGGCCCTGGAGCTGGCGCTCGAGCGGCCGCCGCGCGGGCTGGTCCTGCAGTCCACCTTCACCGGCCTCCGCGACATGGCGCGGGAGCACTATCCGCTGGTGCCGGCCTTCCTCGTACCGGACGGCTACCCGAGCCTGCGCCGCATCGCGCAGCTCCGCGCGCCGCTGCTCGTCATCCACGGCGGGCGGGACGAGATCGTGCCCTTCGTCCACGGACAACGGCTCTTCGCGGCGGCGCCGGAACCCAAGCGGTTCCACCCCGTGACCGGCGCGGGCCACAACGACCTGCTGGCGGTGATGGGCGCGCGGCCGTACGCCTCGCTCGTCGCGGCCTGGGCCGCTTCGATCCGCTGAGCGGCCGGCTTGGCGCGACCGCGAGCGCTCTGCTAGACTCACGCCGTTCCGGGTTGCTCGAGCGTTCGTCCCAGGTAGCGAACGTTTCCTCTGCCGCGGACCCGAGGATTCACTCCGAGGGGCCGCCTGGACGACGGAGAACGCGAAGCGGAGCGGGACACATTTGCGAATATGCTTCGCTCCTACAAAGGCATCACCCCGAAGCTCGGCGCGCGTGTCTACGTGGACGAGTCGGCCCAGGTCATCGGCGACGTGGAGCTGGGCGACCACGCCAGCGTCTGGATGTGCGCCGTCATCCGCGGCGACGTGCACACGATCCGCGTCGGCGCCTACTCGAATATCCAGGACAACTGCGTGGTGCACGTCTTCAAGGAGCAGCACCCCACGGTCATCGCCGACCACGTCACGGTGGGGCACTCCGCCACCATCCACGGCTGCCGGATCGACTCCTACTGCCTGATCGGCATGGGCGCGATCGTGCTCAACGAGGCGCACGTGGGTGAGGAGTCGATCGTGGCCGCGGGCACGCTCGTGCCCGAGGGCATGGTGATCCCGCCGCGCAGCCTGGTCATGGGCACGCCCGCGAAGTTCCGCCGCCAGATCACCGAGGAGGAGCGGCTCGGCCTGCGCCGTTACGCCGCGAACTACTTCGAGTACAAGGAGAGCTACCTGGCCGAGCTGAAACGGCCGTGAGCTCCGGCCGTATCCAGGCCGTCAAGGGCACGCACGACATCCTTCCGGACGAGGCCCCCCGCTGGCAGAGGGTGGAAGACGAGGCCCGCCGCCTGTTCGACCGGTACGGCTACCGGGAGGTCCGTCCGCCCGTCATCGAGCAGACGGAGCTGTTCGCGCGCGGCATCGGCCAGGAGACGGACATCGTGGCCAAGGAGATGTACACCTTCGAGGACCGCGACGGCGGGTCCTTGACCCTGCGCCCGGAGGCCACGGCCGGCATCGTGCGCGCCGTGATCGAGCACAACCTCTGGAACACCGATCCTGCTCTCAAGGTGTACTCGCTGGGTCCCATGTTCCGACGGGAGAGGCCGCAGAAGGGACGCTACCGCCAGTTCCACCAGGTGGACGTGGAGGCCTTCGGCATGGAGCGCCCGTCCATCGACGTCGAGGTGATCGAGGTCGCGCTGGAGTACCTGCGGGCGTGCGGCCTGGCCGATTCCGAGCTGGTGCTCAACTCCGTGGGCGACGTGAACTGCCGGCCGGCGTACGTCGAGGTGCTGCGCTCGGCCTTGCGGGAGGAGGCGTCGCGGCTCTGCCCCGACTGCCGGCGGCGCACCGAGACGAACCCGTTGCGCGTGCTCGACTGCAAGGTCCCCGCGGACCAGCCGGTCATCGACGCGCTGCCGAAGATCTCGGAGCACCTCTGCGCCGCCTGCCGCGACCACTTCGCCGAGGTGCGGCGGGAGCTGGGCCTGCTCGGCATCCCGTGCCGGATCAGCCACCGCCTGGTGCGCGGCCTCGACTACTACGTGCGCACGACGTTCGAGGTGACGAGCGCGGGGCTGGGCGCACAGAACAGCGTGCTCGGCGGCGGCCGTTACGACGGCCTGGTCGAGCAGCTCGGCGGCCCGGCCCTGAGCGGGATTGGCTGGGCGCTGGGCCTGGAGCGCCTGGTCATGCTCCTGCCCGCGCCCGCCCAGGCAGGCCGCTGTGAGGTGTTCCTCGCTCCGCTGGTGGAGGGAGCGCTCGACCCCGCGCTCTTGGCCCAGCGCGCGCTGCGCGCGGCCGGCGTGCGCGTGCTCGTGGACCACGAGGGGCGCGGGCTGAAGTCCCAGATGAAGAAGGCGGACAGGCTCGGCGCCCGTTACGTCGCCATCCTCGGCCCGGACGAGCTGGCGGCGGGTCGGTGGACCGTGCGCGACATGGGGGGTTCGAGCCAGGAGCCGGTGTCCCAGGCAGGCCTGGTGGAGTACTTCAAGGAGAAGCTCGATGGCTGACGTGCTGGGCGGCCTCACGCGCACGCACTACTGCGGCGTGCTGCGCGAGGCCCAGGTCGGTTCCACGGTCACGTTGATGGGCTGGGCGGCCACGCGCCGCGACCTCGGGGGCGTGATCTTCATCGACCTGCGCGACCGTGAGGGGATCTGCCAGGTGGTGGCGCGGCCCGAGGTCTCCAGGGAGGCGCACCACGCCGCCGACCGCGTACGCAGCGAATACGTCCTGGCGGTGGTGGGGAAGGTCGCGGCGCGCTCGGCCGAGACCGTCAACCCCAAGCTCCCCACCGGACGGGTCGAGGTGCTCGCGGAGCGGATCCTGGTCCTGTCGGAGGCGCGCACCCCGCCCTTCCCGATCGAGGACGAGGTCACGACCTCGGAGGAGATCCGCCTCAAGTACCGCTACCTCGACCTGCGCCGGCCGCGCATGCACCGGAACATCAAGCGGCGCCACCAGATGACCATGGAGATCCGGCGCTACCTCGACGAGCAGGGCTACTACGAGATCGAGACCCCGTTCCTCACCAAGTCGACGCCGGAGGGCGCACGCGACTACCTCGTGCCCTCGCGCGTGCACCCGGGGCACTTCTACGCGCTTCCGCAGTCGCCGCAGATCTTCAAGCAGATCCTGATGGTCGCGGGCATGGACAAGTACTTCCAGATCGCGCGCTGCTTCCGCGACGAGGACCTGCGTGCGGACCGCCAGCCCGAGTTCACGCAGGTGGACATCGAGATGTCGTTCCCGCGCGTGCAGTCGATCGTGGACCTCGTCGAGCCGCTCTACCAGCGCGTGATGAAGCTGATCGGGGTCGAGGTGGCGCGTCCCTTCCCGCGCCTGAGCTGGACCGAGGCCATGGACCGCTACGGCTCGGACAAGCCCGACCTCCGCTTCGGCCTGCCCATCACGGACGTGACGGACGAGATGCGCGAGCTGGGCCTCGACACGTTCCCGGGGCTGATCGCGGACGGGGCGCGGGCGCGCGCGATCGTCCTGCCCGCCGCCGGCGGCATGTCCGGCACGCGGCTGCGCAAGATCAACGAGGATCTCTGGCTCGGTCGGATCGTGCCGGACGCCCGCGGCGCGAAGCGAAACCTCTTCACCCTCAAGGCGACCGACGAGGCCGTCGCCAACCTCGGCAAGAAGGGCGCGCGCGAGGACGTGGCGCGGCACATGACCCTGAAGGCCGGCGCCGGAGGCGAGGACACGCTGCTCGTGGGCGTGGACCAGCCCGGCCCCCTGGCCATGGCCATGGGCATCCTGCGCCTGGAGATGGGGCGCGAGCTGAAGCTGGTGGAGGAGTCCGCCTACCGGTTCGTCTGGGTGACGGACTTCCCGCTCTTCGAGAAGGACGCGGGGAGCGGCCGGTGGACGAGCGTCAACCACCCCTTCACCGCGCCGCACGACGAGGACCTTCCGCTCCTCGGCACGGACCCCGGCCGAGTCCGCGCCAAGGCCTACGACATCGTCCTCAACGGCACCGAGGTGGGCGGCGGCAGCATCCGCATCCACGACGCGGAGCTGCAGGCCGAGATCTTCAAGCTCCTCTCCCTCACCGAGGAGGAGACGCGCGACCGCTTCGGCTTCTTCATCGACGCGCTCCAGTACGGCACGCCCCCGCACGGCGGCATCGCCCTGGGCGTCGACCGCATGGCCATGATCCTGGCCGGCGAGTCGTCGCTGCGCGACGTGATCGCCTTCCCGAAGACGGCCAGCGCCACCGACCTCATGAGCGGCTCCCCCTCGCCGGTGCGCGAGGAGCAGTTGCGCGAGCTGGGGGTCCTGGTCATCCGGAAGTAGCGCTGAGCCGCGGGACATGCCCGATGGCGGCCTCACGGTCTGGAGCGTGTTCCCGAAAAACACCCGCTACTTCGGGCCATCCCGGAAGCCGTTCATGTTCAATCTGGTCGAAGGGCCGATAAAGAGGAAGGGTGCTTCATGAAGATCCATCGCGTTCTCGTCGTGCTCACCCTGGTGAACCTGGGGATCCTGTTGTCCACGCTGAGGGCGATGCGGCCCGCCGTCGCGGAGGGCGTCCCGGCCGTGCTTCGCGGCCGTTCGCTGGAGATCGTCGACGATCAGGGCCGGGTGCGGGCGAGCCTGAGCGTGTTGCCGGCGGGAACGTCGGCGCGCGGCGACCGTCATCCGGAGACGGTGCTCTTCCGGCTGATCACCGAGCGCGGGCGTCCGTCGGTCAAGCTCAGCACCACGGAGGAGGCGTCGGGCATGAGCCTCGCCGGCCCCACGAGCACCACGGACACGTACGTGATCCTGGAGGCCAGGGGCACGGCCAGCTCGTTGAAGCTGAGGAACGAGAACGGCGCCGAGACCGTCGTCAAGCCGTGACCGCGAGGGAGATGCCGCCGCGGTCTCGGGCAACGGACGGAAATGATCGAGCGGTACCGGTACGTTCCGGCCGTCAGGAAGGCGTCGCGGGGAGGCCGGGCGCGGCGTGGAGAAGGGGCCAGCGGGCCCGATACGCGGTCTCCTCGGCGCGCCACTTCTCGTCGGTCCAGCCGAGCTCGTCCTGGACCGCGGCGCGCACCGCGCCGAGCAGCGCCGCGCCGCCCTCGGGCAGGACCATGCCGATCCGGACGCGGCGCAGGAGCAGGTCGTCGAGGTGGGTGACGCCCTCCGCGCGGGCGGCGAAGCGGACCTGCGCCCACAGCGTCCGCGTGCCGGGCACCCTGGCCAGCTCGCCTTCGCGCGCGGCGGCCAGGAGGTCCGCGGCCTCGCCGCCGTAGTGGCCGAGCAGGCGCCGGCGCGTCGCGCGGTCGAGCGCGGGGTGGTCGACCGAGGCCGCGTCCACCTCGTCGAAGAGCCGGGTGGCGTCCGGCAGCGCGCGCAGGTCGGGGAGCCGGTGCCGCACGCGCTGGAGCGCAGCCAGTGCGGTGGCCCGCACCGTCGTCAGCTTCCCCCCGGTGACGCTCACGAGGCCCCGCTCGTCCAGGAGCAGGCCCTCGCGCGACTCGGCCGACGGATCCGCGCGCTGCGTGCCCACGACCGGCCGCACGCCGGCCCAGGTGGCGATCACGTCGCGGCGGTCGAGCCGTAGGGAGGGGAAGTAGGCGGTGACCACGTCCATCAGGTATGCGACCTCGGCGGCGCTCGCCCGCGGCTCCTCGTCGAGCGGGCGGTCGTGGTCGCCGTCGGTGGTGCCGACCAGGGTGGCGCCCTCCCAGGAGCAGGCGAAGACGTGGCGCCCGTCACGCGGGTGGCGGAAGGAGAGGGCCTGCTCCATGGGGAGCCGGTCCGCGGGGAACACGAGATGGCTGCCGCGCAGCGGCCGGATCAGGGCTTTCGCGCCCACCTCGCGGCGCAGGTGGTCCACGCGCGTGCCCGTGGCGTTGACCACGGCGCGGGCGCGCAGGAGGAGCGGACCGCCGCTCTCGACGTCCCGCGCGCGGACACCGGCCACCGTCCCGTCCTCGACCACCAGGCCGTCCACCGCGCAGTAGCTCAGGGCGCACCCACCCGCGCGCACGCCCTCCCGAATGAGTCGCAGCACCAGCCGCGCGTCGTCCACGGCGGCCTCCTGGTAGCCGTAGGCTCCGACGACACCCTCGGAGGCGAGCGACGGCGCCAGCCGCCTCAGCGCGGCCGCGTCGTAGTAGGTGTGCTGGCGCCGCCCCGCGAGGAGGCCGTAGGCCAGGAAGGCCCCACGGTAGAGCCAGCGCGACTCGCGCGCGTAGACCGGCCGCACGAAGAAGAGCGGCTCGACCAGGCCCGGCGCCTCGCGCAGCAGGCGGTCGCGCTCGCGCAGGGATTCACGCGTGAGCCGCCAGTGGCCGTGCTGCAGGTAGCGGATGCCGCCGTGGACGAGCTTCGACGACCGGCTCGAGGTGCCCGAGGCGAAGTCGCCGCCCTCCAGCAGCAGCGTGCGCAGGGAGTGCCGGACGGCCTCGCGGAAGACGCCGGCGCCCGCGATGCCCCCGCCCACCACGATGACGTCCCACGCTGCTAGCGTTCGGGCGATCTCGTCCAGGACGCCGGCGCGCCAGAGCCGTCCCCACACGTTCAGCCCGCGTCCGGCGGCAGCAGCTTGCCGGGATTGAGGAGCCCGCGCTCGTCGAAGGTCGCGATCATCCGGCGCAGCGCGCGCACGCCCAGGGCGCCCTTCTCGGCCTCCAGGTACGCGGCGTGATCGGACCCGACGCCGTGCTGGTGGGTGATGGTGGCGCCCTCGCGCACGATGGCCCGACTGGCGGCGGCCTTGAGCCGCGTCCAACGCTCGCACGTGGCCTCCGCGCCCCCGGCCGTGCGGAAGACGAACGTCGTGTAGACGCTGGCGCCGGTGGCGTAGACGTGCGAGAGGTGCGTGAAGGTCCAGATGCGCTCCCCCTCGTCCACGAGCGCGCCGCGCAGCGCGCCCTCGACCGCGTCCACGGTGCGCGGCACCTGCGTCCACGTCGTCGCCGTCTCGACCGTGTCCACCGCGTAGCCCATGCTCCAGAGCGTGTTGCGCAGGTAGGGCGCGCGGAAGCGGCTCTTCTGCCACGCGCGGCCCAGCCGCGACCCGCCGAGGCGGACGGCTCGGCAAGGGCGGAGGAGATCGAACGCGCCCTCTCGCGCGCCCTTCACACGCCTGGCCGAGCCCGAGAAGGCCAGGACGGCCAGACACCGGTCCGGCTCCCGCGCGCCACGCCATCGCAGCAGCCTCTCGAGCGTGGCGCCGCCGCGCGTGCGCGCGGCGAGGGCGAGGGTGGTCGCGGTCTCCCGCGGCGTGCTCACGCGCAGCATCGACAGCGGCACGTCGCTCTGGCTCAGCTGCCGCGCCGCAAGAAGGGCGGCGTCCCAGTCCGGCAGGAACACCGCCTCGAACCGCTCCACCTCCGGCAGGGGCGACACGCGAACCACGGCCTCGGTGACGATGCCCACGCGGCCCTCAGACCCGAGCACGAGGTGCCGCAGGTCGGGTCCGGCCGCGGACGCCGGGAAGGGCGGCAGCCGGAGCGTCCCGGCCGGGGTCACCACCGTGCCGCCCGCGAACAGGTCCTCGATCCGGCCGTAACCCCGGCTCTGCTGGCCGCTCGACCGCGTCGCGATCCACCCGCCCAGGCTGCTGTACTCGAAGGACTGCGGATAGTGGCCGAGCCGATGACCGAGCGCGCCGAGCTGCCGCTCGATCGCCGGGCCGGTGATGCCCGGCTCGAACGTCGCGAGACGGCTCGCGGCGTCGAAGTGCCGGAGCCGGTCGAGCCGCGCCAGGCTGACCGTGAGCACGGGCGGGCCGCCGGGCAGCGGATTGACGTGGCCGGTGACGCTCGTGCCCCCGCCGTACGGGATGAGGGAGAACCCGCGCTCCGCGGCCAGGGCGACGAGCGCCTCGATCTCCTGAGCGCTCGACGGCTGCGCGACGCCGTCGGGGAAGACGAGGCCGGCGCCGCTGCGCAAGGCGACGAGGTCCGGCAGGCCCTGCCCGCGCGCGTGACGGGCGCGCACGGACGCGCCCGCGTCCACGAGCGGGTGGGGCGCGAGCCGCGAGGGCGGGACGGCCGCGCACACCGCTTCGAACGTCACGTCCCGGGAAGGGTGTCCCGCGCCGATCGCGCCCGCGATGAGCGCCTGGGCCGCGGGCGAGAGAGGCACGTCGGTGCCGTCGTCGCCCCAGCCGTTCCAGCGCCGCATGGCTCGCGCAGATCCTACCAACGACGGCGTTGCCTCAGGAACGCACGGACGTCGGCGGGTACGCCGCGGGCTGCGTGAGTGCCTTGAGCGCCATCGGCTGGCCCGTCTGCCAGAACTTCTGCAGGCCGCGCACCGCGTCGGCCGCCGTGGCCGGCGTCAGCACGCTGGCGCGGAGCTGGCCCGAGTCCACGAGCTTGCGCCCGTACGCCGGACAGGCGTCGACGCCGAGCACCGGCGCCCGCCGCAGGATCTCGCGGTGAGCCGCGCTGGGCACCGCCTCGCAAGCCCGGCGCGCGCCCACGGCCAGCTCGTCGGAGTGCGCGGCGATCACGTCCACGGCGAAGTCGCGCGTCTTGTAGAGGGAGTACCAGCTTTCGAAGGCGACGATGCCGTCGGTGTCCATCCACTTCCCGGCTTCGGACTCGTAGAGCGAGATGCCCGGGGGGAGCTCCGCCTTCAGGCCCGCGAGGCGATCGGCGGCGGCGGGGGCGCGCAGCGGACCGGTGATGCACAGGACGTGTCCGCCGCCCGGCAGGAGGGCGGCGACCTGCTGCGCCTGGATCCGTCCGATCGCGGCGTGATCGAGGCTCACGGTGCCGAAGGCCAGCCCCCGGCCCCAGTTCCCGGCGTGGGCGTCCACCTCTTCGGACCAGGCGTTCAGGAAGACGAGGCCCGTCTTCCCCTTGAGCTCCTTGAGCAGGAGGCCCATGGAGGCGACGCTCGAAGGCTCGACCACGACGGCATCGACCGCGGGCGCGCTCGCGTCGGACAACCGCTTGCGCACGACGCGAAGGTGATCGAAGCCGGGTGCGAGCAGGACCTCCGCGGAGAGTCCCGCCTTGCGCGCCTCCTCCCGTGCCGCCTCCTGCTGGAGGACCTGGTAGGCGTCGGCCTGTCCGCCTCCCTCCGTCCCTACCAGCACGACCAGGATCGTTCGTGCCAAAGACCCTCCGTTATCTCAGGGGGGATCGCTCGGGCCGACGCCCATTCCGTCCGCGATGGCCCTTGCGCTCCCCCCTGAACCCCCGTCAGCGGACCGGCATCGCTTGGAACGTCCTCTCGATGTTGTCGAGGACGGCCAGCGTGGCGTCGCTGGCGATCTGCAGGTAGCGCTCGCCCATCTCGCGGCTGGCTTGTCGCGCGTCGCCCCAGGTGCCCGACTTCGTGGCCCAATACACCGAGCCCGGCGCGCTGAAGAAGAACGCGGTGTGCACGGCGTGGCTCTCCACGGTGAAGTCCGGGAAGGGCGGGAACTCGGCGTTCGCCTTGTCCATGTCCACGAGGTCCGGGTTGATGGCCATCACGGCCGCGGTCTCCGCCGCGTTGGCGTGCAGGCCCTTCTCCAGGCTCATGTATTGGCTCGCCACCTCGGGCGGGATGCCGTCCCAGTAGTTGATGGGGAAGGCCTTCACCTCCCGCGGCAGCCGGTCGGCCGCGTTGGCGCAGGCGTAGGCGATCGCGTAGGTGTTGTCGTAGTGGCCGTTGAGGAAGACGACGCGCTTGAAGCCGACGTGGGCGAAGGCGGCCGCGAGGTCCTCGACGAGGGCCATGAAGGTCGGGATGCGGATGTGGACGAGGCCCTTGAAGCCAACGTGGGGGTACGAGAGCGCGTAGCTGAGGGGCGGGGCCACGACCGCGCCGACCTTCGGAGCCACGCGGCGAGCGACCTCCTGCGGGATGAGCACGTCGGCCGTGAGCGCCAGGTGGGGACCGTGCTGCTCGGTGGAGCCGACGGGCACGATGACGGTGTGCCTCGTCTTCAGGAACTCCTCGACCTCGGCGTTGGTCATCTCGCCGAGGAACACGGTTGGCGGCTTCATGGCTTCCTCCTGGGAATCGGTGCCGTCAGCGCTCCCGCACCGTCAGAGACACGGGCAGGCTGACTACCAGCTTGCGCCCGGGAGCGGGGTTGAGGTTCGAGACTTCCAACGCCAGCGTGACCTCGTGCGCGGCCACCGGCGCCTCGCGCGCCACGCGCAGCCGCAACAGGGACGTGGCCACGGGCTCCGCCGTGGCCGGGTCCACGCGCAGCCAGGTCGGCGTGTCCAGCGCACGCAGCGAGAAGCGCAGGGCCGAGGCGTTGCGGAGGCGCAGCACCCGCGCCTCCCCGGGACGGGCGTCGAGGCGGGCGGGCGAGACCGAAACGGCGCCGTTCCACAGGCCGCGCAGGTGCTCTTCCGCGCCCCAGAGGTCGTCCCCGAGCCAGGCCGCCGTGCGCCGCGAGAGGAGCGCTTCGCGCACGCCCTCGGCGTCGGCCGCGCGGGCGAAGACGAGGGTGATCGGCCGGGGCGGGCCGCTGCCCCGCGGCGGCGTGGGCCGGTGGTAGTCGCTGTTGGCCAGGATCGTCAGCTTCTTCTCCTCGATCCAGGGCCAGGCCGCGGGGTAGAAGTCCTCGCCGTTGACCAGCTCCATCCCCTGGAAGAGCCCTTCCCGCCAGGCCACGTCCACGTGCTCGTGCCAGCGCGGCTCGAGCGTTCCCATGAACCCGGGGTGGTTCCAGAAGACGAACGCCCCCTGGTGCCGCGCGCGGCGCAGGGCCTCGAGCAGGTCCGCGGTGGCGAGCGCGGCCGGATCCCGCACGAACAGCGCGTTGAAGTGGCCGCTGCCCACTGGCATCGCGGACGTGGTCCCCGGCGGCGGCCGCGTGATCTCGACGCCCTGGACCAGCACGATGCCGAGCTGCTCGGCCAGCGGCCGCGCCAGCTCGTACGGCCGGCGCAGGTCCGTGCTGACGTCCGCCGCGTGCGGCTGGTACTCGACGTGGTCGGTCAGCGCGATCACGTCGAGCCCGTCCCGCCAGGCCTCCTGCACGTGCACCGTGGGCCAGACCTCCCCGTCCGAGAACACCGTGTGCAGGTGGAAGTCCGCTTTCAGGGTGTGGAGCCCCGGCAGGTCGGGCACGGGCCGTGCCTCGCGCGGTTGCGCGAACGCGACGGCGCCGCCGGCCAGGAGCGTGACCGCGGCCGCCCCTGTCCTCATCGCCCTGCCGGGAGCACCGCCCGCACGGGTGGGGCCACGCCCGGCATCGCGGCCGGGAAGTCCTCGCCGAGCAGCGCGGCCACCGTGGCCGCGACCTGGCCCTGCGTGAGCGCCTCCGTGTCCCCCCGCTCGCCCAGCGGCGGCGTGTCGGGGCCCAGGACGGCGATCCAGATGTCCTCGGCGCCGGGCACCTTCGCGCCGTGCCCCTTCCAGGCCGCGTTGGCCGCCTCGCCGCGGCCGTGGTCCGTGGTGATCACGAGCGAGGTCTTCCCGCGGTACTGCGGCATGGACTGCAGGGCCTGCCACAGCCGGCGCAGGTATACGTCGAAGCGGTGGGCCGAGCGGAGGTAGCGGTCGTAGCGGCCGGCGTGCGCCCAGTCGTCGGTCTCACCCAGGCCCAGGTAGAGGACGCGCGGCCGGGCGGTCCGCAGGTGGTGCAGGGCGGCCATGAAGGTGAACGAATCGGCCCGCACGCTGTCTTCCGGGGGCGTCGTCTCGGCCATCAGCTCGTTCAGCGTCGCGATGCGCTCGCCGGTGCCCGGGACCGGCTCGAAGCCGGCGTTGACGAGGACGCCGCTGCGCTCGCGGTTGATGATCCAGGGGAAGACGTCCCAGGAGCAGAAGGCCGCCACCCGGCCGCGATACGGCGCGCGGCCGTTGAGCCACTCGAGCACGGTGACGTTGGGGTTGGGCTTCTTGTCGTTGCTGTCCACGCCGGGATCGGCGCGGCCGCTGAGGATCTCGTTGTACCCGGGGTAGGAGAAGTTGTGGCCGTTGGTCACGCGCGCCGCGCTGCCCCGGGGGAGGTGGCCGAAGACCTGGCCCTCCCGGGCCACGACCGACCAGAAGAAGGGCAGCAGCGCCTCCCGCCGCTCTTCCGGACTCTCGCGCCAGAAGTCGCGCCGGAGGCCGGGGACGTCCCTGACGCCCGCCTCCTTGGCGAGGAGCGCCTCGTCCGCGCCCGCGAAGACCTCCTGCCAGCGCAGGCCGTCGGTGGTGACGAGGATCACGTTCTCCGTCCGCCGGGCCGCGGCCGCGGGGAGCGTGGAGGCGGCGCTGACGAGGAAGAGGGCGCACGCCCATCGGCATCGTGGCGTCACCGGAACCTCCCGGGGCAGGAGCGGCTGGAGACCGGAGGATAGCATCGCCGCGACCACCTGGGGGGCGTGACCGAGCCGAAACAGGGCCTGGCCTTGTCATACCAGATACTTACGGCCGCGTCATAGGCCTTCGCCCGGATACGCTTTGTGCTAAGCTCACGGATATGCTGACCGCCGTTTGCGTCGCATTCCGCCTGCCCGCCGCCTCTTCGTCCGCTCTCTATTGCTGATCCCATGAGACGTGTTGCCGTCCCCGAAAGGGGAGCGGAAGCGCTTTACGGGACCCACGACGAGAACCTGCGCTTCCTGGAAGACCACCTCAAGGTCCGCATCAAGAACAGCGGGTCCGAGCTGCTCGTGGAAGGCAACGAGCCGGGCGAGGAGACGGTCGCCCAGATCTTCGACCAGCTCTCCGCCCTGATGAAGGACGGGTACTCGGTCGGTCCGGGGGACGTCCGCCTGGCCGCCAACCTCCTGTTCCAGGACGAGGGGGTGCGCCTGCGGGACTACCTCATGGGCGTGGCCGTCCGCGGCGGGAAGAAGGTGGTCGTGCCGCGGAGCCTGAACCAGCGGGGATACCTCGAGCAGATCGTCGCCCACGACATGGTGTTCGGGATAGGCCCGGCCGGGACCGGGAAGACGTATCTGGCGGTAGCTCAAGCAGTTAGCGCCCTCCTCAACAAGCAGGTCCAGCGCATCGTGCTCGCGCGGCCCGCGGTGGAAGCGGGGGAGAAGCTCGGCTTCCTGCCCGGGGACCTGCAGGAGAAGGTGGACCCCTACCTGCGGCCGCTCTACGACGCGCTCTACGACCTGCTCGACTACGAGAAGGTCTCGCGGCTGCTCGAGCGCAACGCCATCGAGGTGGCGCCCATCGCCTTCATGCGCGGGCGCACGCTCAACGACGCCTTCGTGATCATCGACGAAGCCCAGAACACCACGACCGAGCAGATGAAGATGGTCCTCACGCGCATCGGCTTCGGCTCCAAGGTCGTGATCACCGGCGACATCACCCAGATCGACCTTCCGCAGGGCCGTACCTCCGGCCTGGTGGAGGCGATCTCGGTGCTCGCCGGGGTGAAGGGGATCTCGTTCGTGTACTTCGACGAGAAGGACGTGGTCCGGCACCGGCTCGTGCAGGCGGTCATCAAGGCTTACGAAGCGTTCGGCGCGGCGCAGGCCGCCAAGTAGGCGGGCGCCTGACGCGCTCCGCGGGGCTCGACGTGCTGCTGCTCAACCGCCAGAGGCGCCGTCCGGTGGGGCCGCGGCGGTTGCGGAGAGTGCTGGTGGCGGCCGCCCGGGCGCTGTCGGTGAACGGAGAGGTCTCGCTGGTGCTGACCGGTGATCGGGCCGTGCGCGCGCTCAACGCCCGCTACCGAGGAGAGGACCGTCCCACCGACGTGCTGTCGTTTCCCGGCGGCGGCGGCCGGGGCGAGCTGGGTGACATCGTGATCAGCGTGGAGACCGCCGCCAGGAACGCCCGCGCGCTGGGCCGCACGCTCGGACAGGAGCTCGACGTGTTGGCCCTGCACGGGTTCCTGCACGTGCTCGGCTACGACCACGAGACGGACGACGGCACCATGGACCGGCTCGAGCGCCGCTTGCGGAGGCGGCTGCGGTGATCCTGCTCAAGGTCCTACTGCTCGTGGTGCTGGCCGCGGCCTCCATCACCCTGGCCGCGGTGGAAGCGGGGTTCTACCTGGTGAAGCGCCGCCGCCTCGCCCACGTCGCCCTGCAGAACCCCCGCGCCGAGCTGGTGAACCGGTACCTCGACGACGCGCCCACGCTGCTCATGCCCATACACATGGGCACGTACACCATGCACCTGGCCATGACCGTGGTCGTGGCCGACATCTTCTACCACCTCGTGGGGCACTGGGCGATGCCGATCGCCTTCGCGGCCATGGTGCTCTACCTGCTCGTGTTCCGCCTGACCCTGCCCTACGCGCTCGTCCGGCGGAACCCGGAGCGATCGCTGATGGTGCTCCTGCCCTACTTCCACGCCTATGCCCGCGCCCTGGGTCCGCTCGTGCGCGTCCTGCGCAAGCGCGCGGCGCCGGACGACGTGGCCCCGGCGGAGGCCGAAGAGCGCTCGGAGGCGCCCGCGGAGGTGCCGCCGGCGGCCGTGCACGAGGCGAACGAGGGACGGCTCATGGACGCCGTGGCCCGGTTCTCGATGATGGTGGTGCGCGACGTGATGACGCCCCGGCCCGACGTGGTGGCCGTGGCGGCGTCGGGCACGCTGGGCGACCTGCGGCGGCTGATGCGCGAGACCAAATACAGCCGCATCCCCGTCTACGGCGAGAACCTGGACGACATCGTGGGTGTGGTCAGCGTGCGCGACCTGGTCGAGCAGGAGGGTC
This sequence comes from Vicinamibacteria bacterium, assembly GCA_035544515.1. Classification (GTDB taxonomy): domain Bacteria; phylum Acidobacteriota; class Vicinamibacteria; order Fen-336; family Fen-336; genus DATKEG01. Next base: position 5,531 of record DATKEG010000047.1, on the reverse strand, counting down.
CGGACTCGGACTCCCTCCGCCCGCTGGTCAGGCCCGCCTTCCTGGTGCCCGAGACCAAGAGGATCGCCGACCTCCTCAAGGAGCTGCAGGAGCGGCGCAGCACCTTCGCGGTGGTCGTCGACGAATACGGGGGGACGGCCGGACTGTGCTCGATGGAGGACATCGTCGAAGAGCTGGTGGGTGAGATCAAGGACGAATACGACGCCGAGACCGAGCCCATCGCGGTGGAAGGAGATGGCAGCCTGCTCGTGGCCGGACGGGTGAACATCGAACGGCTCGAGCAGGCGCTGGAGGCGCGTCTGGCCAACGGGGAGGACGTGGGCACGGTGGGCGGGCTGGTCACGACCGCGTTCGGACGCGTGCCCCGGCCGGGCGAGTCGCTCGACTACAAGGGCTTCACCGTCGAGGTGGTGGACGCCGAGCGCAAGCGGGTGAACCGGGTGCGCTTCCGGCGCAAGCCCGCCGAGGTGTCGTGAGCGGGGAAGCCACCTCCGCGCCGCCCTTCCGCGCCGGGTTCGTGGCCGTGATCGGCCGGCCCAACGTCGGCAAGTCCACGCTCGTCAACGCCCTCGTCGGCCAGAAGGTCGCGATCGTCTCCGACAAGCCGCAGACCACCCGCAACCGCATCCTGGCCGTGGTGAACCGTCCGGACGGGCAGATCGTGCTCTTCGACACCCCGGGCATCCACAAGCCCCAGCACCGCATGAACGAGCGGATGGTGGAGACCGCGGTGAGGAGCCTCGAGCAGGTGGACCTGGTGTCGTGGGTGATCGACATCGGCGAGGGCTACGGTCCGGGGGAGCGCTACGTTCGCGAGACCCTGCGCAAGTCGCGCAAGCCGGTCATGCTCGTCATCAACAAGATCGACACCGCCCCGCGGCCGCGGATCCTGCCCGCCATCGAGCAGTACCGCCAGTTCCTGGACTTCGTGGAGATCGTGCCCCTGTCCGCTCGCACCGGCGAGAACGTGGACCTGCTCGCGCGCCGGATCGTGGCCAACCTGCCCGCGGGGGAGCGCCTCTATCCCGAGGAGTTCCTCACCGACCAGCCGGAGCGGTTCTTCGTGGCGGAGATGATCCGCGAGCAGATCCTGGGCCAGACGCGCGAGGAGATCCCCTACTCCACGGGCGTGGTCATCGACTCGTTCAAGGAAGGCGAGCCCGTGGTGCGCATCGAGGCCTCCATCCTGGCGGAGCGAGCCACCCAGAAGGCGATCCTGATCGGCAAGGGCGGGGCCATGCTCAAGTCCATCGGCACGGCCGCGCGCCGCGAGATCGAGGGCTTCCTCGGGACCCGGGTGTACCTGGGCCTCTTCGTGAAGGTGCGCGAGCGCTGGCGGGAAGACCCGGGCGTCCTCGAGGAGATGGGGCTCGGGAAGCGGTCCCCGTGACCGGGGTCAGGGCACGAACGTCAGCTTGCCCACCACGGTGAAGCCGCCGAGGTCGTCCTCGCCGTAGACGCTCGAGACGCCGCCGAGCCCCGCCGAGTCAGGCACGATCGAGTACGTCATCTCGATGCCGAACCGCACGGCGCCGCGGCCGTAGTCGAGGCCCAGGACGCCGTAACCGGCGCCCTTGGTCTGGTCGAGGACGCCCTCCGTCAGCCCCCCGATCTCGCTCTCCTCGTGGTAGCTGGTCGCTCCGCCGCCGAGGCCGACGTAGGGCACGAGCGGGACCCCGCGGCGGCGCTCGAACCGGTAGCCCACGAGCGCGTACATGGGGATCATGCGGACCTTCAGCGGATGGCCGAGGCGGAACACGGGGCTTCCCGCCTCGGCGACGAACACGCGCTCGCCCGTGCGCTCGAAGTACCGTGCGCCCGCGGCCACGAAGAACCCGCTGCCGAACCCGTACCGGAGCGCGCCGCCGCCGGTGAAGCCGCCCGCGCCGCCGAAGACCGCCTGCGCGGACTGTCGCGAGTTCGTCAGGTGGAAGTAGCCGCTGTCGGCCGAGAGGCCCAGCTCGCCCGCCCCCGCGCGCGCGGCGCCGAGCGGGGCCAGGATCACCGCCGCCAGGAGGGTCGCGCTCCGGCCGCGGAGGCGGCGGCGGTCGCTCAATCGTGCTCCATCCGTAGCCGATCATACCTTGAGAGGGGACATCGTCTTCTTTCCAGTTGCTCCGCCCGGCAGACGGCGGGGCGCTCCACCCGGATCATGATCCCTGGTGCCGTCGCCGCTCAGTGCACCGCGGTCGGCCGGCAGGCCGCGCGGGCCAGGGGCTGGCGTTTGTAGACGTACTGCAGCCGGTCCACGCGCTCGCCGGTGCGCTCGTCGAACAGCGGCGTGCCGCCGGTATACATCGTCCCGCGCGGGTGTCCGTAGGGGTCCAGGCCACGCGCGGCGAGCCACCGGTCGACGCACGCTGCCTCGGCTTCGGGTGACGCGGACAGGCGGCCCTCTGGTGGCTTCGCCGCTGCCGGTGCCTCCGCCTCCACCGTCGCCTCCGTCGACGTGGGCGTGGGTGGGGGCGTAGGGCTCGGGGTGGCGGCGACGGAATCCACGGGCGGGCTCGGCGGCGATTGCTCGCCCTTGGCGCAGGCCGCCCCCGCCACGCTCACGGCCATGATGGCCCGCAGGGTCACGTTCCTCATTCGGCATCCTCCTCGTGGGAGAGCACAAAGATCCGGTCCACCGGCACGAACCCGAGGCGCGCGGCCAGGCGCAGGGACGCGACGTTGTCTTCCAGGGCCCCCCACACGGGCCGCTTGCCCAGCGCGAGCACGTGCTGGATCAGCAGCCCGGCGGTGGCGGCGCCCAGGCCGCGCCGCCGGTGACCGTCGAGGGTGTCGATCGACATGTCGAAGAGCGCTTCCGTCTGCCAGGGCGCGTAGGCGAACGAGACCGCCCGGTCGTGGTCGAAGGCGACGGCGAACGGCGATCGGCGCCGGGCGGCCGCAAGCTCCTGACGCAGGGGCCCCGGCAGGTGAGAGAGAAAGAGAGGCTCCTCGGCGCCGACGAGCCGCACGTCGGCCGCCGCCCGGGCGAGGGCCGGGCTTTGCGTCTCGAGCACGTGGACCGCGGCCGGACTCGCGCACCACCCGGGAAGCGCCGCCACGGTCCCCTCGACTGCATCCTCGCCGCAGAGGAGTTCCACGGGTCCGCCCCTGGCGGCCGCCTCGCGTACCGCCGCTGCCGCCGGCCGGCCCACGATCGCCGCGAGCGGGTTCTCGAGGCTGCGCACCACGTAATCGCCGCGCGCGGTGTCTCCGACCACCTCGCACGCGCCCGACAGGAGCATGGCGCGCGTCTCCACCAGCCTCGGCAGGTCGGGCAGGCGAAGGGCCAGCTCCGGCGTAGGGACCGGCATGCGGCCAGTCTACAATCGGGGCCGCAGGGAGGGCGCATGAGAAGAGCTGCCGCCGTCCTGATGGCGTTCGCCGTGGCCGCGTCCGCGGGCTGCCGGAAGAAGCCGGAAGACCGCATCGCGGAGTTCGTGGAGAAGCTCAGGAGCCCCGACGCGGAAGCGAGCGGGTCGGCCGCCCGGGCGCTGATCGACATCGGGGAGCCCGCGGTGCCGGCGGTGGCGGCCCTGCTCAGGGACGCGGAGCCCCGCGTGCGGCGGGCGGCCGCCTCCACGCTGTGGGGCCTGGGCACCCGCATGGGCGCGGCCGTGCCCAGCCTCGCCGACGCGCTGCGTGACCCCGACGCGGAAGTGCGGCTCTCCGTGGCCATGGCCCTCGAGAGCGCCGGGCGGCAGGCGGCTCCGGCCGTCCCCGCGCTCGTCCAGGCGCTCACGGACGCGGATGCGAACGTGCGGCTGTGGTCGTGCAAGGCCCTCGGCGCGGTGGGGCCCCCCGCGCGCTCCGCGATCCCGGCGCTCGTGGCGGCCGCGAAGGTGGACTTCCTGCGCGGGTCGGCCGAGGAAGCCCTCCGGAAGATCCAGGGGCCAGGGTAGCCGCCGGCCGACTACCGGTTCAGGCCGAGACCCCTCAGCGCCTCGACCGGCCGGATGAGACCGTGGCCGTATTGGTCGTCGCGGCCGGGGGGGCCGAGGTCCTCCGCCGTCTGCTCCAGTGCCCGCTGGATCGCCGCCGGGCTGGTGATGCCCTGGCTGTACAGCAGGGCCGCAGCCGCGGAGACGTGGGGCGCGGCCATGCTCGTACCGTTGAAGAGGAAGTAGCCGAAGGCGCCGTAGCGGCCCGCCGCCACCGCGTCCGGATCGAGGGTCTGCTGTGCCACCCCGTCCGGGAAGCCGTCACGGTCGTCGTCGCGCCGCACGTCGCCGCCCGGCGCGACCAGGTCGAGCGCGCTGCCGTAGTTCGAGTACCGCGCGCGCACCTTGCGCTGGTCCACCGCGCCCACGCCGATGACCGAGGGCAGGGAGGCCGGGAACTCGACCGAGGACGAGTTCTCGTTGCCCGAGGCCGCCACCACCGTGATGCCGGCGGCCACCGCGCGGTCGATGGCCTCGCGCAGCGTGCGGCTCTCGCCCGGCCCGCCCAGGCTCAGGTTGATGACCTTGACCGGCCTTTCGCCGCCCTGCGTGAAGTTGACCGCGTAGTCGACGCCCTCGGCGATGTCGAAGAACGACCCCTCTCCCGCGGCGTCGAGCACCTTCACCGGCATGATCGCGCACTCGAAGGCCAGTCCGGCCACGCCCTCCACGTTGTCGGCCGCCTCCGCGATGGTGGACGCCACGTGCGTACCGTGGCCGTCGTCGTCGTTGGGGTGGCTGTCCCGGTTGACGAAGTCGAACCCGGGCAGGAAGACCGTGTCGCCCCAGTCGGGCGCCTTGCGGAACGGGCCGAAGTTCTCGTAGGCGACGCCGGTGTCCAGCACGGCCACCGCCACCGACCGGTCACCCTTCTGGATGCCCCAGATCCTCTCCGCGTCGAGCATCTTCATGTTCCACTGGAAGCGGTAGAACTCGTCGTTCGGCGCGAAGTGCCCCGGCCGCGTCTGCGAGGCGCGGGCGATGTAGTTGGGCTCGACGTAGGCGACCTCCGGCATCTGCCGCAGCCGGCGCATCGCCTCCTCCACCGTGAAGCCCGCGTCGAGCGTGAGGCGGAAGCGCGGACCGTACGCGCTGCGCTGCGCGCGCGCCCCGCCGGCTTCCCACATCACGCGCGCGGCGTCGTCGTCGTCGGCGGTGTCGGTGAGGGCCACGACCACCTCGTCCGGCCGGGCCCACGCCGCGCCGGGGAGCGGCGCGCGCTCGAGGGCGGCCACGCGCAGCACGCCCGCCCCGCGCGTCGGGTCCGGCGACAGCGACAGCGCGGCCAGCGCGGCCGCGGCAAGGAAGAGGCCCCTTCGAGTCATGTGCCGAGTCTAGGGGGCGCGGTGGGGGGAGTCAAAGACGGGAGTTGGCGCAGCACGATCCAGCTGGCGGCCGAGCCCGCGAGCAGCAGGCCCAGGCCGAGCGCGGGACGCGGGTCGGGCAACCCCTGCGACGGATCGTCGGCAAAGGGCACCACCGCGAAGGTCAGCGCGTTGAGCACGGCGTGCGCCACGACGCAGGCCGCGAGCGAGCCCGTGCGCACGCGCAGGAACCCGAGCGCGAGGCCCAGCACCAGGGTGAAGAGCGTGCGGTAGG
>DATKEG010000046.1:0-3375 GCA_035544515.1 Vicinamibacteria bacterium | reverse complement strand
ATCCCCGCCGAGACGCGGACGTCCTTCCTCGCGGGCACCGCGCGCCGCAAGGGCCTCACCATCGCCCTGGCTCGCCGGATGGGGCACGTCTACCCGCGGGCCATCCGTCTCGTGGCCGGCGGCCAGGTGGACGTCCGCTCGCTGGTCACGCATCGCTTCCCGCTCGCCGAGGTGGCAGCGGCCTTCGACGCGGCCGTGCGGCGTGTCGGGCACAAGGTGGTCGTCGAGCCCGCCCGGTCGGCCTCCTAGTAGCCGCGGTTGAAGAACACCCACAGGCCCAGCTCGCTCGGGGCGACCAGGTCGAGACGGCCGTCGCGGTCGAGGTCGGCCACGCTGTATTGCCGGCCGAGCGCGACGTTCTCGCCCGGCGCGGCGATCGTGTGGCGGGTGAAGCGCGAGGCCGCGCGGTCCCAGCGGTAGTAATAGACGGCCGGAGGCTCGAGCGCGCCCGGATCGCCGCCCTCGTGGGCCCAGATGCACTTGCCCGCGATCAGTTCCTCCTCGCCGTCGCCGTCGAGGTCGGCCAGGGCGAGGGCGTGGGCCTGCGACCACGATTCGTCGATCACGTGCTGCTTCCACACCGTCGTGCCGTCGGGCCCGGGCGCCTGCTGCTCCCACCAGTAGAGGCCGACGTCGTGGCCGCGGCCGAAGATGATGTCGAGCCGGCCGTCGCGGTTCAGGTCCTTCACCACGAACGGGCAGCTCGGGTGGGGAAGCGCCGTCTCCGGGTGGAGCTTCCAGGGGCCGGCCCAGGGGTCTCCCGCCGGCCTCTCGTACCAGCCGATCTCGGTGAGCACGTCCTCGCGGCCGTCGCCGTTGACGTCGCCGAACGCGAAGCCGTGGCCGCCGCCCTCGGCGCCGAGGACGAAGGGCGTGAGCGCCGGCCTGCCCTCGGCGGTCGTCGTCCAGCGCCACACCTCGAGCGGCTCCTTCTTGCGGTAGCACGCCGAGTGCAGCTCGGGCACGCCGTCGCCGTCGAAGTCGTGGAGGGCGAACATCTCCATGTGCCCGCGCGTGCGGGAGAGCAGGTGGGCCTCCCAGGGCTGGTGCATCTCCCAGGGCCGGCCCCGCTCCGCCGCGCCGCGGCCGGGGTTGCGGTACCAGTAGATCCCGTCCTCGCCCCAGCCACCCGCGATGATGTCGGGCCAGCCGTCCTTGTCCACGTCGTAGACGTGGTCGCTGTTGGCGCGATGGTATTCCTTCGACGTGTGGTTCGGACGGAAGGGCCGCGGGACGAAGTCGGGGCCGGCGAACCAATAGGGCCCGTACACGATGTCAAGGTGCCCGTCGCGGTCGAGGTCGCCCACCGTGGCGCTCTCGTAGGGACCGACGAAGAGCGGCTTCTTCGCGAAGCGCAGGCTCCGGCCGGCGGACTGGTCCGGTGGAGCCGTGCCGGCGGCGAGGAACGCGAGCAGGAGAAGGCCGGCGGCGCGCCTCATCAGAGCCCCTTCGGCTTCCAGGGCTCGCGGTAGGTGCCCGCCACGAGCCGGTTGGCCTCCGCGTCACCCACGACCTGCTCCATCGCGGCGTCCCACTCCAGCCTCCGCCCGATGCGGTAGGCGACGTTGCCGAGCCGGCAGACGGTATTGGCGAAGTGGCCGGCCTCGATGTCGGCGGCGGGCCGCTTCCGGCTCTTCACGCAGTCGAGGAAGTTGCGCACGTGCGGGCCGTGCTGGTCGGAGGTGTCGGACTGCTCGGCCAGGACCTCGGTCGTGTAGTAGAAGCCGGCCGGGCGGCTCTCGCCCGCGGGCCCGGGCACCGTCGCGGGCGGCTCCTCGTGCCGCGTCGTCTGCGGCGTGATGGAGAACCCCTCGCGGTCCACGAAGAGCGTGCCCTTGGTCCCGTGGAACTGCATCCCGTAGCTGCCGAAGCGCGCCGCGCCCCGGTCGCCGTTGAGGCCGTACGTGTTGTGGTTCAGGACCGAATAGTGGAAGAGGAAGGTCGGATAGGTGTAGCTGACCTGGAGCGTGTCCGGGATCTCGCCCACCTTGTCGAAGAACTGGCCGCCCGCGGCCACGACACTCTGCGGCCCCTGCGCCTCCATCGCCCACAGGACGATGTCGGTCAGGTGCGAGCCCCACTCCGTGATCATCCCGCCCCAGAAGTCCCAGTAGCCCCGGCGGCCCACGCTCCACACCTCGTCGTAGGGCAGCTTCGGCGCGGGGCCGAGCCAGAGGTCCCAATCCATGCCCGGCGGCGGGCCCCCGGTCACGGTGGGACGGGGCGCGCGCCGCGGCGTGTGGTTCCAGCACGCCGCGTAGTGCACGTCGCCGATGCGGCCCTCGCGCACGTATTTCACCGCGCGCTGGAAGTGGGCCCCCGAGCGCTGCTGCGTGCCGACCTGGACCACGCGGTCGTGCCGCCGAGCCGCCTCGACCATGAGCCGGCTGTCCCGGATGTGATGGCCCGCGGGCTTCTCGACGTAGACGTCCTTGCCGGCGTCGCAGGCGTCGATGCACATGAGCGCGTGCCAGTGCTCGGGTGTCGTGATCACCACGGCGTCGATCTCGCGGTCGTCGAGCAGCCGCCGGTAGTCGCGATGGCGTTTCGCCTTGCCGCCGGCCCGGGCCACGGCCCGCTCGAGGTGAGGCTCGAACACGTCGCAGATGGCCACCACGTCCACGTCCGGGTTCCGCAGGAAGTCCGGCAGGTTGCTCCCGTAGCCGAAGCCTCCGACACCGATCATCCCGACACGGATGCGGTCGCTCGGCGCGGAGCGGGGCGGCGTATCCTGGCCCCGCGCCAGGTCGCGGCCCATCACGGCCCCCAGGGCGGCGGCTTTCAGGACGTCTCGGCGCTTCACGTTCCCTCCTTGCCGGCCTGGCCGCCGGCGCATGTTCGGGGCGAGACGGATTCTACCCGCCCATCGGGGCCGAGGGCGGTATCATGGCGCGCTCTGACCCTGGCACTCTCGGCTCTCGACCTCGGCATCGTCGCGGTTTATCTCGGCGGCCTGCTCGGCCTCTCCTACGCGCTGGCCCGCCGCCAGAAGACCGGGGAAGACTACTTCCTCGCCGGGCGGCGCATGGGCGGGACGCTGCTCGCCCTCTCCATCCTGGCCACGCAGGCGAGCGCGGTGAGCCTGGTGGGCGCGCCCGCGTTCGTGGCGCTCCGCGAGGGAGGCGGGCTCCGATGGCTGCAATACGAGCTGGGGCTGCCCCTGGCCATGCTGCTCGTGGTGGCGCTCCTCCTCCCGGCCCTGCGCTCGGTGCCCGGCTCGTCGATCTACCGCTACGCGGACCGCCGGTTCGGCCCCGGCACGCGCCGCGCCCTGGCCGGCACGTTCCTGCTCACGCGCGGGCTCTCCCTGGGCGTGATCCTCTACGCCTCCGCCCTCGTGGTGTCGATCGCCCTGGGCGTGCCCGTGGACGTGGC
>DATKEG010000045.1:0-9456 GCA_035544515.1 Vicinamibacteria bacterium | reverse complement strand
CGCGGTGGATGCCTACCTCGGCACCGGGTACTACGACAGCGCCGCGTCGATCTGCCGGCGCCTGATCGAGCTGTACCCCGACGTCGTCCGCGCGCGCGGGACGCTCGCCTTCCTGTCGCTCGCGGAGGGCCTGGAGCACTCTCAGTTCGACGGCCTCGCCGACGACGCCAGGCGCGAGATCGGCCTGTACGTCAAGGCCGCCAAGGCCAAGAACAACGACGCCTACGCCGCCGAGCGGCTGCGCATCATGGCCGAGACGACCGACCAGGAGGCGATCCGCGAGATGATCGGCGAGCACCTCATGGAGCTCGGCGATACCGAGGGCGCCGACACCGTCCTGGGCCGCGTCTTCGCCGACCGCAACGAGGTCGGCGAGGACCACGCAACCGACCAGCGGGCGCGCTGGTCGCGGGCGCTACGGGTCACGATCGTCTCCGACGGCAGCGCGGTGGAGGGTGGAGAGGAAGTCACCGGTACCGCGGTGGATGCCTGATCCATCCGGGCCCGCGGGCCCCGCGGCGGTAAGCCGGGTCGAGTGGCTGCTGCCGTCCCTCGCCGATGTGATCTTCGTCGGCCTCACCTGCATCGTCGTCTTCGCCGCTCCGCTCATCATCCTCACCGGCGACGGCGACCTCGCCAGCCACATCCGCATGGGCGAGCGGATCCTCGCCGCGGGTGGGGTGCCCGATACCTACGCGCCCACCTACACGATGGCGGGCGAGCCTTTCCTCGGGCACGCGTGGGGCGGGGAGGTCGTGCTGGCGCTCGCGCACGGCGCGGGCGGGCTGGCCGGCGTCCTCGCCCTGTGCGGGATCGTGATCGGCCTCGTCTTCACCCTCCAGTTCCGGCTCCTGGTGCGGGAGGGGGCGCACGCCTACGTGGCGCTGGCGGCCACGGCGATCGGCGCCGCCGGGTCCGCGCTGCACTGGCTGGGCCGCTCCCACCTGTTCACGTGGTACCTGGCCGCCGCGCTGCTGCTGCTGCTGGAGACCCCGCGCGCGAAGGCGTGGTGGCTGGCGCCGCTGTTCGTGGTGTGGGTCAATCTCCACGGCGGCTTCTTCTTCGGGCTCATGCTGATCGGCCTCTACCTGGCGGCGGCGGTCCTCGCGGCGTGGACCGGCGGCGCGGGCGGCCGCCTGGCCGCCGTGCGCGCGGACCCGCAGGTGCGGCGCACGACGGCGTTCCTGCTCGTGGCCGCGCTGGCCACGCTCGTCAACCCGAGCGGGCCGCTGCACCACGTCGAGGTGCTCGGGCTGCTCGGCAACGCGGACATCATCGACCGGATCAACGAGTTCGAGTCGCCCGACTTCCACTGGGGCTTCACCACGCCGTTCCTGCTGGTGCTGCTGGGCACGCTGTTCGCCGCCGCCGCGACCCCGCGGCGCATGCCGCTCCGCTGGATCCTGGTCGTCGTCGCGTCCACGTACTACGCGCTGTACTCGGTCCGGAACATCGCGCTGTTCATGGTGGTGGCCTGGCCGCTCGTCGTGATCTGGCTGGTGCTGGCGTACCCGCGCCTCCGGTCGCTCGTGCGGACGTCCGCGCTGACGGTCCGGAAGGCGGCGGAGGGCCCGACGTGGATCTCGTTCGCGTTCGCGCTGGCGCTCGCGCTCGTCGCCGCCAACGAGGGGCGCGTGGGCCGCGCGCAGGTGCTGGTGAACGGTTTCTCCCCCGAGTACTTCCCGATCGAGTCCGTGCGCGCGGCGCGCGAAGCCGGGCTGGAGGGACCGCTGTTCAACGAGATGATCTGGGGCGGCTACATCGTCTACTCGTGGCCGGAGCAGCCGGTCTACATCGACGGGCTCCTCTACACGCCAGGCCTGCTCGACGAGTACCTTGAGATCGTGAACGCGCGGCCGGGGTGGAAGCGGGCGCTCGAGGAGCGGGGCATCCGCCTCGTGCTCGTGCCGCCCAAATCGCAGCTGGCCGAGCACCTCGTTGGGGAGCCCGGCTGGGCGCTGTGGCGCTGCGACGGTACGGCCGCGGTGATCGCCAGGGGCCGCCCGGGCGCAACGGGCGATGAGGCGCGCGAGGACATGGCGCGGTGCGAGGAGGAAGGGGAGGAGCGGCGCGAGCAGCCCCGGCTGATGGAGTAGCGGGCCGGGAGCCGGGGACGAAGGGGCGGAGGGGATGGGCGAAACGGGCCAGCGGCGGCGACTCTTCCAGGCGGTGTGCGTGCTGTGCGGCGCGCTCGCGCTGGTGCCGGTCTGGGTGCCGCGGTACCCACCGATGACGGACCTGCCCCAGCACGCCGCCCAGGTGGCGCTCTACGTGGACCACGTCGAGGGAGGGCAGGGGCCGTTCTCGGACCGCTTCAGAACGAACTACTTCACGCCGGTGATCGGCGGCTACGCCGTCGCGTTCGCGGCCGCGCGGCTCGTGCCGGCCCGGACCGCCCTCAAGGTGATCCTCTCCGCGGCGCTGATCGGCCTGGTGCTGGTGACCCTCGCGCACGTGCGCCGGACCGGGGGCGACGACTGGTGGCTCGTGCCGGTCTTCGCCACGCTGGCCAGCTTCCCGTTCCACTGGGGCTTCTACAACTTCCTGGTCGCCATGCCGCTGGCGTTGGCGCTGCTGCTCCTCGCACGGCGCTTCATCGCGGCCCCGACGCTCCCGCTCGCCGCGGCGCTCGCGGCCGGCGCCGTCGTGATGTTCTTCTTCCATGCGCTCGCGTTCGCGTTCGCGACCGGCGCGGCGGGGCTCGCCGTGGTGCTCGCCCGGCTGGACATCCGGTGGAAGGGCGCGGGCCTCGCCGCGCTCGCGTCCCCGCTGCCGCTCGTCGTGCTGTGGCTGCTCGCCGTGCGCACGGGCGTCGCCGACAGCACCACGCCGAACGTGTGGGACGCCGGGCTGCACCGGCTACTGCTGATGGTGACGCTCCCGTTCGGCTACTTCTCGTCGCTGCTCACCCTGGCCGGCGGGACGTTCCTGCTCGCGTACCCCTTCCTGGACGGCGCGCGGCCGTCCGGGAGGATCTCCGACTGGGCGCCGGCGATCGCATGCGCGGGCGTGCTGCTCGCAGCGCCGCTGTCGTTCATGGGCACGGGCCTCGTCTACCCGCGCTTCGCCGCGCTGCTGCTGCCCTGCGTGCTGATCGCACTGGCGCGGCCGGGCGGGGGGCGTCGGGAGGGCGCGGCGGAGAGGCCGCGGCAGGGCGCGGCTCGGGAGCGGAGAGAGGGCTCGGCGCAGGCGGCCAGCGCACCCGCACGCGTGAGGCCTTGGCGCCTGGCAGCGCTCGCCGTGACGCTCGTGATGCTGGGCGAGTCCGCCTGGGCCGCAGTGGCGCACGCGCGCGAGGACACGCTGGCGTCGGTGCTCGAGGGCGCACCCCCGGACCGCCGGATGCTCTACGTCCCCCTCGAGCCCGGCTCGTCCCACTACGACTACGACATCCACCTCCACTCGGGCGCTTGGTACGCCTCGGAGGTGGGGGGGATCACCGACTTCTCATTCGCCGAGTACTTCCCGGCGCCGTTCCCGTACGCGCCCGGGCACGCGCCGGGGCTTTACGACCTGCCGAACGATCCCGACGGCTTCTCGTGGCAGGACTTCCGGGGCGAGCGGTACGACCTGTTCCTCGTGCGCTCGGAGGAGGATCCGACGGAGCGGGTCTTCTCCGGCGCACCCGAGACGCCCTCCCTGCGGGTCGCGTCTCCGCCGTGGTGGCTCTATGAGCGCTGACCCGGCCTCCCTGCGCGGCCGCGCCGTGATGGTGACGGGCGGCTGCGGGTTCATCGGCACCCACCTGGTCGCGCGCCTGCTCGCGCTGGGCGCCGCGCGGGTGGTGGTCGTGGACCACCTCCGCCACGGCCGCGAGAGGCCGCCGTGGATCGAAAACCCCGCCGTCCGCCTCGTGCGCCACGGCATCGGCTTCGACCCGCCCGGGGACCTCGCGCCCGAGCTTGCCGGCATCGACGTCCTGGCGCACCTCGCGGCCGAGAAGCACAACCAGGCGCTCGACCAGCCCGACGACCTGCTGCTGTCCAACGTCGTGGGGACGCGCCGCCTGTTCGACGACGCGGCGGACGCCGGGGTCGGCGCAATCGTGTTCTCGTCGTCGCTGTACGCCTGCGGCCGCATGGCGGACGGCGCCATGCACGAGGACGAGGTCGCGCGGCCCGCGACCGTGTACGGCGCGAGCAAGCTCTGCGGGGAGCACCTCCTCGCCCACACCGTCGCGCGCACCGGCGTCGAGGGGGTCTCCCTGCGCTACTTCTTCGCGTACGGGCCGGGACAGGGCCTCGCCGGCGGGTACCGCAGCGTCATCCCGGTGAACTTCGAGCGCATCGCGGGCGGCGCCCCGCCGCGCATCCACGGCGACGGCCGGCAGGCGCTCGACTACGTGTACGTGGACGACATCGTGGAGGCGACCGTGCGCGCGATGGGCGGCCGCGGCCTGCCTTCGCCCATCAACGTCGCGTCGGGGAAGGCGACCTCGATCATCGACCTCACGGACGCCATGCTGGCGGCGGCTCGCAGCCCGTTGCGCCCCGAGCACGGCCCGCCCGATTGGACGGCCGGGACCGAACGATACGGCGCCACGGAGCGGGCGGAGGCCGCGCTAGGTTGGAGCGCCGAGACGCCCCTGGAAGAGGGGCTGCGCCGCGTGTGGCGGGCCGACTACCACGGCCAGGGCGCGGGCCAGGGCGCGGACATCGGCGGAAGAGACGAAGGCGTGGGACGAGGGGCCGAGAGGGAGGAGGACCGACCATGACGCGCGAGATCACCGTCGTCGCGCCTTGCTACAACGAGGAGGGGAACATCCCCGAGCTCGTCCAGCGCCTGCTGGACGCGTTCGACCACAGGAGCGTGGACGGCGAGATCGTGCTCGTGGACGACGGTAGCATGGACGGCACGGCCAGCGCCATCCGGCGGGCCGCGCAGCGGGACGGGCGGGTGCGGGGGGTGTTCCATGCCGAGAACCGCGGCATCGAGGCCGCGTGGCGGAGCGGAGTGGAAACCGCGCGGGGCCGCTTCGTCTGCTTCATCGACGCCGACCTCCAGTACGTCCCCGAGGACGTGCCGCGCCTGTACCGGGAGCTGCTCCACAGCAACGCCGACATGGTGCAGGGCTACCGCAGCTCGATCGGGCGGCTCCGCAACTCGCGCTACACCCTGAGCAAGTTCCTCAACTTCCTGCTCAACGCCTCCTTCGGCATGCGGCTGCGGGACAACAAGTCGGGCTTCGTCATGGCGCTGCGCGACACCATGGCCGACGCGCTGCGCCACCGCTTCCGGTACGCGCACTTCCAGACCTTCATCACGGTGTCCGCGGCCTCCAAGGGCTACTCGATCGCGGAGATGGAGACGCTCTTCGAGAGCCGCCTGGTGGGCAAGTCCTTCATTCCCCGTTTCCCCGTGAAGCTGATCGCGCAGGTCCTCCTCGACCTGGCGAAGGCGTTCACCGAGTTCCGCCTGTTCCCGCGCAGGGAGTCGCTGCTCGCGAGCTACCTGCGGGAGAACCCGCCGGCGCGCGCGCCGGAGGCGATGCGGGGTTGGCGCAAGGCGTTGTTCGACCTCTACTTCGCGCTGGCCCCGGCCCACATGTGGATGATCTCGCGGCAGGCGCGGGTGGCCTACCAGGAGCTGTCGGCGAGCCAGTGGCTGTCGCCCGGCCAAATCCGCGAGGTGCAGGACATCAAGCTACGCCGCGTGATCCGGCACGCCTACCACCACGTGCCGTACTACCGCGAGGCGATGGACGAGCGCGGCCTCACGCCCTCCGACATCCGCACGGTCGGGGACCTGCGCGAGCTGCCCCTGCTGACCAAGGAGGAGATCCGGCGCAACATCTACTTCGACCTGCTGTCGAGGAACCACGACAAGCGCCGGATGCTGAAGGTCCACACAAGCGGGTCGACCGGCGAGCCGTTCTTCTGCTACGCCGACCAGGAGCAGCTCGAGACCCGGTGGGCGGCGACGCTGCGCGGCCAGGAGTGGACGGGCTACCGCTTCGGCGACCGCCAGGCGCGCCTGTGGCACCAAACCATCGGCATGAGCTGGACGCAGGTCGTCCGCGAGCGCCTGAACGCGGCGTTGAGCCGGCGCCTATTCATCCCCGCCTACCAGATGTCGAAGGCGACGCTCCCGCGCAGCCTCGCGCGGCTGAGGCGTTTCTCGCCCGTGCTGATCGACGGATACGCAGAGTCGTTCAACCTGCTGGCCCGCTACGTCTCCGCCAGGAAGGGGGCCGCCTTCCCGGTGAGGGCCGTCATGTCGTCCGCGCAGATCCTGCCGGAGTCCAGCCGCATCGCGATCGAGGAGGCGTTCGGCTGCGAGGTGTTCGACAAGTACGGGAGCCGCGAGTTCTCGGGGATCGCCTACGAGTGCGAGGCGCACGCGGGCTACCACGTCGTCGCGGAGAGCTACGTCGTGGAGATCCTGAAGGACGGCGAGCCCGTGGCGCCGGGCGAGCTGGGCGAGGTCGTGATCACGGATCTGACCAACCTCAGCATGCCCCTCATCCGCTACCGGATCGGCGATCTCGCAGAGGCCGTGGCGGCCTCGGAGCCCTGCCCGTGCGGCCGGGGCCTGCCGCGCATGGGGCGCATCGAGGGACGCGTGCAGGCGATCATCGTCACGAGCGAGGGGACGTACCTTCCGGGGACGTTTTTCGCGCACTTCTTCAAGGACTACGACCACCTCGTCCGGCAGTACCAGGTGGTCCAGAGCGAGCCCGACCGGATCCAGCTCCGGATCGTCAAGGGACTGCGCTTCACCGACGGGGAGTTCGCCCTCCTCCTGCGCCGCCTGGCGGAGCACCTTGGACGCGGCACGGGCATCGACGTGTCCTTCGTGGACGAGATCCCGCTGGGCCGCACTGGCAAGCACCAGGGCAGCCTCTCGCAGCTTGAGATCGATTTCCAGGAGGGGGGCGGGGCGCTGACGAGGAAGGCGGTTGGCTAAGTCGTGGCGGTCGGACGCCGCGTTCCTCCTGGACGCGGGCCTCCTGCTGGTGGCGCACAGGCTCGCGCTCCTGGTGATCGCGGGCGGTACGCACCCGCGGGAAGAGGTGTACGAATCGGCGTTCCTGCTGGCTCGCGCGATCCGCGATCCGCCCACCCTCCTGGCGGTCGCCCTCCTCGTCCTGCCGGTCATGATCGGCGCCCGGCGGCTCACGTGGGAGCGTATCGACCCGGCCGGGCGGGTGCGGGCCCTGTCCCTCGGGTGCGCGGCGATCCTCGCTTGGTCCGCGCTGTTCATGCCCTACAATGCGTACTTCGGCTCGGCGTACGTGCCGGATCGCCTCCTGCTCGCGGCCTGCTTGGTCGCGGGCGCATGGAGGCCGGCCCTGCTGGTGCCGGCGACTCTTCTCCTGATGCTGCTCTTCGGCCAACTGAGCGCCGGCGTCGTCGGCGGCGGGTGGCACTGGCCGGACAAGCGCCTGCCCGTGGACCTGCTCGCGCTCTTCGTCGCCCTCGCGTGGGTCTCGCTCTTCCGGCGGCCCAGGGCCGGCGTGTTCCTCTTCTGCGCGCTCGTACTCGCCGGCGCCCACTACTGGTCGGCGGCCGTCGAGAAGCTGACCATCGGCCCACGGCCCTGGTCCTGGATCACGGACAACCCGCTCTCCAACCTGCTCGCCTCCGCGTACCACAGCTCGGGCTGGCTCCGCCCGGTCGGGGACGCCGGCGCGGCGCGGCTGGCGAACGCGCTGCGCCCGTTCGAGCCTCTCATGAACCTGGCGACGGTTGTCATCGAAGGATCGGCCATACTTTTGCTGGCCCACCGGCGGTTGACGCGGTTGATCCTGGCCGCCTTCATCCTCCTGCACGCGATGATCGCGCTCGCGAGCGGCATCTTGTTCTGGCAGTGGGCCGCCGTCGACGCGATCCTGATCGCGCTTCTGGCCCAGCGGGCCGGTTGGGAGGGCACTATCCCTCCGCCGTTCGGCGGCGTCCGCGCCGCAGCCGGGGTCGCGCTCATCGGGCTGGGCCCGTGGCTGTTCGCCACCATCAACTTCGGCTGGTTCGACTCCCGCGTGATGAACATCTTCACCCTGCGCGCGACCGGCGAGAGCGGCGCGGAGTACACGCTGGACGGTCGATTCTTCGCCCCCTACGACATCGTGATGACGCAAGCCACCTTCGGATTCCTCGTCGACGGGCCGATTCTCGGCGGGACGTACGGCACCATGCCGGGCCACGAGGCGACGATGGCGCTCCAGGAGGCCGACCTCGCTGATGTGCCGCTCCTCCGGGAGCGATTCGGAGTAGTGGAGACCGACAGCGCAGCGGCGGCGCAGTTCCACCGGTTCGTCGAGAGGTCGACCCGGGAGCGGGTCCGACGCGGCCGGCCCAACCGGATCCTCGGAGTCCTCGCCCCCCCCTTCCACTTCCAGCGGTTCCGCACCGCGGACGCGTACGATTACGAGGAGCCGCTTCATCGCATCGCCGTGATCCACGAGGAACGGTTCTTCGACGGGGCGCGAGTCCACATGACGGCGTACGACACGGTAGCCGAGCTCCGGTTGTCCGATGTCGAATGACCCCCGGGGCGCGCCGGCGCCGCGTCGGAGGGCGAGGCCTCCCGGCCAGATCCGGACGGAGGAGCGATGAACGACGAGCACGCGGGGCAGCGGGCCGCGAGGCACCGCTTCGCCGATCAGGACATCGAGGCGCTCAACGACCGCCTCGCCACCGAGCACCCGATCGACGACTACTACGCCCGCTCTCCCTGGCCCATCCGGTTCACCGAATCCCGGCGGCTCTCCATCATCCGGGACATGGTCGGGCCCCACGAGGACCTCGAGGTGCTGGAGATCGGCGTCGGCGGCGGGCACGTGCTCGAGATGTTCGGCGGAGCGAGCTGCACGGCAGTCGACGTGTCCGATGTCTACCTGGAGCTGGCCAAACGCCGTCTGGCGGGGCGGGAGGTGCGTTTCCTGAAGGGCGAGGTTCAGGAGCTACCGCTTTCTCCAGCCAGCTTCGACCGGATCATCTGCACCGAAGTCCTCGAGCACACGGAAGATCCCGATGCGATCCTGGCGTCGATCGCCCGACTCCTCAAGCCCGCGGGCGTCGCCGTGATCACCATTCCGAACGAGCGACTCATCGACCGGGTCAAGGGGGCGATCCGGGCGACGCGGGTGGATCGCGCGCTCGGCCTCCGGATCGACTGGGGGGGTGACGCCCACCACTTCCAGTCCTGGACGGACGCGGAGTTCCGGACGCTGCTCTCGAGACACCTGCGAATCACCGCGAGACGCGCCGCACCCTTCGGCCTCCTTCCCCTGAGACTCTGCTACCGCTGCGTGCGCAAGGAGGACGCCGGCCCGCCCCTCACCCCGCGCTGATCTCCCGCGTGGCCCGCGGCGAGTAGGAAGTGGTCAGGCGCACCAGCTCCCACGCGACGGGGAGGACGGAGCGCACGCCCAGCTTGGACCCCTTCACGTCGATCCAGCGCCGCAGCGGGGACTCGATGACGCTCCGGCGTACCGACGCGATGTCGCCGCGGGCG
>DATKEG010000044.1:0-6639 GCA_035544515.1 Vicinamibacteria bacterium | reverse complement strand
CTAGCAGCCCGTGGTGGAAGTGCAGCGTCGCACCGAGGCGGGCGAGGCGCCCGGCGGGCAAGGCGCGACGACCGCGCATATCGGGGATATGTAAGGGAGGAGCAACGCCGCCAGCCGGGATGCATCGCCCGCCGAATGCAGCTGGACTTCCACCACGGGCTGCACGCCGCGTTGCGCGCGCCAGCGGACGGGAACGCGGTCGGCGCTCGAAGCGGAGCGCTTCGTCCGATCAAAGCTGTTTGTTGAACGTGACCTTGAGGATGAGCTGGCGGTTGGCCGGCATGACGGGCGTGGCCATGAACAGCCCCGACGGCGTGGCCAGGGGCGCGTGGTCGTTGTAGACGAGGTAGACGTACGAGAGCGGCCGGAACTCCCAGGACACCCGCGCGTTCCAGGTGGAGAGCCGGGC
The DNA here is from genome assembly GCA_035544515.1 of Vicinamibacteria bacterium. Classification (GTDB taxonomy): domain Bacteria; phylum Acidobacteriota; class Vicinamibacteria; order Fen-336; family Fen-336; genus DATKEG01. The sequence continues at coordinate 6,230 of DATKEG010000044.1, read as the reverse complement.
CGCCGTGTTCCGCTGGTAGAAGAGCGTGAGCTGGAGGTTGGGATCGAAGGCCAGGCGCAAGGTGGGCGCGAGGAGGTGCGTGGTGGAGTCCGCCCGCTCCACGCCGATGTCCTGGAGCGCGTTGAGCGTGTACGACAGGGCCAGCGACGCGCGCGGGCTGGGGGTGGCCACCGCCGCCAGGGTCAGGACCTGCGAGCGGCCGTCGTAGAAGGCGCCGGTCTCGAAGTCGCCGCGCACCACCAGGCGCCGCGAGGTGTCGCTCGAAGTGGAGACCAGGAAGCGGTTGAACTGGTAACGGCCGGGCTCCACGCGCAGGCCGGGCAGCGGGCTGAAGGGAAGGTCGAGCCGCTGCCAGTTGGGCACCACGTAGGAGAGGAACCAGCCGCTGTCGCTGAAATACGCCCCGAGCAGCGGCACGAACCACTGCGCCTCCTCGAACTGGCCGTCGGAGGCCCGGTGGAACACGTTCGCGCTGCTGTGGAACACGAACCGCCGCACGAACGGCGGCTTCCAGCGCGGCCGCAGGTCGAAGGTGACGCCCGGGTTGTTGCGGATGAGGTCGGGCCGGAGGAGGAACCCGGCCGCGGGCAGGTAGTCCGGCCCCACGTATTCGCCGAGCCAGCCGCCGGTCACGCGGTTGCCCAGGTGCGTGAAGTCGAGCGAGGCGGCCATCCCGTCGCCTCCCTCGCCGCTGGTCGTGGAGCCCGAGAGCATGGCCTTCACGAAGAGGTGGGCGCCGGGCCGGAGGAAGGCGTCGAGCGTGGCCACGGTGTTGGTGGCGGAGCGGCCGCCGGCCGCGGGCTCGTCGAACCGGGTCGTGACCAGCGCCCCCACCCGGCCCTCGCGGCCCACGTTCTGGACGAACCGCCCCACCCCGAACGTGGTGGAGGCGAAGGCGTCGTTGCCGGCCTGCCGCACGAGGAGCGCGCCCGCGCTGCGCCGGCCGTTCCGGTGGGTCAGGCGCGCGCCGCCCTGGATCGCGATCGGCGTGCCGTCCTCGTCGAGCCCGATGCGCCGGCTGAAGAACGGCCGCACGGACCGCTCCAGGCCGGCGGAGAACAGGCTCGCGCTCTCCAGGAAGAACGGCCGCTGCTCGGGGAAGAGCACGGAGAAGCGCGTGAGGTTGACCACCTGCCGGTCGGCGTCGGCCTGCGCGAAGTCGGTGTTCACGGTCACGTCGAGCACGGTGCCGGGGTTGATCGCCCATTTGAGGTCGCCGCCCACCTCCACGCCGCCGCCGTCGTCGCCCGCGCCGCGGCGGTCGCTGGCCACGGCGTAGGGTTGCAGGCGCAGGTTCGTGGAGGGCGGAGGCGGCTCGATCCCCACCAGCAGGCCGGCGTAGCTCATCCGGTACGGGTTGTAGGCGCGCGGCCAGGGCGACCAGCCCGTCGTCTCGTTGAGGCGGCGGATCACGCGCACGAAGTTGACGCTCCACTTGCCTCCGCGCCGCGGGTAGCGCAGGGTGTGCCAGGGGATGGCCATCTCCACCGTCCAGCCCTCCGGGCCGCGCTCGGTGCGCACGCGCCACGCCGCGTCCCACTGCAGGTCCTGCACGTCGCTGTCGAGCACCTCCTGGTCGCGGCGCACGCCCCAGGGGTTCGTCTCGAACACCATGGCGTTGTGCCCGTCGCGGAACGTGTCGAAGCTCACGCCGAACACGTCGTCCGTGCTGAAGTCGAAATCGCGGCGCAGGTTGCGCACGCGCACGGCCGCGGGGCCCTGGTCGTCCCAGCAGCGCGCGCCGACGTAGAGGTGCTCCTCGTCGTAGAGGACGGCGACCTCGGTGTCGAAGGTGGCGCTTTCGCCCTGCCGCGGCTCGATCTGGCGGAAGCCGCGCACCACGGGCGCCGCGTCCCAGTCGGGCTCGTCGAGGCGGCCGTCGAGCGAGATGGGTCCCGTGGCGCGGCGGGCCTCGATGCGCAGGGGCTGGCGCGGAGGGGCAAAGGCCTCCTGGGCGGCCGGTGCCCCGGCCACGGGGAGGAACGCCAACGCGAGCGTCGATGGAACGAGGCGCGACTGTATCAGCCCTTGCCTGCCTTGGATGAGGGTCGGAGGGTAGCCGCTTTATGGTAGGACAGTCAACATCTTGGACGGGCGGACATCTCCAGGTCACCGATCTGCGCAAGGAGTATCCGTCTCCGGGCGGCGCCCTTGCCATCCTGGCCGGCGTGACGTTCGAGCTGCGGCGCGGCCAGGCCGTCGCCGTGATGGGCCCGTCGGGGAGCGGGAAGAGCACGCTGCTCTACATCCTCGGCACGCTGGAGCCGCCGACCTCGGGGACGGTGAGGCTCGACGGCCGCGACCCGTTCGCGCTGCCCGAGGCCGAGCTGGCGGCGTTCAGGAACCGGCAAGTCGGCTTCGTCTTCCAGGACCACTGCCTGCTGCCGCAGTGCTCGGTGCTGGAGAACGTGCTCACGCCCACCCTCGTCTCCGGAGACGCGGGACAGCACCTCGACCGCGCGCGCGGGCTGCTCGAGCAGGTGGGCCTCGCCGCGCGCGCCGATCACCGGCCGGCCCAGCTCTCCGGCGGGGAGAGGCAGCGGGCCGCCCTGGCCCGCGCGCTCGTCCTGGAGCCGACCCTGCTCCTCTGCGACGAGCCGACGGGCAACCTCGACCGCCACACGGCGGACAGCGTGGCCTCCCTGCTGCTCGACCTGCACCGAAAGCAGAACACCATCCTGGTCGTCGTGACGCACAGCGCGGAGCTGGCGGCGCGCCTGCCCCTGCGCTGGTCGCTCTTCGAGGGCCGCCTCCGGGACGCGTGATGCGTCCTTCCACCCTCCTCGCGCGGAGCCTGCGCCACTACTGGCGGACGCACGTGGCCGTGGTGGCGGGGGTGGCCACCGCGGTGGCGGTGCTGACCGGCGCGCTCGTGGTCGGCGACTCCGTGCGCGCGAGCCTGCGCGGCCTGGCGGAGCAGCGGCTCGGGCGCGCCGACGTGGCCGTGCGCGGGGCGCGCTTCTTCCGGGAAGACCTGGCGCGCGAGATCGCGGCGCGGCCCGCGTTCGCGGGCTCGTTCGTGGCGGCCGCGCCGCTGGTGGCGCTGCAGGGCGCGCTCACGCACGAGGCGAGCGGCCGGCGGGCGTCGGGCGTGGCCGTCTACGGTGTCGACGAGCGGTTCTGGACGCTGCACGGACTGCGAGCGCCCGAGACGGGCCCGCGCGAGGCCCTGCCCAGCGCGCCGCTGGCCGCGGAGCTGGGCGTGGCGCCGGGCGACACGCTCCTGCTGCGCCTCGAGCGGCCCTCGGACGTGCCCGCCGCGACGCTCTACGGCCGCCGCGACGGCCAGGGCCGGACCGCGCGCCTCGTGAGCGGGCCCGCGCGGACGGCGGAAGAGCTGGGGGAGTTCTCCCTGCGTCCCACGCAGCAGTCGGTCCGGGCGGTCTTCGTTCCCTTGCGGCTGCTGCAGCGGACGCTCGACGAGCCGGACGGCGTGAACGCCGTGCTGCTCGACGCGCTCCCGGCGATCGAGGCGCAACCGGCCGCCGGGCAGGCGGCGGCGGCGGTCCTGGGCGAGGCGGCCGGTCTGGCCGACCTCGGGCTGAGCGTCCGTCCGGTGGCGGGTGGCACGGTCCTGTCGGTCGAGCGCGACCAGGCCCTGCTCGAGGACCCCCTGGCCGCCGCGGCGCGGGAGGCGGCCGCCGGCCTCGGTCTCGCCACGCGGCCCGTGCTGACGTACCTGGCCAACGCGCTGCGCGCCGGAGACCGCGAGGTGCCGTATTCGCTCGTCTCCGGCCTCGAGGGCGCGGCCTGGACCGAGGTCGCCGGCGACGCGGCCGGGGTGGCCGAGGCCATCGTCCTCAACGACTGGGCGGCGCGCGACCTGGCGGCCCGTCCCGGCGACCGCGTCACGCTCGCCTACTACGTTTGGCTCGAGGAGGGCCGGCTCGAGGAGCGCACGGCCGGGTTCACGCTCGCGCGCGTGACGCCCATGACGGGTCTGGCCGCGGACCGCGAGCTGACGCCGGAGTACCCGGGCATCACCGGCTCGGAGTCGCTCGCGGACTGGGACCCGCCGTTCCCGATCGACCTCGGCCGCGTGCGCAAGCAGGACGAGGACTACTGGGAGCGTCACCGCGCCACGCCGAAGGCCTTCATCCCGCTCGCCCGCGCCCAGGAGCTGTGGCGCCACCGGCTGGGCCGGCTCACGTCGCTGCGCGTCGCGGTGCCCGACCAGGCGGCGGGGGAGCGCTACACCCGCGCGCTCCGCGCCGCGCTGGACCCCCTGGCCATGGGCTTCGCCGTCGAGCCGGCGCGCGCCGAGGTCCTGCGCGCGTCGGAAGGCACCACGGACTTCGGCGAGTACTTCCTCTACTTCAGCTCGTTCCTGCTGTGGTCGGCGCTGCTGCTCACCGCGCTCTTCTTCCGCTTCGGTGTCGAGCAGCGCCTGCGCGAGGTCGGGTTGCTGCGCGCGGTCGGCTTCACGCCCGGCCGCGTGCGGCGCGGGCTGTTGTGGGAAGGGGGCGCGCTGGCCGCCGTGGGCGCGCTGGTCGGCACGGCCGCCGCCTGGGCCTACGGCGCCGCGCTCCTCTGGGCGCTGCGCACGTGGTGGGTGGACGCGGTCGGCACCGAGCAGCTGCGCCTGCACGCCTCGGCGCGGTCCCTGGTCGTGGGCGCGCTCGCGGGCATCCTCACCGCGCTCGTCTGCATCGCCCTGACGCTGAGAGGGCTGAGAAGGACGTCGGCCCGCGCCCTCCTGGCCGGCGCGGGCGGCGAGACGGCCACGGCCGGCCCCGGCGCGCGCGCCGCCCGGCTCGCGGCGGCGGGAACCGCGAGCGGGCTCTTCCTCGCGGCCGCGTCCGCCTTCGGCCTCGTCCCGCCCACGCCCGCCTTCTTCGGCGCCGGCCTCCTGCTGCTCGCGTCCCTCCTGACCTGGCAGTGGCGGTGGCTGGCGCGCCGGCAGGGCCTGCCCTCGGGCACGGGCGCCCGGCCCATGGCCTGGCTCGGCTTCCGCAACGCGTCGTATCGCCCCGGCCGCAGCGTGCTGTGCGTCGCGCTCGTGGCCTCGGCCACGTTCGTCATCGTCTCGGTCGGCGCCTTCCGCCGCGACGCGCGCGAGGGGGAAGGCGACCCGGCCGGCCCCGCCGGCGGTTACGCGCTCGTGGCCACGTCCGTGCTCCCGCTGCACCACGACCCGCACACGCCCGACGGCCGCGAGGCGCTGAACCTCGCGGACGAGACGGCGCTCGCCGGCGTCCGTTTCGCCCGCTTCCGCCGGCAGGCCGGCGACGACGCGAGCTGCCTCAACCTCTACCGCCCGCAGAGCCCGACGGTGCTGGGCGCCACGCCGGAGTTCCTCCGCGCCGGCCGCTTCTCGTTCCAGTCCTCGCTCGCGGAGACGGCGGCCGAGCGCGCGAACCCGTGGCTGCTGCTCGAGCGCGATGCCCCCGACGGCGCGGTGCCCGTCATCGCCGACGCCAACTCCCTGGCCTACGTCCTGCACCGCAAGGTCGGCGACGAGCTGGCCGTCGACCGCGCCGGCCAGGCCCCGCTGCGCCTGCGCATCGTGGCCGCGCTTCGCAACGGCCTCTTCCAGGGCGAGCTGATCGCGGCCGAGCGCCACTTCCTGCGCGCCTTTCCCGACCAGCAGGGCTATCGGTTCCTCCTGGTGGAGACGCCGGCCGGGCGCGAGAACGAGGTCGCGGCCGCCCTCGAGAACCGTCTCGGCGACTACGGCCTGGACGCGGTCCCGACCGCCGAACGGCTGGCCCGGTACTTCCGCGTCGAGAACACGTACCTGTCGATGTTCCAGGCGCTGGGCGGCCTCGGCCTGCTCCTGGGCACGGTCGGCCTCGGCGCGGTGCTCCTGCGCAACGCCCTCGAGCGCCGGCAGGAGCTGGCCCTGCTGCGCGCGGTCGGCTACCGCCGGCGGCACCTCTCGCTGATGGTGCTCTCCGAGAACGCGCTCCTGCTCGCCCTCGGCCTGGGCACGGGCACCGCCTGCGCGCTCGTGGCCATCGCGCCGGCGGTGGTCGAACGCGGCGGCACGTTCCCGGCCGCGTCGCTCGCCGTCCTCCTCGCCGGCGTGGCCGCGGTGGGCCTGCTCGTCTCGCGCGCCGCCGTCTCGCTGATGCACCGCGCGCCGCTGCTGGCCGCGCTGCGGTCCGAGTAGCGGGCGATTCTCCGCCCGATCCTGTAACGGAGCCGGTCTCCGCGCGACCAAGTCATGAACGGGCCGAGTCGTCGTCCCGATGGCAGACCCCTGGGCAGACGTCCATCGCCGCGCCTTC
>DATKEG010000043.1:0-6251 GCA_035544515.1 Vicinamibacteria bacterium | reverse complement strand
AGCGTCGCACCGAGGCGGGCGAGGCGCCCGGCGGGCAAGGCGCGACGACCGCGCATATCGGGGATATGTAAGGGAGGAGCAACGCCGCCAGCCGGGATGCATCGCCCGCCGAATGCAGCTGGACTTCCACCACGGGCTGCTAAGCCTGGTGGACCTTGCGGCGCAGCGTCTGGCGCGAAATGCCGAGCACCTGGGCGGCGCGGCTCTTGTTCCCCGCGAGCCGATCGATCACCTGGAGGATGTAGGCGCGCTCCACTTCTTCGAGTGTCCGGAGGCCGTCCGGTCCCAGCGCGGCGGCCGGCCCGGCCGTCCGCCCGCCGACGGGCGGCGGCAGGTAGCCGACATCGATGCGGTCGGAGGTGGCGAGGATCACCACCCGCTCGATGAGGTTCTTCAGCTCGCGCACGTTGCCCGGCCAGTGGTAGCTGGCGAGCTGCGCCTCCGCTTCCGCGGAGAGGCTCTTGATCGACTTGTGGAAGGCCGCGTTGCATTCCGCCAGGAAGTGTCTGGCCAGGGGCACCACGTCCTCGGGGCGGTCCCGCAGCGGCGGCAGGGTCAGCGGGATCACGTTGAGACGGTAGAAGAGGTCTTCCCGGAAACGGCCCTCCTTCACGAAGGCGTCGAGCGGACGGTTGGTCGCGGCCACGATGCGCACGTCCACCCTGATGTCCCGCGTGCCCCCCACCCGCCGAAAGACGCGGTCCTGGAGCACGCGCAAGAACTTGGCCTGGCTGCCCAGCGACATCTCGCTGACCTCGTCGAGGAACAACGTGCCGCGGTCCGCCAGCTCCAGGAGTCCCTTCTTGGCGGAGCGCGCGTCCGTGAACGCCCCCTTCTCGTGGCCGAACAGCTCGCTCTCGAAGAGCGTTTCGGTGATGGCCGCGCAGTTGACCTCCACGAAGGGCATCTCGTTGCGGCCACCCCCGTAGTGCAGTCCCTTGGCCACCAGCTCCTTGCCCGTCCCGCTCTCGCCCAGGAGGAGGATGGTCTGTGCCTCGCTGCGGGCCAGGTGCGTCACCACGTCGCGCAGGCGCTTCATCTCGGCCGACTGTCCCACGAGCTGCTCCACGCCGTATTTGCTCCCCTGCTGGGCGTGCAGCCGCAGGATCTCGCGCCGCGCCTTCACCTCCTGGAGGGCCCGCGCCACCGCCAGGCGGAGCTTGTCGAGCGCCTGAAACGGCTTCTCGATGTAGTCGGCGGCGCCGCCCTTCATCGCCTCGACGGCGCTCTCCACCTGCCCGAACGCGGTCACCATCAGCACCGCCGCCTGCGGGTGCCGCGCCCTCAGCGTCTTGAGCACGTCCAGTCCGTTCGCGTCGGGCAGGCGCAGGTCGAGCAGGATGACGTCGGGGTCCAGGTCGTCGGCGGCCTGCAGGCCCTCGGCCGCGCTGGCGGCGGTGCGCACGTCGAGCCGCTCCTCGGCCAGCACGCGCAGGAGCAGGGCCCGGATGTTCTTCTCGTCGTCGATGATGAGGACGCTATCCATCCCAGTGGCCGCCCGCGCCCGGGCGGGAGAGGATAGCGCACGCGGGCGGCGGAGGGCGAATGGGCCGGGGGGCGCGCGGGGCCGTCGGGCCGGCCGCCCGTGGCCCCGTGGGCGCCTAGCGCACGCGGACGAGCACTCCGGCGGAGCGGGCGGGCAGGGACACGCGCAGCCGGCCGCCACGGACCTCCGCCCCCGGCAGCGTGCCCAGGCGGTCCTCCAGGACGGCTCCGTCGCCGAGTCCGGCGGGCGCGGTCTCGAACTCGGCCTCGGCCGCCACCGGAGAGTTGTTCATCACCACCACCACCGGGCCGCCGGCCCCCGTGCGCGCGAAAGCGTAGAACTGCTCCTCGGCGAGCAGGTGTACGAGGGCGCCGCGACGAAGCGCCTCGTGCCGGGAGCGCAGCCGCGTCAGGCGCCGGACGTGCTGGAACACCGCCTCCTCGCCCGGCGCGCGGCCGGCGGCGGTGAAGGCGTCGCGCGCGTCCCCCGGCCAGCCGCCCGGGAAGTCGCGCCTGTTGTCGGGGTCGGGGCCGCCCGGCAGGCCGATCTCGTCGCCGTAATACACCAACGGCGTCCCCCGGGTCGTCATCAGCAGCGTGAACGCCAGGCGAAGACCGTCGAGCGTCGCGCCGGGCTCGTTCATGAACCGCGCCACGTCGTGCAGGCCCAGGAACGTCACGAGCTCGTGCGGCCGCGCGTAGAGGTGGTCGTGGGCGAGCGTCATGGCGACCTCGCGGAGGGGCTTGCCTTCCGCGAAGGCACGGCGCAGCGCGAAGAACAGAGGGAAGTCGAAGAGCGTGTCGATACCGGTGTCGATGCCGTCGTAGCGGGCCCGGCCGCCCTGGAAGAACGAGACGAGGGCGGGATTGCCGTCGAACAGCTCGCCCACCACGCGCAAGGACGGGTACTCGCGCTTGAGCGCCGCCATCCAGTCGCGCCAGAAGGTTCGGGGAACGTAGGGCAGCGTGTCCTGGCGGATGCCGTCGAAGCCGGTCATCCCCACCCACCAGAGGCTGTTCTGGACGATGTAGGCCGCCGTCTCCGGGTCGTCCTGGTTGAGGTCGGGCAGGATGTCGATGAACCAGCCGTCCAGGGTCGCGCGCTGGAGCTGCGGAGCCGCATGCGGATCGGCGAGCGTCCAGGTCTGCCACGTGTTGGCCAGGTGCTTCGCGGCGGTGCCGTTGAACCAGGTGGGCGTGGGCGGGTCCGTGACCCAGGGGTGGTAGGGGCCGCTGTGGTTCGCCACCTGGTCCTGGATCACCTTGATCCCCGCCGCGTGCGCCGCGTCGACCAGGTCGCGCAGCGTGGCGAGGTCGCCCAGGTGCTCGTCCACCGCGTAGAAGTCCACGGCCCCATAGCCGTGGTAATCCGTGACGGGCTGGCCGTCGTAGGTCTCGCGCTCGTTGAGGCGGTCGTGGTTGTCGTAGATCGGGTTGAGCCAGAGCGCGGTCACGCCGAGGTCCTTCAAGTAGGGCAGCCGGGCCTTGATCCCGGCCAGATCGCCCCCGTGGTAGTAGCGCCCCTTGCTCCGGTCCAGGAGCCCGCGCGAGCGCGCCGGATCGTCGTTGGCGCGGTCGCCGTTGGCGAACCGGTCCGGCATGATCAGGTAGATCACGTCGTCCGGGGAGAAGCCCTGGAACCGTCCCTCGCGGGGGAGCGGCGGGAGGAGCGCGAAGCGCGCGGTGGTGCGCCCCCGCGGCGTGGTCACGGCCAGGTCCCGCGGCCCCGGCGTGGCCCCGGGCTCGATGCGCAGGTCGGCGAACAGCGTCGTCCCCTCCGGGCCGACGCTCGTCCGCGAGACCGAGAGGCCGCTGCCCGCGGACGGTTCGAGACGCGCGCCCTCGAGGCCTCGGCCACGGACCATCACGCGCACGGGGTCGAGGGAGTGACCCGGCCACCAGCTCGGAGGCTCGACCTTCGTCACCACCGGCGGCGCGGCCGAGGCGCCGGTGGCGAGGCAGGCCAGCGCCAGGGCCGGGAGCGCGCGGAGGAGGAGGGCCGGTCTCATACCGCGGCCCCGAGCGCCCTCTTGCGCGTCGCCTGCGCGGCCGCGTCCTCGACCCGCTGCATGAGGAGCGCGGCCAGGGCCAGGAACACTCCGCCCGCGACCACGGCGGCGAGCCGATCGTTGTCCAGGACGTGGAGCATCACCCATCCGAAGCCGAGCGAGGCGACGATCTCGGGGATGACGATGAAGAAGTTGAAGAGGCCCATGTACACGCCGAACCGCCCGGGGGGGAGAGACCCGGCGAGGATGGCGTACGGCATGGAGAGAATGCTGGCCCAGGCGATCCCCACGCCGGTCATGGAGAGGAGCAGGAAGTGCTTGTCGTGGATGAACGCCACCGACACCAGGCCGGCCGCCCCGCAGAGCAGGCACAAGGTGTGCGTGGCCCGCCGGCCCAGGGCCGCGGCCAGCCGGGGCAGGGCCAGGGAGAAGACGAAACACACCGCCGAGTACACCCCGAAACACAGGCCGCCCCATTCCACGCCGGCGGTGTAGAGCGGCGATGCCTCGTCCGGCGCGCCGAAGACGTTGCGCGCGACCGCCACCGGGAAGTACAGCCACATGCAGAACAGGCCGAACCACGTGCACGACTGCACCCAGGCCAGGCGCCGCATCGTCTCGGGCATGTCGCGCGCGCTCTGCAGGATGTCGCGGAGGCCGGCCCTGACGCCCGCCTTCTCCGCCTTCGTCCGCAGGAACGCCTCCAGGTCCTGCGGCGGATGCTCCCGGGTGCTCACGATCGTCCACACCACGGCGCCGAGGAACGCGGCCGCGCCCACGTAGAAGGAGAGCTTCACGTTCCAGGGTATGACGGCGTCCGCGTCGCGCTGCACGCCGGCGACGTTGGTCAGGAGCCAGGGCAGCGAGGAGGCGACCACGGCGCCCAGGCCGATGAACAGGCTCTGCATCGCGAACCCCTGCGTGCGTTGCTCTTCGGGCAGCAGGTCGGCCACGAAGGCACGGAACGGCTCCATGCTTACGTTGATGGAGGCATCGAGGATCCAGAGCAGGCCCGCGGCCATCCAGAGCGCGGAGGCGTTGGGCATCAGCACGAGGGCGCCCGAGCTGAGCAGCGCTCCCACCAGGAAGTACGGCCGCCGCCGTCCGAGCCGGCCCCAGGTGCGGTCGCTCATGTGCCCGACGATCGGCTGCACGATCAAGCCGGTCAGGGGCGCGGCCAGCCACAGGATGGGGATCTGGTGCGCCTCCGCGCCCAGGTACTCGTAGATGGCGCTCATGTTCGCCATCTGCAGGCCCCAGCCGAACTGGATGCCCAGGAACCCGAACGACATGTTCCAGACCTGCCAGAACGAAAGGCGCGACGGCGTGTGCATCAGGTCCTCCGCACGGCGGGCGACGGGGCCGTCAGCTACGTCTTGGGCCTGGGCGCCGGAAGGTCGTAGGCCTCGCACTGGGACTGGAAGCCGGTGCGGTTGTGCGAGCCGTCGCAGAAGGGCTTGGTGGCGGAGTGGCCGCAGCGGCAGAGCGACACCACGGTCCGTCCGGCCAGCTGGTAGCCGCGGCCGGTCTCGTCCGCGATCGTGATGTCGTCGCCCTCCAGGCGGAGGGGACCGTTGTTCCGGACGATGACCTTGAAGCTCATGCGGCTCTCCTTGGGCGCCTGCGGGCGATACGGGGCATTCTATTAGAATCCCACCGGGGTTACGATGAACCGGAGGTTCATCATGGCCAACGAGTTCTTGAGCGACGTCAAGACGCTGCGCGAGCGCGCGCGGCGGCACATCGAGCGCGGCGCGGTCACCGAAGGCTACCAGGCCGACCGCGAGACGGTGATCCGGCTCCTCAACGAAGCGCTGGCCACCGAGATCGTCTGCGTCCTCCGCTACAAGCGGCACTACTTCATGGCCAGCGGCATCCATGCCCAGGCCGTGGCCGCCGAGTTCCTGGAGCACGCCAACGAGGAGCAGGTGCACGGAGACCGGATCGCGGAGCGCATCACGCAGCTCGGCGGGGAGCCCGATTTCAACCCCGAGGGACTGCTCACGCGCAGCCACGCCGAATACGTCGAGGGCGAGACCCTCCTGGACATGATCAAGGAGGACCTGGTGGCGGAACGGATCGCCATCGACTCCTACTCCGAGATGGCCCGCTACCTCGGGGAGCGCGACGCGACGACACGGCGGCTGCTGGAGGAGATCCTCGCCCAGGAGGAAGAGCACGCCGACGACCTGGCGAACCTGCTCGCCTCGCTGGACCCCCGGGAGAAGGTCTGACGGACACGGCCGCCGGCGCCCTCGGGAACGGTTACCGGGCCGCGCGGGAAGGCGCCGCGCTCACCGACCTTCCCGACCGCGGAGTGGTCGCGGTCTCCGGTCCCTTGCGCCAGAAGTTCCTGCACAACCTGCTGAGCAACGACGTGCAGGGACGCGCGCCGGGCCAGGGTGCCCTGGCCGCCCTCATGGACGTGCGCGGCCACCTGCAGTCGTTCCTGCGCGTGCTGGTGGGCACGGACACCGTCTGGCTCGAGGCGCCGGCCGATCGCCTGACGGCGCTCGCGCAGGCGCTCGCGCACTACCGGGTGGCGGCGCCCGTGCGCGTCGCGGTGACGCCCATGGCCGTGCTCGCCCTCATCGGTCCGCGCGGGCGGGAGGTCCTCGGCCGCGCCGGCGCCGACGTCCCGGAGCTGGCCCCCCAGAGCCATGTGAGCGCGCGGTTGGCCGGCCACGACCTGCGCGTGGCGGCCGCCTCCGACCTGCCCGCGCCGGCGCTGGTGTTCCACGTGGCGCCCGAGGGCGC
>DATKEG010000042.1:0-33778 GCA_035544515.1 Vicinamibacteria bacterium | reverse complement strand
GTCCGCGCGGAACCGGCCTTCCGCCACCCGCGGCTCGAGCAGCACGTTCGACGCGGTCACGAACCGCACGTCCGCCTGCCGCATCCGGCTCTCGCCGACGCGGCGGTACTCCTTCTGCTCGAGCAGGCGCAGCATCTTGGCCTGGCCGCGCGGGCTCAGGTCGGTGATCTCGTCGAGGAAGAGCGTGCCACCCTCCGCGGCGGCCACGTGGCCCTCGCGGTCGCTCACCGCGCCGGTGAACGAACCGCGCAGGTGGCCGAACATCTCGCTCTCGAACAGCTCGTCCCCGAGCGAGGAGGCGTTGACGGCCACGAACGGCCGGGCCGCGCGCGGCGAACGCTGGTGCAGCTCGTGGGCGACGCGCTCCTTGCCGGTGCCGGTCTCGCCGCAGACGTGCACGGTCAGGTCGAAGCGGGCCGCGCGGTCGAGGGTGTGGAAGAGCGACTTCATGGCCGCGGAGTCGCCGACCAGGCCCGCCACCGTCACCGCGGGGGGCTCGGCCGCCGCCAGGTCCGGGGGGAAGCGCGCCAGCAGACGGCCCAGCTCCGCCACCACCCCGATCTGACCGTCGGAGGGGAGTTCCTGGCCATCGCGCAGATCGAAATAGACGGCCGCGCCCGCCGCCGGAGCCACGATGGCCGCCCGCAGGCCGTGCAGCGCGCGTATCGGGTGGAGCCGGAGACCGGGCGTGGCGTGAAGGTCGACCGCGGTCGCGCCGCGGATGCGCGCGGCCAGCGTACGTGCCAGGTCGTCCGGCGCGAGGGGGCGGGGCGGCTCGTCCACGCGGCGCAGCTCGAAGGCGGGCTCGCCGACCCAGGCGGCGCGGCACCAGGGCAGGACCGGCGTCACCGCTCGCGCCGCCGCCGCCCAGCGCTCGGGCCAGGCTCCCTCGCCGGCCAGGGCGTGCACCGCCTCCACCAACGTGCGCGCGACCGGATCGACGGCGGCGGGCGCCGGGGCCGCTCCCTCCGAGGCTTCGGCCACGACCGGCACGGCCTCCGGCCGCGCATGTCGCAGCTCGGCCAGGCAGTAGGAGAGCACGCGCCGATCGCCCCACGCCTCCACCGCGGCGAGGCGCTCGGCGACCGCGTGCTCTCCGGCGCCGCCGGTGAGCGCCTGGCCGAACCGGGCCACGGCCAGGAACCCGTGCGCCGTGGTCAGCTCCGCCACGCGCGCGCAGATCAGCCGGGCCTCCTCGGGGCGCGTCCGCCACAAGGCGCGGGCCAGCGCCAGGCCGGCATGGGCGCGCAGGTCGGGCCGCTCGGCGGCGGCCTCGGCGGCCGCCCGGCGGGCTTCCGCCACGGCCTCGCCAAGGCGGCCCAGGACGATCAGCGCGTGCACGCGGCGCATGCGGGCCCGGCACCGTCCGCCGCGGTCGGCCACGAGCTCGAACTGCCGCATGGCCTCGATCGCCTCGCGCTCGGAGGCGCCGGCATCTCCGCCGGCCAGCGCGACGTCGGAGGCCAGCACGTGCCCGTCGGCGGCGAGTCGCGGCCGGGCACCCGGCGAAAGGGCCTCGCGCGCGGCCCCGAGCGCGCGCTGCGCCACGCCGAGGTCGCCCCGGGCTCGGGCCAGCGCCGCGCGCAGCAGGTCCGCGGCGACGGGCACGAGGCCGCGCCTCGGCCACGCCGCCTCGACCTCCCCGGCCGCCTCGTCCCAGCGTCCGAGCGCGGCCAGGACGCAGGCGCGCTCCACGCGTGCTTCGGCCACGAGGTGCGGGCGGCCGAGCCGGGCCGCCAGCCGCAGGCGGCGGTCGTGGATCGCCATCGCCTCGCTCGTCCGTCCTCCGTCACAGGCCGCCGCGGCCGCGAGGCCCAGGGCACGCACCGCGCCCTTCTCGGAACCGCCGGCCTCGTACAGCGTGAACGACTGGCCGGCCAGCTCCCCGGCGCGCGAGATCTCCTGGTCCTTCCACGCGAACAGGGCCGCCGCTTCGAGCGCGCGGGCGCGCGTGAGCGGCTCTTCCGCCTGCTCGAGGGCGCGCCGGGCTTCTCCTCTCGCCGCCGCCACGCGTCCCGTCTCCCAGAGCGCGAGCGCGCGCGCGACCCGCAGGCGCGCGGCCAGGTCGCGGTCGGCCGGCGGCCGGGAGAGGGCGCGCGTGGCCACGGCGATCGCCTCGGCATCGCGACCGAGGCCCGCCAGGGCGTCGCATTCGAGCAGGGCGAACCAGGCCGAGGGACGGCCGGCGGTCAGACGCCGGCGGGCCAGGCGGACGGCGCCCCGGGCTTGCGCGAACCGCCCTCGAGCGAGCAGCGCAGCCGGATCGCTCGCGAGGCCGTCCTCGTTCTCGGTCTCCTCCCCCGGGGCCAACGTACAGTCCAAGCCGTCCTCCTCTGCGACCGTTGGTCGCGTTTGCAGTTGGGGATGTCCAGCGGCGGGTCGGAGAGAGGAGATTAGCGGCCCGGTGGTACGGTCACGGGCGGTCGCGGGACACAACCGGCATTGTCACAAGGGCGCGGCGCGTGGAAGCCCCACTATCGCTGCGGCTCGCCGGGACAGGTGGCACTCACACAACGGAGGGTCGCTTCGTCGCGCACCCAGAACAGCGGCTGGTTCTCCGGGCCGGGTTGGCAGGCGCGGATGGCGTAGAGGCCACCAGCTTGCGCCGCGAATTGGACGACACGTTGTACATCGGTGTGCTTCCGGTCAGGCGCGACTGACCCCCAGGTCCAGACTCCCACGGTCATGGTATGAACGCCCGGCGAGAGCGCCATCCGGAGGCACTCATCGCAGGTGACACAGTTCCTGGGAAAGTCCATCTGCCGTTCCTTGCCGGTTTTCCGGTCCGGTCCCAGCAGCTTGTGGTGGCCGTCTACAGCCTCGACGAAAGGCGTCCAATACAAATGATGTGGACTTCGCTCCACGCAGGAATCGGAAATGGCGGGCACGACCACGACGGCCACTTCTTGCCGCTGGCGGAGGGCGCCGTCGTAGGCCCTGAAAGCGATCGGTTGGTCCTCCTTCACGGCCGCGCTGGCGGCCGCGGGGCCGCACCGTTGTTCGAACCTTGCCGTCTTCGTCAACGTGTTGATGACCATCTCCATGCAACCCCATGTCGGCGTCACCCACATCGCCAACAGGACGCATGATCGCCATCGCATCACAGACCGACCTCCGATTTCGGCCCGAAGCATAGCTCACCGCGGCGAGCGATCATTCGTCCTCGAGGTCCAGGAGCTCCCTGAGGGCCTCGCCGACGCGGACCATGTCGGCTCGCGACAGCCGCGCCATCGGGCCTCCGACGAGCCGTCGGTTGTCGATAGCGCGGAGCTGGTCCACCAACAGGTCCGAGTCGCGTCGCAACCGGGCGGTGGCTCTCACGCGCACGCGCAACGGCTCCGCGTCGTCGACCAGCCTGGTGGTGAGGGGAACGACCAGGGTGGAAGGGTGTCCCGCGCTCAGCAATGCCTGCGCCTGGACGACGAGCACGGGGCGGGTCTTGCCGGGCTCGGTTCCATGGCGAGGCTCCAGGTTGGCCAGCCACACGTCCCCGCGATCAGGCATCGGGGTCGTCCTCGATGGCCGCGAACTCAGCGTTCACCTTCATGCTCTCGGAGCGCACCTTCCTCGACGCCGCGGCCATGCGCTTCGCGCGCAAGAGCGCTCGCGCGTCCCGGTTCATGCGCTCGATGGCCTTCCGCATGTACGCGGACCGCGACATCTTCAGCGCCTGGGCGTTGCGCCGGCTCTCCTCCAGGAGGTCCTCGGGCAGCTTCAGGGATATCGCCTCCATCCATCCTCCTCGTATATCCCATAAGGATATCCGGCAGGGGTTCTCGGCGCAATCCCGGCTTGAAATTCCCGGCACGAGCCCCTAGGCTCGCGGGCGATGCTGCGCATGCTCACCGCCGGCGAATCGCACGGACCCGCGCTCACCGTGACCGTGGACGGGCTGCCCGCAGGCGTGCCCGTGGACCGCGCGGCCATCGACTCCGACCTGCGCCGGCGCCAGGGCGGCTACGGGCGCGGTGGTCGCATGAAGATCGAGAGCGACGCGGTCGAGGTCCTGGGCGGGATCCGCCACGGGCTCACGCTGGGCAGCCCGGTGAGCCTGCTCATCCGCAACCGCGACCATGCGAACTGGGCCGACGTCATGTCGCCCGATCCCCAGCCGGACGAGGCGCGGCAGCGCCGCGCGCTCAAACGCCCGCGCCCCGGCCACGCCGACCTGGCGGGCGCGCTGAAGTTCCTCACCGACGACCTGCGCAACGTGCTGGAGCGGGCCAGCGCGCGCGAGACGACGGCGCGCGTGGCCGCGGGCGGCCTGGCGCGCTCCCTTCTCGGCGCCGCCGGGGTCGAGGTCCGCAGCCACGTCGTGCGCATCGGCGAGGCGGCCGTGCCCGCGGGCGCTCCCGTCGCCTGGGAGAAGCTCGCCGCGATCGAGGACAGCCCCGTGCGCTGCGCCGATGCCGACGCGGGAGCGGCCATGATCGCGGAGATCGACCGGGCCAAGAAGGCCGGAGACACCGTGGGCGGCGTGTTCGAGGTCGTGGTGCGCGGCCTGCCGCCGGGGCTGGGCTCGTTCAGCCAGTGGGACCGCCGTCTCGACGGCCGGCTCGCCCAGGCCCTGATGTCGATACCCGCGGTCAAGGCCGTGGCCCTCGGCGCCGGCTTCGAGGGCGGCGAGACGCCGGGCTCGCGCTTCCACGACGAGATCCTGTTCGACGACGAGAGGGGACTCCACCGCGGCAGCAACCGGGCGGGCGGGCTCGAGGGCGGCGTGACCAACGGCGAGGAGCTGCGCGCGCGGGCGGTGGTCAAGCCGATCCCGACGCTGGCCACGCCGCTGCGCTCCATCGACCTGCGCACGAAGCAGCCCGAGGCCGCCTCGTTCGAGCGCAGCGACACCTGTGTGGTGCCCGCGGCGGGTGTGGTCGGCGAGGCCATGGTCTCGTGGGTGGCGGCCGATGCCCTGCTGGAGAAGTTCGGGGGCGACTCCCTCGCCGAGCTGCTCGCTCATCTCGAAGCGACTCGCGCCCGGTGGCGCGAGTTCCTCGCCCGGCGATAGCCGGTCCCCGCGCCACGGACGGCCCAGAGGGTAAGATGCGAAGGACTGCATGGCTCCGCGGCCGATCATCAAGTGGGGACATCCCACGCTCCACGCACCGTCCGCTCCCGTGCCGGACGTCGACGGGGACATCCGGCGGCTCGTCGCGGACATGGTCGCGACCATGTACGCGGCGCCGGGCATCGGCCTGGCCGCGCCGCAGATCGACGTGCCGCTGCGCGTCATCGTCATCGACCTTTCGGTGGGCGAGGACCCCTTGCAGCTCATCCAGCTCGTCAATCCCGAGATCGTCGACCAGGACGGCGAGCAGCGCGAGGAGGAAGGCTGCCTCTCCGTGCCGAAGTACTACGGCAGCCCCGTCCGCCCCGCGCGCGTGACGGTCAAGGGCCTCGACCTCGGCGGCCACGAGCGCGTCTACCGGGGCACGGAGCTCCTGGCCCGGGCCTTCTGCCACGAGATCGACCACATCGACGGGACGCTCTTCGTGGACCGGCTGAGCCCGCTCAAGCGGGACCTGCTCAAGCGCAAGCTGCGCAAGAAGGCGCGCAACGGCGACTGGGACGAGGAGTAGCGGACGGCGTCGATGCGGGTCGTGTTCCTCGGCAGCGGCGCCTTCGCCATCCCGTCGCTCGACGCGCTGCTCGCGGCCGGCCATGACGTGGCGGCGGTGGTCACGCAGCCGGACAAGGAGAAGGGCCGCGGCCGCGCGCTCGCTCCCCCGCCCGTCAAGCCGGCCGCGCTCGCCCACGGGCTCACCGTGCTGCAGCCCCGCCGCATCAAGGCGCCCGAGGCCCTCGAGACGCTGCGGGCCTGCCGCCCCGACGTGCAGGTCGTCGTCGCCTACGGGCAGATCCTGCCGCGGGCGGTCATCGACCTCGCGCCCCGCGGAACCGTGAACGTCCACGGCTCGGTGCTGCCGCGCTATCGCGGGGCGGCGCCCGTCCAGTGGGCGATCGTGCGCGGCGAGACCGAGACGGGCGTCAGCACCATGCTCATCGACGAGGGCCTGGACACCGGTCCCGTCCTCCTCACGCGCACGACGCCCATCCAGGCGTCCGACACGGCCACCGATCTCGAAGAGCGCCTCGCGCGCCTGGGTGCGGAGCTGCTCGTGGAGACGCTCGCCCGTCTCGAAGCCGGTACGGTCCTGCCGGTGCCGCAGGACCACCGATTGGCCACGTACGCGCCGCTCCTCCGCAAGGAGGACGGCCGGGTGGACTGGACGCAGACGGCGGAGGCGATCGAGCGCCGCGTGCGTGGTCTGCATCCCTGGCCCGGCAGCGTCACCGCGTTCGCGGGGCGCGAGCTGAAGGTGCTGCGCGCGAGGACGGAAGCCGGCGGGGACGCCGAGCCGGGAACGGTCGTGGCCGTCGATCGCGACGGTGTGGTGGTGGCCTGTGGCGAGGGCTCGGGCCTGCGCCTGCTCGAAGTGCAGCCGGAGAGCCGGCGACCGATGCCGGCCGCCGCCTTCGCCGCCGGCGCGCGTCTTCAGCCCGGCGTCCGGCTGGGCTGAGCGCCAATGGCCACGGCGGCGCGGCGCGTCGCCTACCGCGTGCTGCGCGACGTGGAGGCGGGAGGGACGACCCTGGCGGACCGCCTCGCGCAGCGGGACGCCCGGGACCTCCCGGCGCGCGACCGCGCGCTGGCGCACGAGCTGGTGCTCGGCACGCTGCGCCGGCGCGGCGCGCTCGATTTCGCGCTGGCTCCCCTGCTGCAGCGCCAGACCATCGGACGGCTCGACCCCGCCGTCCGCGCGATCCTGCGGCTCGGCGCCCACCAGGTCCTCCACCTCCGCGTGCCGGACCGCGCGGCGGTGTCGGAGTCGGTGGACCTGGCGCGTGGCGTGGCGCCGCGCGCCGCGGGCCTGGTCAACGCGGTGCTGCGGCGACTCGCGCGCGAAGGACCGCTCGCTCCCCCCGACCCGGAGACAGACGCGCTCGGCTGGCTCACCACCGCGGGCTCGCTGCCCACCTGGCTCGCCCAGCGGTGGGTGCGGCGGCTCGGCCCGGCCGCGGCGGTCGCCCGCGCGCGGGCCTGGCTCGCCCCGCCGCCCGCCGTGTTCCGGCTGAACCCGCGGGTAAAGGACGCGCTGGACCAGGCGCGGGCGGCCGGCGTCGGGCCGGTCGCCCTCACCGTGCCCGGGGCCTGGCTGGCCACCGGCGGCGACCCCTACGCCCTCGCGGCCAGGAACGTCGTGTACATGCAGGACCAGGGCTCCCAGATGGTCGGCCGGCTGGCCGAAGGGGGAAGGCGGACGCTCGACGCGTGCGCGGCGCCGGGCGGCAAGTCGATGCTGCTCGCGGATGCGAACGGCCCCGCCTCGACGGTGATCGCGGCGGAGGCCTCCCCACGGAGGGCGGAGACGCTCGCGGCGCTGGTGCGGGGCTGGGGAGCGCCCGGCGTGCACGTCGTGGCCGCGGACGGCGTCCGGCCGCCTCTGCGCGGGACCTTCGACACCGTGCTGATCGACGCGCCGTGCAGCGGCCTGGGCACGCTGGCGCGCCACCCGGACATCCGGTGGCGCGCGAAGCCCGCCGACCTGCCGCGCCACGCCGCCCGCCAGGGCGCCCTGCTGCGCAGCCTCGCGCCCCTGGTGCGCCCGGGCGGGACGCTGGTCTTCGCCACCTGCTCGCCCGAACCGGAGGAGAACGAAGGTGTCGTCGAGCCGTTCCTGGCGAGCCACGTGGACTTCGCTCTCGCGCGCGGGCCGGGATGGGCCGACGCCCTGTCGGACGGGCCGTTCTACCGGACCTTGCCCGAGCGCGACGGCGGTGACGCGTTCTTCGCCGCGCGTCTCGCCCGCCGCTGACCGTTATGGTAGGCTACGCGTTCGGCCGGCCGGTTCGGCGTCGACATACTCTTGCCTATCAAGCGTTTCGCCATCTCCCTCTTGAAGTACGGGGCGCTCTTCGTGGCCCTGACCCTGACCGCCGGGATCAGCGCCCTGACGACCATGCGTGTCGTCCTGCGGTCGCAGGAGGTCGTGGTGCCGGCGCTCGTGGGCAAGCGCGTGCCCGAGGCGGGCGGCATCACGTCGGGCCACCGGCTGATGCTGCGCGTCGAAGGCCGGCGCAACGACCCCAAGGTGCCCCCCGACCGCATCGTCGCGCAGGAGCCCCCCGCCGGCTCGACGCTGAAGCGGCAGCGCAGCATCCGCGTGTGGGTGAGCCTGGGCCCGCGGCGGCTCACGGTTCCCGCCGTCGAGGGCGAGAGCATCCGCACCGGCCGCATCAGCCTCGAGCAGGCGCAGGTGCCGGTGGGTCGCGTGGTCGAGGTCAACGACGGCTCCGACGAGGGCACGATCCTCATCCAGCACCCGCCTCCGGGAGACACCGAGACGCTCGACGCGGAGGGCGCGGCCATGCTCGTGAGCCTGGGCCCGGCCTCCTCCGACTTCGTCATGCCCGACCTGATCGGCCGCTCCGCGGCCGGCGTCCTCGACGCGCTTGGCCGCGTCGGCCTGAAGGTCACCGAGGTGCGTTACCGCTCCTACCCCGGCGTGGCGCCGGGGACGGTCCTGCGCCAGGCGCCGCCCGCCGGCTTCCGGGTGGGGCGGCGCACGACGGTGAGCCTCGAGGTGAGCAGGGTCGAATGATCCTGGCTCCCTCCATCCTGGCGGCGGACTTCGGCCGGCTGGCCGACGAGGTGCGCCTGGCCGAGCAGGGCGGGGCGGGCGCCATCCACGTGGACGTGATGGACGGCCACTTCGTGCCGAACATCACGGTGGGGCCGGCGGTGGTCAAGGCCGTGCGGCGCGCGACGCGGCTCCCGCTCGACGTGCACCTGATGATCGAGCACGCCGACCGCTACCTCGACGCCTTCGTGGAGGCGGGCGCCAACTGGATCAGCCTGCACGTGGAAGCCCTCGCGCACCTGCAGCGCTCGGTCGCGCACCTGCGCTCCCACGGGGTGAAGGCCGGCGTGGCGCTCAACCCCGCGACGCCGCTGGCCGCGGTCGAGGAGATCCTGCCCGAGCTGGACTTCGTGCTCCTGATGTCCGTCAACCCGGGCTTCGGGGGCCAGTCCTTCATCCCCTCCACGATGGACAAGGTGCGGCGCCTGCGCGCCCAGATCGAAGGCCGCTCTCTCCAGGCACGGATCGAGGTGGACGGGGGCGTGGACGCGGGCAACGCGCGGGCGCTGGTGGCGGCGGGCGCGGAGATCCTGGTGGCGGGCACGGCCGTGTTCGGCCAGGGCGATCCCGAGGCGGCCACCCGCGCCCTGCTGGAGGCCGCGCGTTGAGCGCCGAGTCCTCGTCCACCCTGCGCGTGCGCTACGCGGAGACGGACCAGATGGGGGTGGCCTGGCACGGCCAGTTCTTCGCCTGGTTCGAGGTGGGCCGGACCGACCTCTTGCGGCGCTGCGGCTGCACGTACCGCGAGCTGGAGGAGCAGGGCCTGCGCTTCCCCGTCATCGAGGTCGCCGCGCGTTACCTCAAGCCCGCCCTCTACGACGACGTCCTGGAGGTGAGGACCCGGCTGACGAGCCTGGGCCACGTGCGCCTCTCCTTCGCCTACAAGGTACACCGGGAGGGCACGGAGGGGCCCCTGGCGACGGGCTCCACCGTCCACGCCTCGATCGACGCCTCCGGACGCCCCTGCCGGCTGCCCGACGATCTGCGACGGAGGCTTGCGTGAAGGTCGTGGTGACGGGCGCGGCGGGCTTCATCGGCTCGCACCTGAGCGAGCGCCTGCTGCGGGAGGGGCACGAGGTCACGGGCATCGATGCCTTCGTGGACTACTACCCGAGGCCGGTGAAGGAGAAGAACCTGGCCGCCTGCCGCGCCCAGCCCGGGTTCCGGCTGGTCGAGGGCGCGCTGCAGGACCTCGACCTCCCCCCCCTGCTCGAGGGCGCGCGCGTGGTGTTCCACCTGGCGGCGCAGGCGGGCGTGCGCGCCTCCTGGGGACGCGAGTTCGAGCTGTACACGGGGCACAACGTGCTCGCGACGCAGCGCCTGCTCGAGGCGGCCGTGCTGGCCGGGACGCCGCGCGTGGTCTGCGCGTCGTCGTCCTCGGTCTACGGCGATTCGCGCGACATGCCGCTGCGGGAAGACGCGGCCTGCCATCCCGTGTCACCCTACGGGGTGACCAAGCTCGCGGCCGAGCACCTCGGGCAGCTCTACGGGCGCAATCACGGGCTGCCCGTGGTCAGCCTGCGCTACTTCACGGTCTACGGCCCTCGCCAGCGGCCGGACATGGCCTTCCACAGGTTCTTGAAGGCGGCCCGCGACGGCGAGACGATCCGGGTGTACGGGGACGGGGGCCAGACCCGCGATTTCACGTACATTGAGGACATCGTGGCCGCGACCCGGGCCTCGGCCGACTCCGGCCGTCCCGGCTGCGTCTACAACGTGGGAGGAGGAGAGCGGGTGTCGGTCAACCAGGTGCTCGGGATGGTCGAGCAGGTCACCGGGCGCAAGCCCCCCGTCGTGCGCGAGGAGACGCAGAAAGGCGACGTGAGGGACACCTTTGCCGACACCGCCGCCGCGGGGCGCGACCTGGGCTTCCGCCCCACCGTGCCCCTGCGCGAGGGGCTGGCTCGCGAGTGGGCGTGGATCCAGGAGGCACGGTGAGCGGCCGGCTCTTCGCCGTGGCGGCCCTGTTGCTCGCCGTCGCCTGCGCCAGCGGGGGCGAGCCGGACATCGCCACGCTCGCCAGCAACTCCGACCAGGTCATCTGGGAGGCGGGGCAGAAGGCCTACCAGAAGAAGCAGTGGGACAACGCCCGGCAGCACTTCCGCCGGATCATCGACGGCTTCCCCACGAGCGAGTTCGGGCCACCGGCGCGCCTGGCGCTCGGCGATACATACTTCCAGGAGGGCGGGACGGGGAACTCCATCCTGGCCGTGGGCGCCTACCGCGAGTTCCTGACGCTCTACCCGTCGCACCCTCGGAGCGACTACGCGCAGTTCCAGGCCGCGGAGTCGTTCTACAAGCAGAGGAACGGTCCCGAGCGCGACCAGACCCCCACCCTGAGGGCGCTCGAGGAATACCAGCGGCTGCTCGACCTCTACCCGGACTCCCCCCATGCCGAAAAGACGCGCGAACGCATCATGGAGCTGCGCCAGAGCCTGGCGCGCTCGGAATACGTGGCCGGCTACTTCTACCAGCGCACGCGTCAGGCCTTCCGGGCGGCCATCGCGCGCTACGAAGGCATCCTGACCGAGTACCCCGACTACCAGCGCCTCGACGACGTGCTGCTGCGGCTGGCCGAGTGCCTGGACCAGAGCGGCCGGCCGGCCGAGGCTCAACCCCACCTCGCGCGCCTGCTCGCCGAATATCCGGATAGCGAACATGCCGGGGAAGCCCAGAAGTTGATGGCCGCCCTCGCCACGCGCGCCGTCACGCCTCCGCCCTCCACCGATCCGACGCCCGCCCCCACACCCCAGCCGCCGGAGAACTCCTCCTACCTCCCGGACAGGCCCGAGCGGTGAAGCTCAAGTGACACTTGAGTCTCTGCCAAAAAAACACTTGACCTTTCGACGCTTTTCCTGCTAGCATCCGCCGATTTTCCCGTGCGGGAGCGGGTGTTCGCCGCGCGTCCTTGGGTGTCGTAAGTCGCACCTGTCGTGGCAATTAGGGCGCTGGGCGCCTCGTCCAGGAGGTGGCGGCTGTGAAATCGAACGCAGCGGGACGCGCGTGCGGCCTCGTGGCACTCTCCCTCGTCCTTGGCGCGCTTCCCTGGGTCCAGGCCCAGGAGGCATCGGCTCCGGCGGGTGAATCCGAGCTCCAGGTCGGGCCGGCGACCGTGGCGCCGCACTGGTCGCGATACAAGTACCCCGAGACGATCCCGGACGGCGCCACGTATTACCTCATCAAGAGGGGCGACACCCTCTGGGACCTGGCTGCCCGCTTCCTGGGCAACCCCTTCCTGTGGCCCCAGATCTGGGACCAGAACCGCTACATCACGGACGCCCACTGGATCTACCCGGGGGACCCGCTCATCATCCCGCGCGTCGGCGTGGTCAGCGACCGCGCCGGCCTACCGGGGGAGGAGGGCACCGGCGGCGCCGAGCGCCTCGACGAGGAGGCCGGCCAGGAAGCCGGGGCCGTGGGCGAGCGCCGCAGCCTGCTCGAGCCCGCCATCACGGAGATGCAGCTCCAGTGCGCGCACTACATCCTCGACGACCCCGAGGATCCGAGCCTGCACGTGATCGGATCGGAGGACGGGGACACGAAGCTCGCCTTCGGCGACCGCGACATCCTCTACCTCAGCAAGGGCAGCAACGCCGGGGTGAAGGCGGGAGATGTCTTCAGCCTCCAACACGTGTCGTATTGGGTGAAGCACCCCGAGACCGGGCGCACGATCGGCCGGAAGATCGAGACGACGGGCTGGGGCCGCGTGGTGCTCGTCCAGGAGGACAGCTCGACGCTCATGGTCGAGCGGGCCTGCATGGACGTCCACCTCGGCGACTACGCCAAACCCTTCCAGAAGGCGGTCGTGCCCATGATCGTGCCGCGCCCGCCCGGCGACCGGCTGACGCCGCCCTCCGGCAAGACGGACGGCACCGTGGTGGACATCGCGGAAGACTCGATGATCGCCGGCCAGGAGCAGCTCGTGAGCATCAACCTCGGCTCCGCCAACGGCGTGGCTCCGGGCAACATCTTCAGCGTCTACCGCATCATGTACCCGACGGTGCCCACGGCGAGGAACGTCCTGGGCGAGATCGTGGTGGTGGCCGTGCGCGAGCGCACCGCGACCGCGCGGGTGAGCTACAGCCGCGACGCGATCATGGCCGGCGATCGCGTGGAGCTGCGATAGCGGCCGGACCCCTGGCCGCGCCCCCGGGCAGGACCTGGGGCGCGGCCGGCCGCTTCCCCGCCGTCGGCGCCAGGGCCGGGCCGCGGACGACTCCCCGCCAGAACAGCCGGAAGTAGTCCGCGGCGGAGACGAGGGCGAGCACCACCACCGCCCAGAGGGCGAGCAGGCCCGGGGCCTGCAGCAACGGATAGCGCCGGCCGAGCAGCAGGAGCAGGATACAGACGACCTGCGCGATCATCTTCGCCTTGCCGAGGACCGAGGCGGGCACGAGCACGCCCCGCCCGGCGGCGACGTTGCGCAGGCCCGTGACCGCGAACTCCCGGCCCAGGATGATCATCACCATCCAGGCCGGCACCGCGCCCAGCTCGACCAGGGACAGGAAGGCGGCGGCGGTCAGCAGCTTGTCGGCCAGCGGATCGAGCAGGATGCCGACGCGCGTGACCTGGTTGTGCCGGCGCGCGAAGTAGCCGTCGAGGTAGTCGGTGAGCGCGGCCAGGCCGAAGATGGCGGCGCCGAGGAAGACGTGGTGCTCCGCCCGCGTGAGGAGCACGACCACCAGGAGCGGCACGAGGAAGATCCTGAGCGCCGTGAGCGCGTTCGGCAGGTTCAAGGACGGCCTCAGATCTTCAGGATCTTCCGCGAGACGATCCCCTTCGTCGCGTTCCGGGTGTCCACGATGACGGAGGCGGCCTCCACGATGTCCCGGTAGGGGTATGCGGTGTGGTCGGTCACGATCACCACCAGGTCGGCCTCCCGCACGGACGGCAGGAGTTCCTCCGAGCGCAGCGTGGTCCCGTTTGCCTTCAGCCCGGGCACGTGCGGATCATTGTAGCCGACCCTGGCGCCCCGGCTCTCGAGGAGCTTGAGGATGTCGAGAGCCGGCGACTCGCGCACGTCGTCCACGTCCCGCTTGTAGGCCACGCCCAGGAGCAGGATGCGGCTGCCCTTGACGCTCTTCTCCCGGTCGTTGAGGGCGTCGGCCACGCGCTGGACCACGTACTCGGGCATCCCGGAGTTGATCTCCCCCGCCAGCTCGATGAAGCGGGCGCGGTAGTTGAGCGTCTTGAGCTTCCAGGAGAGGTAGAGGGGGTCTATCGGTATGCAATGGCCACCCAGGCCGGGCCCGGGATAGAACGGCATGAAGCCGAAGGGCTTGGTGGCCGCGGCCTCGATGACCTCCCACACGTCCACCCCCAGGCGCTGGCACATGAGCGCGACCTCGTTGACCAGGCCGATGTTGACGCTGCGGAAGGTGTTCTCGAGCAGCTTCACCATCTCCGCGGCGCGGGTGGAGGAGACGGGGATCACGGTGTCGACGGCCTTCGCGTACAGCATCTGGGCGACCGCGGTGCAGTCCGCGGTGACGCCGCCGATGATCTTGGGCGTGTTGCGCGTGTGATAGCGCGGGTTGCCGGGATCGACGCGCTCGGGCGAGAAGGCGAGGAAGAAGGACTGCCCCACCTTCAGCCCGCCCTCCTCGAGGATGGGCTGGATCAGCTCCTCGGTCGTCCCGGGATAGGTGGTGCTCTCCAGCACCACGAGCTGTCCGGCGCGCAGGTGCCTGGAGATCGCGCGCGCGGCCTCCACCACCATGGCCAGGTCCGGGTCCTTGGTCTTGCCCAGCGGCGTGGGGACGCAGATGATGATGACGTCGCATTCCGACAGGGCATCGAACTCGAGGTGCGCGCGCAAGCGGCCGGAACGGACCACGCGGGCCAGACGCTCGGTGGGCACGTCCTTGATGTACGACTCGCCACGGTTGACCGCCTCCACCTTGGCCGGCGAGAGGTCGAAACCCGTGACCGCGAGCCCGGCCTCCGCGAACTCCACGGAGAGCGGCAAGCCGACGTACCCGAGGCCGAGGGTGCCCAGACGAGCCTCGCCGCGGCGGATCCTCTCCTCGAGACGAGCGCGGTTCTGGTTCAATTCGCCAATATAATCCGGAATGCGGCGCCCTTCACTCCGCGGCTGCTTCGAGGATCACGCGAGAGGAAACGCTCCGTTGCGGGCGCCGAACGCTCGGAAATCGCAGCCATGGCTGAGATGCTCATAGTACTCTCTCCGCATTCCGGAACATGCGCGCGGTAATCCTCGCCGGCGGGGAGGGCACTCGCTTGCGGCCGCTCACCCTCGCGCTGCCCAAGCCGGTGGTGCCGGTCGTCGACCGGCCCTTCCTGCGCTTCCAGCTCGACCTGCTGGGGAGGGTCGGGGTGGAGGACGTCGTCTTCTCCATCGCCTACCGGCCCGACCGCGTGCGCGCCGTCTTCGGCGACGGCTCTTCGCTCGGCAAGCGCATCCGCTACGCGGTGGAGGAGACGCCGCTCGGCACCGGCGGCGCGGTGAAGAACGCCGAGCCGTGGCTCGACGAAACCACGATCGTCTTCAACGGCGACGTGCTCACGGACGTGGACCTGCCGGCCGTCGTGGAGCGCCACCGGCGCACGCGCGCGGCGGCCACCCTCGTGCTCACCCCCGTGCCCAACCCTGCGGCCTACGGCCTCGTGGAGACCGACCCGGACGGCCGGGTGCGCCGCTTCGTGGAGAAGCCCGACCCCTCGCAGATCACCACGGACACGATCAACGCCGGCATCTACGTGCTCGACGCCTCGACCCTGGGGCTGATGCCTCCGGCGGTGAACCATTCCATCGAGCGCGCGTTCTTCCCCGCCCTGCTCGCGCGCGGCGACCGCGTCACCGCCCACGTCCATCGCGGGTACTGGATCGACATCGGGACGCCGGAGAAGTACCTGCAGGCCCACCGGGACATCCTGGGCGGGCGTTTTCCCGTGGCGCTCGACGGGCGCGCGCGCTCCGGGGGTTGGGTACACGGCGAGGCCACGGTGGAGGAGGGCGCGGAGCTGCAGGGGCCCTGCTACGTGGGGCCGCGCTGCCGCGTGGCCGCGGGCGCGCGCCTGGGCGCGGGCGCGGTGCTCACCGCCGGGGTCTCCCTCGACCCCGGCGCGCACGTGGCCGACAGCGTGCTCTGGGAGGGCACGCGGGTCGGGGCCGGCGCCCGCGTCGAGGGCGCGCTCCTCGGCCAGGACGTGCAGGTGGGCGAGCGGGCCACGGTGGGCCCGGGCGCGGTGCTGGGCCAGGGCACGGCCATCAGCGCCTTCTCCCGCACCAGAGAGGGGACACCCCAATGAAGACCATCGACGCCTCGATATTCAAGGCCTACGACGTCCGCGGCATCTATCCCACCGAGATCGACGGCGAGGTGGCCCGGCGCACCGGCCGCGCCTTCGTCGACTACCTGGGCGCGCGGCGCATCGCGGTCGGCCGCGACGTCCGCCGCTCCTCGCCCGAGATCGCGTCGGCGTTCATCCGCGGCGCGCGCAGCCAGGGCGCGGAGGTGATCGACATCGGGGTGGTGGGAACGGACATGCTCTACTACTACGTGGCCAGCCGCGGGCTCGACGGCGGCGCCATCGTCACCGCTTCGCACAACCCGCCCGAGTACAACGGCATCAAGATGACGCGCGCGGGCGCGCTCGCCCTGTCGGGCGACGCGGGGATCAAGGAGATCCGCGAGGCGCTCTCCGCGGGGCGGTTCGCGGACGACCCCGGAGACGTCGGGCCCCCCGTGCGCGAGGAGGCGATCAGCGACGACTACGCCCGGCACTGCCTGTCCTTCATCGACGCCAAGACCGTGCCGCCGCTCAAGGCGGTGCTCGACCCCGGCAACGGGATGGGCGCCATCGGGGCCGCGGCCATCTTCCCCCGCCTGCCCCTGGACCTGGTCAAGATGTACTTCGAGCTCGACGGCGCCTTCCCCAACCACCCGCCCGACCCGCTGGTGGAGGCGAACCGGCGGGACATCGTCGCGCGCGTGGCCGCGGAGAAGGCGGACATCGGGCTGGCCTGGGACGGCGACGCGGACCGCTGCTTCTTCATCGACGACACCGCGCAGTTCGTGCCCGGAGACTTCGTCACCGCCCTGCTCGGACGCTCGTTCTGCCGGAAGGAGCCGGGGGCGAAGATCGTCTACGACGTGCGCGCCTCGTGGGCGGTGCGGGACCTGGTGAGCGAGGCCGGCGGCCGCGCCCTCATGCACCGCGTCGGACACGCCTTCATCAAGAAGCGGATGCGGGACGAGAACGCGGTGTTCGGCGGCGAGGTCTCCGGCCACTTCTACTTCCGCGAGAACTGGTTCGCCGACAACGGGATGATTCCCGGCCTCCTCGTCCTGGAGATGCTCGGCCGCGAGAAGAAGAGGTTCAGCGAGCTGCTGGCCCCCGTCCGCGCGAAGTACCACATCTCGGGCGAGATCAACTCGAAGGTGCCCGACGTGGAAGCGGCCATGCACCGGCTGGAGGAGCGCTACCGGGACGGCCGGGCCTACAAGCTCGACGGCCTCTCCGTGGAGTACGACACCTGGCACTTCAACGTCCGCCCCTCCAACACGGAGCCGCTCCTCCGCCTCAACCTGGAGGCGCTGTCGAAGGACGAGATGGAGCGCCGGAGGGACGAGGTGCGGTCGCTGATCCGCGCGTGACGGAAGGACGTCGCGCGACCCGGAGCGAGCGCTCGACCGAAGCGGCCTCCCGTGAGGCCACGCGCCCGCGCCACAGCGGCGCTGGGTTCGCCGTTAAGGCCTTGCGTAGCCGGGTCTTGACCCGCGGCGGGCGCGGCCGTTATCATGGCGCTACGTTTCGAGGCGGGCGTAGCTCAGTTGGTAGAGTACGAGCTTCCCAAGCTCGGAGTCGCGGGTTCGAACCCCGTCGCCCGCTCCATGTTTCCGGGACCGCCCGGAACCGCATAGACCCCGCAGGAGGACGCCATGGGAATTTTCGGAAAGGGGCCTGAGGGCAAGCCGGCAGAGAGCACGGCCGGGCCTCGCATCGATCATCCGCGGCCCCTACCGGCCCCGGGACCCGCGCCGGCCACGGGCCCGCGTGCGCCGGCCACGGGCCAGGCGTGCGTGATCGGGGCCAAGACGTCATTCAAGGGCGAGATCTCGGGCGACGAGGACGTCCTGGTCGAGGGCACGGTGGAGGGCGAGATCCGCATCACCCGCGACCTGCGCGTGGGGCCGGGAGGCGTGGTCAAGGCGAGCGTCGCCGCCCAGTCGCTGATCGTCAGCGGCGAGGTCGTCGGCGACTGCGAGGCGATGACCCGGGTGGAGATCCAGTCCTCGGGCCGGCTGACCGGAAACATCCGCGCGCCCAAGATCGTCATTGCCGAGGGCGCCATGTTCCGCGGCAACAGCGACATGTCCAGCCGCGGCAAGGACGAGCGCAAGGACAAACTCGCCATCTCCTGACGCGCTCCATGACGCCGCCGCCGCCGGGCGGCGCCGGAAAGGACCCACCAGTGGCTGAGACCATCGCGGGCACGCCGTCCCCCGGCGGCCCCTCCGCGTCCGTGCGCGCGTGGGGCAATTACATCGGCGGCCGCTGGGTGGCCGCGTCCTCCGGCCGCACCTTCGAGAACCGGAACCCGGCCGACCGCGACGACCTGATCGGGCGGTTCGCCGACTCCGCGCCCGAGGACGTCGAGGCGGCGGTGGCGGCCGCCCGCGAGGCGTTCCCGCTGTGGCGCGCCCTGCCCGCGCCCAGGCGCGGCGAGATCCTCTTCCGCGCGGCCGAGATCCTCGTCCGCCGCAAGGAGGAGCTGGCGCGGGACATGACGCGGGAGATGGGCAAGGTCCTGGCCGAGACGCGCGGCGACGTCCAGGACGCGATCGACATGACGTACTACATGGCGGGCGAGGGCCGCCGTCAGTTCGGCCAGACGACGCCGTCCGAGATGCCGAACAAGTTCCAGATGTCGGTGCGCATGCCCGTGGGGGTGGCGGGACTGATCACGCCCTGGAACTTTCCCATGGCCATCCCTTCCTGGAAGGCCATGCCCGCGCTCGTCCTGGGCAACACGGTGGTCATCAAACCCGCCACGGACACGCCGCTGTCCGTGGCCAACCTCGCCCTGGTGCTCGAAGAGGCGGGGCTGCCCCCCGGCGTCTTCAACCTGGTCACGGGCGGCGGCGCCGCGGTGGGCGCGCCGCTCATGGGCCACCCGGACGTGGGCATCGTCTCGTTCACCGGCTCCACCGACGTCGGACGCAAGGTCTCCCTGGCCTGTGCCCCCGCCTTCAAGCACTGCCATCTGGAGATGGGCGGCAAGAACATCATCATGGTGATGGACGACGCCAACCTCGACCTCGCGGTGGAGGGCGCGGTGTGGGGCGGGTTCGGCACCACCGGCCAGCGCTGCACGGCGGCCAGCCGCGTGGCCGTGCACGAGAAGGTCTACCCGGAGTTCATGACGCGGTTCGCCGCGCGCGCGCGCGCCCTCGAGGTCGGCAACGGCTACGTGGACCCCGCGGTGGACATGGGGCCCTGCGTCAACGAGAGCCAGCTCCAGACCGTCGAGAAGTACGTGCGGATCGGGCGCGACGAGGGGGCCACCCTCGTGGCCGGCGGCCGGAGGCTCGACCAGGGGCCTCTCGCGCGCGGATACTTCCACGAGCCTACGATTTTCGGCGACTGCGACCCCGGGATGCGGATCGCCCGGGAGGAGATCTTCGGCCCGGTGGTGTCGGTCGTCCCCATCCGCTCGCTGGACGAGGCCATCGAGGTGGGCAACGGCGTGGAGTACGGGCTCTCCGCCTCCATCTACACCCAGGACATCAACCACGCCTTCCGCGCCATGCGCGACATGTACACGGGGATCTTCTACGTGAACGCGCCCACCATCGGCGCCGAGACGCACCTGCCCTTCGGCGGGACCAAGAACACGGGCAACGGCCACCGGGAAGCCTGCGTCCAGGCGCTGGAGGTCTTCAGCGAGTGGAAAAGCATCTATATTGACTACAGTGGCCAGCTGCAGCGCGCCCAGATCGACACTGAGTAGGGAGCGCGGCGACGCGCGCAGCGCGGCGGCGCGCTCCCGGGGGGTGCAGGGGGGAGCGCGAGGGCCATCGCGGACGGATTGGGCGGCGGCCCTCGCGTTCCCCCCTGCGATGACGCAAGCCATCCGTCTGATGCGTTAGCCCCATGGCCATCATCGGCACGGTTCGCGAGATCAAGGACAACGAGTACCGGGTGGGGCTGGTGCCGGGCGGCGCAAAAGCACTCGCCGGCGACCACCACGAGGTGCTCGTCCAGAAGGGCGCGGGCCTCGGATCGGGCATCGGCGACGAGGAATACCGGGCCGCCGGCGCCGAGGTCCTGCCCTCGGCCGACGACGTCTGGGCGCGCGCCGACGTCGTGGTCAAGGTCAAGGAACCGGTCCCCCCCGAGTTCCCGCGGATGCGCGCGGACCAGATCCTCTTCACGTACCTGCACCTCGCGCCCCTGCCCGAGCTCACGCGCGCGCTCCTCGAGCGGCGGGTGACCGGCGTCGCCTACGAGACGATCGTCAAGGCCGACCGCTCCCTCCCCCTCCTCACACCCATGAGCGAGGTCGCCGGCCGCATGGCCATACAGGTCGGAGCCCGCTACCTGGAGAAGCCCGAAGGCGGCCGCGGCGTGCTGCTCGGCGGCGTGCCCGGCGTGCCCCCGGCGGAGGTGATCATCATCGGCGGGGGCGTGGTGGGGATGAACGCGGCCAAGATGGCGGCCGGGCTCGGGGCGCGCGTCACCATCCTGGACAAGAGCGTGGCCAAGATGCAGTACATCGACGACGTGTGGGGCGGGCGGGTGGCCACGCTGATGTCGAACCCCGTCAACATCGCGAACGCGGTCGCGCGCGCCGACCTGCTGGTGGGCGCGGTGCTCATCCCGGGCGCCGCCGCGCCGAAGCTCGTCACGCGGCAGATGGTCTCGGCCATGAAGAAGGGCGCGGTCATCGTGGACGTGGCCGTGGACCAGGGCGGGTGCATCGAAACCACCCGCCCGACCACGCACAGCGAGCCCACCTACGTGGTGGACGGAGTCGTCCATTACTGCGTCGCCAACATGCCGGGCGCCGTCCCCCGTACGTCCACCTTCGCTCTCACCAACGTCACCCTGCCCTACCTGCGCCTGATCGCCAACCGCGGGCTGCTCAGGGCGCTGCGCGACGACCCCTCGCTCCTGCCGGGCGTGAACACGTACCAGGGCCGGCTCACGTGCTCCCCGGTGGGGGAAGCGCTGGGCCTGCCGGCGGTCGACATCAGGACCCTCCTCCCGGCCTGAACACCTTGGGCATGAAGGGGTTGGAAGGCTCGTCAGTTGCCCTTGGAGCGTCCCTGAGGTAACTTCTACCTGTTGGGCGCCCTGCGCCCGGGGTTCGCCATGGCCGCCACCGCCCTCGACGACCGCAGCCGCGACATCCTCAAGCTGCTCGTACAGCTGCACATCGCCACCGGCGAGCCGGTCGGCTCCGAGACGCTCGCGCGCGCCCTCGCCCGGCCCCTCTCCTCGGCCACCCTGCGCAACGTGATGGCCGAGCTGGAGAAGACGGGTTATCTCGACCAGCCGCACACCAGCGCCGGTCGGCTCCCCACGGACGAGGCCTACCGCTTCTACGTGGACAGCCTCATGGGCCAGCGGCGGCCGCTGCCCGCGCGCGAAGCGGCCGCGATCGACTCCGAGCTGCGCCCGCGCGACGGCTCGCCGGTCCAGGTGATGGAGAACGCGTCGCAGGTCCTCTCCCGGCTGACCCACAACGTGGGCTTCGTGCTCGGACCGGACATCGGCCGCGCCACCTTCCGGCGGCTCGACCTCGTGCGCCTGCCCCATCCGCGGATCCTCGTGGTGATGGTCTCGCGCGGCGGGCTGGTCACGAGCAAGGTGATCGAGGTGGAGGAGCCGATCGACCAGGACGGGCTGCAGGCCTGCGCCAACTACCTCAACGCGCACTTCGCGGGCTTGACGCTCTCGGCCATCCACGCCCAGCTCCTCGACCTGATGTCGCAGGAGAAGTCGCTCTACGACACGCTGCTCCAGCAGGTCGTCTCCGTCGGTCAGCGCGCCTTCGCGGTGGACGCGGGTCCGGCCGAGGTGTACCTCGGGGGCACGTCGAACATCCTCGACCAGCCGGAGTTCGAGGCCAACGTGGCTCGGCTGCGCACGCTGTTCAAGACGTTCGAGGAGAAGAGCCGCCTCGTCCGGATCCTCAACGCCTGCCTCTCCGGCGACGGCCTGCGCATCATCATCGGCCACGAGATCCCTGACCCCGAGATGCAGGACCTGGCCATGGTCACCGCCATGTATTCCGTGGACGGCGAGACCGGATGCGGCGTGGGCGTCATGGGCGCCACCCGCATGGAGTACGGGCGCGTGGTGGCCCTGGTCGATCACATCGCCAAGGCCGTGTCGCGCACGCTGGAGGAGCTGCGGGGATGAAGCGGGGCGGCGGCGGAGAGGACGACGCGCCGGAGCGGCCCGGAGCGCCCGTGGTCGACGAGCCGCCCGAGGAGGAGGCCTCGGGACTGACGCCGGTCGAGCCGTCCGCGTCTACGGGCGATGTGGACCCCGTCCACGCCGAGCGCGACCTTCTCAAGGACCGCCTGCTGCGCAAGGCGGCCGAGTTCGACAACTACCGCAAGCGCGTCGAGCGCGACCGCGCGCAGGCCGGCGCCGAGGCCGCGGCCGCCGTGCTCAAGGCCCTGATGCCCACGCTCGACAACCTGGAGCGCGCCCTCCAGGCCGAGGGCGACGCCGGCGCGCTGCGCGCAGGGGTGGAGCTGACCTACCGCGACCTCCTGGCCGCCCTGCAGGCCCAGGGACTCGTGGTGGAGGACCCGACCGGCCAGACGTTCGACCCGACACGCCACGAGGCCCTCGCCCACGAGGAAGCGGCCGGGTTCAGCGAGGGCGACGTGGTCGCGGTGCTGCGCAAGGGGTACTCGTTCAAGGACCGGCTGTTGAGGCCGGCGCTGGTGAAGGTGGCGAAGGGCGTCGCAAGCGAAACGCCGACGGACAAGGTACACTGACGCGGCCCTCACGCGGGGAGCGCAACATGAGTTTGGGAGGTGAGGTCGGACTTGGGTAAGGTCATCGGCATCGACCTCGGCACCACGAACTCCTGCGTGGCCGTCATGGAAGGCGGCGCCCCGCAGGTGATCCCCAACCAGGAAGGCGCCCGCACCACCCCGTCCATCGTCGGCTTCACGGCCAAGGGCGAGCGTCTGGTCGGCCAGATCGCCAAGCGCCAGGCCCTCACCAACCCCAAGAACACGGTGTACGCCGTGAAGCGCCTGATCGGGCGCAAGTTCACCTCCAAGGAGTCCGAGCAGTCCCGGCGGTTCCTCCCCTACCAGCTAGCGGAGGCGCCCAACGGCGACGTGCACATCCAGGTCGACGACCGCGTGTATTCGCCGCCCGAGATCGCGGCCTTCGTGCTGCAGAAGCTCAAGGCCGCGGCGGAGGACTACCTTGGCGAGGGCGTGGACGAAGCGATCATCACCGTGCCCGCCTACTTCAACGACCCGCAGCGCCAGGCCACCAAGGACGCCGGCCTCATCGCCGGCCTCAAGATCTCGCGCATCATCAACGAGCCGACGGCGGCCGCCCTGGCCTACGGCCTGGGCAAGAACGCGCGCGGGCAGTTCGTGGCGGTCTACGACCTGGGCGGCGGCACCTTCGACATCTCGATCCTGGAGATGGCGGACGGGCTCTTCCAGGTCCGCGCCACCGGCGGCGACACGTTCCTGGGCGGCGAGGACTTCGACCAGCGGGTCATCGACTGGCTCATCGGCGAGTTCCTGGCCGAGACCAGCATCGACCTGCGCCAGGACCGCATGGCCCTGCAGCGGCTGAAGGAGGCCGCGGAGAAGGCCAAGTGCGAGCTCTCCAACTCGCAGCAGGCGGAGATCGTGCTGCCCTTCATCTCCGCGGACGCGTCCGGCCCCAAGCACCTCAACACCGTGCTCACCCGCCAGAAGTACGAGTCGCTCACCGACGACCTGCTCGAGCGCACCATCGAGCCCTGCCGGCGCTGCCTGGTGGACGCGGGCCTCAAGCCCGAGCAGGTCGACGACGTGCTGCTCGTGGGCGGGCAGACGCGGGCGCCCAAGGTCACTGAGGTCGTGCGCCGCGTGTTCGGCAAGGAGCCCAACCGCACCGTGAACCCCGACGAGGGGATCGCCATGGGCGCCGCCATCCAGACCGGCATCATCGCGGGCGAGGTCAAGGAGATGGTGCTCCTCGACGTCACCCCGCACACCCTGGGCCTGGAGACCAAGGACGGCACCTTCACCCCCCTCATCGAGCGCAACAGCACCATCCCCACGCGCAAGAGCCGGGTCTTCACCACCGTGGCCGACAACCAGACGAAGGTCGAGGTCCACATCCTGCAGGGCGAGAGCGACATGGCCGCGTACAACAAGAGCCTGGCCAAGTTCGAGCTGACCAACATCCCGTCCGCGCCCAAGGGCGTACCCCAGATCGAGGTCTCCTTCGAGATCGACGTCAACGGCATCATGGCCGTCTCCGCCCTCGACCAGGCCACCGGCCGCAGCCACTCCATGGTCATCCATCCCTCGGGCGGCCTGAGCCAGGCCGAGCTGGGCAAGCTGGTCACGGAGACGCGCGGCCGCGACCAGTCCGAACGCGCGCGCCGCGAGCAGGAGTCGGTCACGCGCCAGCTCGACGGGCTCGTCACCAACACCATGCGCTCCATCCAGGCCCTGGAGGGCAAGCTCACCGCCGACGAGCAGGCCCGCATCCTCGAAGCCATGGAGCGGGCGAAGCGGGCGCGCGAGCAGCCCGACCTCGACGAGCTGAAGTCGCGGCTGGCCGAGATGGAGAAGGCGGCGAGCCTCATCGGGCAGGCCATGCTCCGTCCGTGAACGAATCCCCTGACCCGGCGCCGCTCGCCACCACCACCGTCCCCAGCTGATCCCGATGGCCACCAGTCAAGTCGACTATTACGACGTCCTGGCCGTGTCGCGGACCGCCTCGGAGCAGGAGATCAAGTCGGCCTACCGGAAGATGGCGCTCAAGTACCATCCCGACCGCAACCCCGGCAACAAGGAGGCGGAGGAGAAGTTCAAGCAGGCGGCCGAGGCCTACGCCGTGCTGAGCGACGCCGACAAGCGCCAGCGGTACGACGCCTACGGCCACGCCGGCCTCGGGGGGAGCGGGTTCGGCTTCGATCCCAGCACCTTCGCCGACTTCGGCGACATCCTGGGCGACCTGTTCGGCTTCGGCGACCTGTTCGGGCGTCGCCGCGGCGGCCCACGCCGCGGACAGGACCTGCGCTACAACCTCGACCTCACGTTCGAGGAGGCGGCGTTCGGCACCGAGACGCACATCCAGATCCCGCGCCTGGAGCGGTGCGCGACGTGCCAGGCCAGCGGCGCCGCCCCGGGCACGAGCCCCACCCCGTGCGTCACGTGCGGCGGCTCCGGCCAGGTCACTTTCCAGCAGGGCTTCTTCAGCGTCGCGCGCGCCTGCGGCCGCTGCCGCGGCACGGGGCGCATCATCAGCAGCCAGTGCAAGGACTGCCGCGGCCAGGGCCAGGTCGCGACGGAGCGGAAGCTGCAGATCAAGATCCCCGCGGGTGTCGACACCGGCAGCCAGCTCCGCATCGCGGGCGAGGGGGAGCCGGGGACGGCGGGCGGGCCTGCGGGCGACCTCTACGTGGTGGTGCGCGCGGAGGAGCACCCGCTCTTCCGCCGCGAGGGCGCCACGCTCTTCTGCGAGATCCCCCTCAGCATCACGCAGGCCGCGCTCGGCGCCACCGTCGAGGTGCCCACCGTGGAGGGCGCGCAGACCCGGCTCACCGTGCCCGAAGGGACGCAGACGGGCACGACCTTCCGCCTGCGCGGGCAGGGCATCCCCTACCTGGGCGCGAAGGGTCGCGGCGACCTGCACGTGGCCGTTCACGTCGTCGTGCCCAAGCGGCTCAGCGGCGAGCAGCGGCGCCTGCTCGACGAGCTGGCCAAGACGCTGCCCGCGCCCGAGCTGCCGCAGAAGGACCGCTCGTTCGTGGACAAGGTGAAGGACATATTGAGCTGACCGGGCTCGGAACGCCGCCGCCGGGACAGGTGATCGCCTTCGAGCTGACCGTGCCGGCCGCGGCCGAGGACGCCGCGACGCTGCTGCTGTGGGAGCACGGCACGGCGGGCATCGAAGTGCGCGCGCCGGGCGCCCGCGACCTGGTCCTGCTCGCGTACTTCGAGCCGGCCGGCGGCCTCGAAGAGCGCCTGCGTGGCGCGATCACGGCCCTGCCCGGCGCCCGGCTGGCGCGGACGGAGCTGCCGTCCGTGGACTGGGTCGCGCGCTACCGCGAGGGCTTCCGGCCCTTCCACGCCGGCGGGTTCCTGATCGCGCCCTGCTGGGACGTCCCCGCGGCCGACGGGCTGGTGCTGGTCGTCGACCCCGGCCAGGCCTTCGGCACGGGCACGCACGAGAGTACGCGGCTCTGCCTCGACGCTTTGGCCGACCTGTGCGCGTCCTCCCCACCCGCGTCCGTCCTCGACGTGGGCACGGGCAGCGGCATCCTGGCGGTCGCGGCGGCGCTCCGGGGGGCGCGTCGCGTCACCGCTACGGACGTGGATCCCGAGGCGTTGCGCTGCGCCCGCCGGCACGTCGAGCTCAACCGCGCGGACGTGCGCCTGATGAGGGCCGATGGCGCTCGCGCCGTCCGGCGCGGGGCGTTCGACCTCGTCCTGGCCAACCTCACCGCCCCGCTGCTGCGGGAGCGCCGGGAGGAGATCGTGGCCGCGCGCGCTCAGGCGGGGGCGCTCGTCCTCTCCGGGTTCCTGCGCGAAGACGCCGCCACCCTGGCCCGCTCCTACGCCGCCGCGGGACGGATCGAGGCGCGCCACGACGGCGAGTGGACGGCTCTGGTCGTGCGCGGCGGGCCGGCATGAGCAGCCCCCCGCGCTTCCACGTGCCCGAGGCCGCGCCGGGCGCGCGCGTGACGCTGCCGGAACACTCGGCCCACCACGCTCGCGAGGTGCTGCGGCTGCGCTCGGGCCACCCGGTGCGCATCTTCGACGGCGCCGGCCAGGAGTTCGAGGCGATCCTCGACGTGGTGCGGCGGGGCGAGGTCTCGGCGCGCCTGAGCGGCCTCGTCCCCGCCCGGCCCGAGTCGCCCCTCGAGCTGATCCTCGCGCTTTCGCCGCTGAAGGGTGACCGCATGGAGCTGGTCATCCAGAAGGCCACGGAGCTGGGCGTGACCGCCTTCCGGCCCGTGGTCACCGCGCGCACGGACGCGGCGGCGCGGCCGGCGCTCAAGGGCTCGCGCCAGGACCGCTGGGACAAGGTGGCCAGCGGCGCAGCCGAGCAATGCGGGCGCGCGGTGGTGCCGGAGGTGGCACCGGCCTGCACGCTGGCGCAGCTCCTGGTCGAGACGCCGGGCGGCCCGTTGCGCTTGCTCCTCGACGAGACGCCGGGACAGCCCTCCTTGTCCACCCTCACGCGGCCACCGGGCGCGGTGCTTGCGCTCGTGGGCCCCGCCGGAGGCTGGGAGCCCCACGAGCTCGAGCGGCTGCAGTCGGCAGGGTTTCGCCGCGTCAGCCTCGGCCCACGCGTGCTGCGCGCGGAGACGGCGGCGATTGCCCTGGTCGCGGCCTTGCAGCTCCTGTGGGGCGATCTCGGGCCGCTCTCACCACGGCTGGAGGGGCGGTGACCCGCGGGGATGACGTCACCGGCTCGCCGCGCTCCGCGCGCGACGCTCCAGGATGAGAAGGTTCACCATCCCCGCATAGCTCCGCACGCCCTCGGGAACGCCTTGCGACTTGAGGTACGCGTCGTTGACGGCGCGGGCCGCCGTCTCGGCCGGGCCCCGGTAGCGCTCGTTCCACGCGGTCAGCGCGGCGAGGTCCCGGCGGACGGCCGGCGACCACTCCTCCCACCGGCGCCGTGCCCGCTCCGCATCGGCTTGCGCCAGCGCACCCAGCGCGTAGAGCGCGGCGTTGAACCAGCCGGAATAGCGGAAGTCCGCCTCCGGATGGCGCGTGCAGGCCACGTAGGCCACGAAGTTGGCCTCGTCCTCCGGGGCGATGCCGGCCTGGTGCGCCAGCTCGTGGGCGGCCGTGAACGGCAGCTGCGAGTCGGGCAGGATGTCGTTGACGTTCGCCTCGGCCGTGAAGGGCAGGTAGATCCCGCTGATGCCGAGGTAGGACAGGCCGGTCGAGAAGAGCACGGGCTTCGGGCGCGCGAACGGGCCGCGCAGGGCGGTGTACCGCGTGGACGCCCCCCGCACCGCGTCCAGGGATCGGGCCAGGACCCCGGACACGCCGCCCGCGACACGAAAGACACCCTGCGCGTCCTCGGGTACCGCCGTCCTCGCCTGGTTGGCCGCCACCACGAGGTCGGCGGACAACGCTTCCAGCTCGGCGAGGGCCACCCCGGTGGTCTCGGTGCCCAGTCCCGTGATCACGGCGAACGGCGGCCGGTGGTAGTTCAGCCCCCAGAGGAGGACGAACGCGAGGTAGACCGCTCCCGCGGCGGCGAGAACGCGCGCCGCGGCCGCCCCGGCCAGGCGGAGGCGTTGCCCCTTCGCGGCCCGCACCCGGCACGTGAGCCGGGCGAGGCCGAACAGAGTCGTTCCGGCCAGGATGGCGAGCAGCGCCTCGCCGACGGAGAAGCGCACGAGACCGCTGACCGAAGCCAGGAGGAGCGCCAGCCTCGGATAGAGCGCCGTGGCATAGACGCGCTCCACGAGGTCCGGCGACCGCGACGCGGCCCACTGCAGCGCGAGAGCGGCGGGCAGCGCGGCCAAAAGGACCGGGTGGGGAAAAGTCCGGGTGCTATACTGCGCGCGCTTCATGTTCCTTCTCGGGCAGACTGTCGGAAAGTACCAGATCCTCTCCAACCTGGGCTCCGGCGGGTTCGGCACCGTCTTCCTGGCGAAGGACCAGTGGATCGACAAGAAGGTGGCGATCAAGGTCCCCCACCGCCAGAGCGGGGACTTCGACGACCTCCTGCAGGAGCCGCGGCTGCTCGCCGCGCTCGACCACCCGAACATCGTCGGCATCCTGACCGCCGAGCGCGTGGACGGCGTTTTCTTCATCGTGATGGACTACGTCAAGGGCGAGAGCCTGGAAGCGGTGCTCGACCGCGAGAAGAGCCTCGACATCCCGCGCGCGCTCACCTACATCGTGCAGATCCTCAAGGGCGTCGAGCACGCCCACGACGCGCAGATCCTGCACCGCGACCTGCGGCCGGCCAACGTGCTCGTCTCCGAGAGCGGCCAGGTCAAGGTGGCGGACTTCGGCACCTCGCGGCTGCTGGAGAAATCGCACGCGACCACGGTCATCGGCAGCCCGCCGTACATGGCGCCCGAGCAGTTCCAGGGACGCGCGGTGCTGGCCTCCGACATCTACTCGGTGGGCGTGATCCTGTACCAGATGGTCACGGGCACCCTTCCCTACTTCAGCCCCAACCCGGCCCAGATCGAGCGCCTGGTGGCGCAGGGGCGCTGCACGCCGCCCAAGCTCCGCAACAGCCAGGTCCCCCGCGAGATCTCGGACATCGTCATGAAGGCGATCGCCCCCGGCCTGGGCGACCGGTACCAGCGCGCGTGCGAGCTGCTCGAGGACCTGGCCACCGCCAACGACATCGACCACAAGGCCACCCAGCTCGAGGACATCCGCAAACGCCTCAAGGCCCGCGAGGTGCCCAAGCGGGGGTTCTGCTGGCACTGCAACAAGCCCCTGCACGCACGATCCGACTCCTGCCCCTTCTGCGGCGAGAAGCAGTAGCCCGTCAGCAGAACCCCCGAGCGTCCGGCGCGCGCAGCGCAGCGTCTCCGCAACCGCCTCGCGGCGGGCTCCGCCCACCCGAGGCGCTCGACGAAGCCCCGCGCGAAGCACAGCGCGCCGCATTCCGGAATACGCCTTCTGCTGGCACTGCAACAAGCCACTGCACGCACGATCCGACTCCTGCCCCTTCTGCGGCGAGAAGCAGTAGCGCCTTGACAAGGACGATGTCCTTGCTAGAGTAAGGACATGGCGCGCGTCACGAGCAAGCTGCAGGTCACGATCCCGAAGGCCGTCGCCGATCGCTATGGGATCGAGCCCGGAGCCGACATCGAGTTCGAGCCCGCCGGGGACGTGATCCGTGTGGTGCCCGCGCGGCGCCCCCTCCGCCCGCCGCGGGACCGCGTCAAGCTGTTCGAGCGGATGCTCGCGCGACAACGAGAGCGAGACGCGGGCCACGCCCTTCCCCAGGGGGAGGACCGAGGCTGGACCCGCGACGACCTGTACGATCGTGCCCGCGCTCGTTGACACGAACGTACTCGTGTACGTCCACGATCCCCGCTCACCCGCGAAGCAGCGCCGTGCGGCCGACTTCCTGCGGGCGGGCCTGAAAGCGGACGCCCTCCGCCTCGCGCACCAGGCCGTGGTCGAGTTCGTCGCCGCCGTGACGCGGCCCACGGCCTCGGGTCCGCCCTTGCTGCCCGTGGCGGAAGCGCGGAGGGAGGCCGAGGAGCTGCTGTCGATCTTCGGCGTGCTCTACCCGAACGAGGCCGTCGTGCGCACCGCGCTCCGGGGAGCGGCCATGTACGAGCTCTCCTGGTTCGA
Source organism: Vicinamibacteria bacterium (assembly GCA_035544515.1). Lineage (GTDB taxonomy): Bacteria > Acidobacteriota > Vicinamibacteria > Fen-336 > Fen-336 > DATKEG01. The sequence goes on along the minus strand of DATKEG010000042.1, from coordinate 3,606 downwards.
CGCGCACATGTGGGCCTACGCCGAGGTCTACGCGCTGTCGGAGCTGGTGTCGGAAGACTTCCAGCACGATCGACTGTACGGCACCGTTCGGACCGTGAATCCCTTCCTCTGAACGGGTATCCAATTCTTTGTTGTTGACACTCTACAAGACGACTTGTAGATTGTCGTCAACACGGAGGACCGAATGGCCAAGGAGACCCTGGACCTCCTCCAGGGCACGCTCGACCTGCTGATCCTGCGCACCCTGTCGGCCGGCACCCTGCACGGCTGGGCGATCTCCCAGCGCATCCAGCAGATCTCCGAGGATGTCCTGCGCGTCAACCAGGGCTCCCTCTACCCGGCCCTCTACCGTCTGGAGCGCGCGGGCTGGATCGAGGCGGAATGGGGCGCCTCCGACACGCAGCGCCGCGTCCGCTTCTACCGGCTCACGCGCGCGGGCCGCCGGCGGCTCGAGCAGGAGACCGAGAACTGGAACCGCCTCAGCGCGGCCGTGGCCCGCATCCTCCGGACGGCTTGACCATGCGCCTCCGCCAACGCCTCCGCTCCCTGGCCTTCCCGCTGCGCGCGCTCCTCGGCCGGGACAGGCTCGAGCGCGACATGGACGAGGAGCTGCGCCTGCACCTCGAGATGCAGGCGGAGCACGACCGCGGCCGCGGCCTGCAAGCGGCCGACGCGCGCCGCGCGGCGCGGGTGCGCTTCGGCAGCGTGGAGGCGGTCAAGGAGGAGTGCCGGCAGTCGGTGGGCGTGCACTTCTTCGACACGCTCGCCCAGGACGTGCGCTTCGGCCTGCGCAGCCTCTGGCGCACGCGCGGCTTCACGTCGGCGGTGGTCCTCACCCTCGGCCTCGGCATCGGCGCGAACACGGCCGTGTTCAGCGTGGTGAGGGGCACCCTGCTGCGGCCGCTGCCTTACGCGCACGGCGAGCGCATGGTCGTCGTGCGCCAGGGCGACCCCGCCGCCGGGGTGTCGAACCTCGGCGTCTCGATGGCCGAGGTGGGCGACCTCGGCGCGCGCGCGCGCAGTTTCGACGGGGTCGCCGAGTACCACAGCATGAACTTCATCCTGCTCGGCGGCGACGAGCCCCGCCAGGTGCGGACCGGGGTCGTCTCCGCGGGCTTCTTCGACCGCCTCGGCGTGGCCCCCCAGCTCGGGCGGACGTTCCGGGCCGAGGACGACGCGCACGGAGCCGACGCGGTCCTGGTCCTCACCCACGAGTTCTGGTCGCGCGCCTTCGGGCGCGACCCTGGCGTGGTGGGCCGGATGTTCCAGATGAACGACAAGCCGCACCAGGTCGTCGGGGTGCTGCCGCCCCTGCCGCAGTATCCCGACCAGAACGACGTCTTCATGCCCGCCGCGGCCTGCCCGTTCCGGGCACGCGCGGTCGCCGCCGGGAACCGCCGGGCGCGCATGGTGCAGGCGTTCGGCCGGCTCCGCCCCGGCGTGGCCGCGGGCGAGGCGCGCGTCGAGCTCGACCACGTGCTGGCCAACTTCAAGCGCGAGCATCCCGATTCCTACCCGGCCGCCGCGCAGCCCACGGGCACGGTGGAGCCGCTCGCGGACGTGATGGTCCAGCCGGCACGGCCGACGCTGATCGTCCTCTTCGCGACGGTCGGCCTCGTGCTGCTGATCGCCTGCGCGAACGTGGCCAACCTCACCCTCGCACGCCTCTCCGACCGCGGCCAGGAGATGGCGGTGCGCGCCGCGCTCGGCGCGGGACGCCGCCGCCTCTTCCGCCAGCTCATGACCGAGAGCCTGCTGCTCGGCCTGGCCGGGGGAGCGGTCGGCCTCGCGTTCGCGGCCGCCGCCCAGGGGGCCTTGACCACGTTCGCCGCGCGGTTCACCGCGCGTGCCGCGGAGGTGCAGCTGGACGGCACCGTGCTGCTGTTCGCGCTCGGGGTCTCGCTCCTCACCGGGATCCTGTTCGGCACGCTGCCCGGGCTGCCCTCCTCGGACGCGCTCGCCCGCACGGGCGGCTCCGCCGCGCGCACCGCGGGCGCGCGCGGCGGCCAGCGCACGCGGACGGCGCTGGTGGTGTCCCAGCTCGCCCTGTCCTTCACGCTGCTCATCGGCGCCGCGCTGATGCTGCGGAGCTTCGCCAAGCTGCAGGCGGTGCATCCGGGCTTCCAGGCCGAAAACGTGCTCAGCCTCGGACTGCACCTGAACTGGAGCACCCAGTCCCCCACCCAATTCCTGAGCGTGGAGCGGCAGGCCGCGTTCCACGACCAGTTGAACGAACGGATCCGCGCGCTGCCGGAGGTCAGCGCCGCGGGCACCGCCTGGACGTTCCCGCTGAATACATCGTTCCGCAACGACGGTTCCATTCTCATCGAGGGCCAGGACCCGGCGGGGACGCTGCCCGTCGCCCAGGGCATGGGCGCGAGCGAGGACTACTTCGCGGCGCTCGGCGTGCCGCTGCGCCAGGGGCGGTTCTTCTCGGTGGCCGACCGGGGCGACGCGAGCGACGCGGCGATCGTGAACGACCGGTTCGTGGAGCGGTACCTGCCGGGCGGCGAACCGCTCGGCCGGCGCATCTCGTTCAACCGCGGGCAGACGTGGCGCACGATCGTCGGCGTGGTGGGCAGCGTCCGGCAGGCCGAGCTGGAGCGCGAGCCCGGGCCCGCCTACTACGTCCCCTTCCGGCAGTTCCCGAGCTTCAGCTCGACGCTGTTCGTGCGCACGCAGACCGATCCGCTGCGGCTGGCCGACCGGATCCAGGCGATCACGGGCGAGCTGTCGACCGACACCGCGGTGGGGCCGATCCGCACGCTCGAGCAGATCCGCGGCGACGCCCTGGCCCCGCCCCGGCTCACCACCACGCTCCTCGGCGCCTTCGCCGCCCTCGCCCTGATCATCGCCGTCACCGGCCTCGCCGGGGTGCTGGCCTACGCGGTCAGCCAGCGCACGCGCGAGATCGGGGTCCGCGTGGCCCTGGGAGCGGCGCCCGCAAACATACTCTCCATGGTGCTGCGGCAGGGACTGACGTCGATCGCGCTCGGGCTCGCCATCGGTGTCGCGGGCGCGCTCGGGCTGGCGCGGCTGGTCTCACGCCTGCTCTTCGGCGTGGCCCCCACCGACCCGCTCTGCTTCGTCGGGTCCGTGCTGGTGCTGGGAGCGGCCGGGATCATCGCCTGCCTCGTACCCGCCCGGCAGGCGGTCGGCATCGAGCCCATGCGGGCCTTGCGAACGGAGTAGGCGATGCGCAGGCGCCGGTTCCTGAAGGGCGGAGCGGCGGCGGCGGCGGTGTTCGACGCGCCTCCCGCGAGCGTCCCCGGGGACGCCTCGAAGTGGCGGCTCACCCCTCCCCTACGCGGACGCATCCCCGTCGCCTTCGTCCTCGGCCCCGGCGCCACCATGATCGACTTCGCCGGGCCCTGGGAGGTCTTCCAGGACGTGATGGTGCCGGAGCGGGGCCCCTCGCACGAGGAGCAGATGCCGTTCGCGCTGTTCACCGTGGCCGAGAAAGCGGCCACGCTGCGCGTCACCGGCGGCATGCAGGTGACGCCCGACTCCACCGTCGAGAACGCCCCCCCGCCCCGGGTCATCGTCATCCCCGCCCACCAGGGCTCGCCGAAGCTCGTGGAGTGGGTCCGGACGGCCAGCGCCACG
>DATKEG010000041.1:0-13111 GCA_035544515.1 Vicinamibacteria bacterium | reverse complement strand
GGCGGCTCGATCCAGGTCCAGGTCTATGGGCCCGACGGCGCGCCCGTCGAGCGGGCCTTCGTCCGCGTCTCCCGCGTGGCCGGCGCTCGCGCACCCATGATGGGCGGCGCGACGACCTCGCCGGCGGGGACGGCCCAGATCGTCGCCCCCGAGGGCGACGTGGAGCTGGAGGTGGGCAAGGACAAGCTCCGCGGGCGGGTCACCGTGTCGGTGATGGCGGGCGCCGTCGCGGCGGCCGAGGTCGTCCTGGCCGAGTCGGACGGCCAGGCAGCGCGCTGAGGGGCGGCGCTAGCCGCCGATCTTCTTGAGGGGGAGCGTGGCCGAGAAGGTGGCCGTCTCGTAGGCCTGCCGGTCCTTCACCAGGGTGGCGTAGGGCACCATGCGGATGGCGTCGTAATCGTCCGGGCACCACTTCTCGCAGGCGATGCAGCCGATGCAGGTGTCGTAGTTGATGGAGAGCACGTGCAGGTCGGGAGCGGCGGGGTCCGGGGCGAAGGTGATGCAGTCGGGCACCGGGCAGACGGCGACGCAGTATTCGCACCCGCGCCCGAAGCAGCGGCCGGGATCGATCACGGCCAGCATCTTCGGCTCGCGCTTGCGCTCGCTCGTGGCCTGCGGCTGGGGGACCGGCAGCCGATCGTAGTCCTTCGGCAGCTTCCCCGCGGGCGGTGCCGGCATCGCTCTCCTTCCCCTGTCCGACCCTCAGTATATCGTGCGCACGGCGAACGCCCAACGGCGCTGGCGGCCCGTGTGGACCTGTAGTAGAAGGGCGCGCATGGTCCGCACCTCTCTGGCCGCGGCGCTCGTGGCGCTGATCACGGGCTCCGCGACGGCCGCCGTTCCCGAACGCCCGCCGGGACCGGCCAAGGCCAGGGTCCTCGTCCTCACCGACATCTCCAACGAGCCCGACGACGAAGAGTCGCTGGTGCGGTTCCTCGTCTATGCGAACGAGTACGACGTGGAAGGCCTCGTCGCCACGACGTCGACGTGGCTCAAGACAGGCACGCGCGAGGACCTGATCCGGCGGCAGATCGAGGCTTACGGCCAGATCCGCGACAACCTCGCGCGTCACGCGCCCGGCTATCCGACGAAGGACTCGCTGCTGGCTCTCACCTGCACCGGCCAGCCGGGCTTCGGCATGGCGGCGGTCGGCGATGGCCGGAGCACGGCCGGGTCACGCCGGCTGCTCGCCGCCGCCGACGCGGACGACCCGCGGCCCCTCTGGATCAGCGTCTGGGGCGGCGCGAACACGCTGGCGCAGGCGCTGTGGGACGCGCGGCGGGAGCGCTCGCCGGCCGAGCTGCGCCGGCTGGTCGGACGTCTCCGCGTCTACACCATCTCCGACCAGGACGACGCGGGCCCCTGGCTCCGGCGCGAGTTCCCGGAGCTGTTCTACGTCGTCTCGCCGAGCAACACGGACTGGAAGGAGTACTGGCGCGCGACCTGGACCGGCATCGGCGGCGACCGCCACTACAAGAACGGCCCCTTCCACAGGTTCCACCTGGTGGACAACTCCTGGCTGGAGGAGAACGTGATCCACGGCCACGGGCCGCTGGGCGCGCTCTACCCCAGGCTCGCCTTCATCATGGAGGGCGACACGCCGTCGTTCCTCGGCCTCATCGACAACGGCCTCGGCTGGCGCGTCAGCCCGGGCTACGGCGGCTGGGGCGGCCGCTACGCGCTGTACCAGTCCTACGCCGAGACGCGCCCGATCTGGACCAACAACCAGGACAGCCGCGACACCGTGACCGCGGAGAACGGGCAGACGGTCACGTCCGATCCGGCCACCATCTGGCGCTGGCGCGAGGCGTTCCAGCACGATTTCGCGGCGCGCATGGACTGGTGCGTGGCCGACGACTTCCGCAAGGCGAACCACAACCCGGTCGCGGTGCTCAACGGCGACCGCACGCGCAACGTCCTCGACCTCCAGGCCCGGCCCGGCCAGACGGTGGCGCTCTCGTCCGAGCGGTCCTCCGACCCGGACGGCCACCGGATCGCCACCACCTGGTTCGTCTACCGCGAGGCCGGCACCTACCCCGGCGAGGTCGCGCTCTCCGCGACGACGGGCCCGTCCACGACCTTCGTCGCTCCGCCGGTGGACAAGCCGGCGACCGTCCACGTCATCCTCCAGGTACAGGACGACGGCTCCCCGTCCCTGTTCGCCTACCGGCGCGCCGTCGTGACGGTCTCGCCCTGACGTCGCGTTGCGCCCTCGCGCCCGGCATGGTTCAATGGGTGGCTGCCTCTGCTGTTGTAGCCCCGCCCCTGGCCTGGTAGCTCAGTTGGTAGAGCAGCGGACTGAAAATCCGCGTGTCGGCGGTTCAACTCCGTCCCAGGCCACCACATTTGCAGTACGTTTACGTACGCGGCCAAGCGCGGCGAGTAGGCGGCGGCTGCGAGGTCCTTCCCGGCCGCATCGCAGCAGTGCCGATGCTGTCGCCGCGCGGCCGGTCGTAGGACAGTCGCGAAAAGTGTCCCAGCCCGCGCCTCCCTCACGACGCGGCGCGCGCAGTATCACGTCCGGGCGCTCCGGACGAACACTCGCGCGCCCTTTCCGCTCCATCGAAGCCAGAAAGGAAGCACCATGCGCACATATGTCGCCGCCGTTGTCGGCATCGCGCTCCTCTCCGCCTGCGACAAGGACACGCCCACGCGGCCGGACCCGCCTCCGCCGGTCGCGCCGGCGGCGGCGCCAACGCCCGTTCCGCCCCCCACGCCGCCGCCCCTCGCCCTCACCGGCCACTGGCACAGCGAGGCGCGCTCGTGGGAGATCCAGTTGGAGCAGGAGGGATCCGAGATTCGCGGCCGCCTCGTCGGGTTCAAGAACGTCGAGTTCTCGAACCCGGCGCATCCCGACCTGCAGATCACGGGCACCGTCACGGGCACCAACACCGTCGACTTCAAGGCGGAGGCCTACGCCCTCCGCTTCAGCGGCACCGCCGAGAGCAGCACGGAGATGACCGGCTCGCTGTTCGACTGTGTCACCGTGTGCCGGAGCTACGGCGAGGTCCTCGTCAAGCGGTAGCGGCGAGCGGCACCCGCGACATCTCGGCGAGGCGATCGGGCGCCGCGGCCCGCGGCGTCAGATCTGGGCCCGCACGTCGAGCTGGTGGGCCTTCCGCCCTCCCCGCGCCTCCTCCTGGTCGGGCCGCGCGGCGGACACCATGAGGCGGGCCATCTCGATGGCGCGTCCGGCCAGCGCGCGGGCGCCCTCGCGCAGCGACGCGCTCGTCTGCACGTAGCGCGCGTTGTTCTCCATGTCCTCGGCGCTCCACCCGCGGGAGTGGGCCACGAAGGGGAACTGGGGAAACTGGCAGCCCACCTCGGAGAAGAAGCTCATGAGCTGGCCCGCCACCGCCTGCACGTTGTCCTGGCCGCCCGTGATGATGAACGCCGCGACCTTGTTCTTCAGCAGCGTGCGATCGGCGATCGTCTCCTGGTTCTGGATGCAGTTCATGCGCTCGACCATCTTGTAGTAGAGAGCGGAGGCCGCGCCCCACCGGATCGGCGTGGCCACGAGGACGACGTCCGCCCAGTGGACGAAGGCCTCGTAGACCTGCTCCATCTGGTCGCTGGGGTCCATCTGCGTGATGGAGCACGGCCAGGTGCAGGCCCGCGCGGCCTTGGAATAGTAGCCACGGCAGGCTTCGACCTTGAGGTCGTTGAGGCGCAGGAGCCGCGTCGGGCAGCCCTGGGCTTCCGCGTGCTGGAGGGCGACCCTCAACAAGTCCTCCGACGTCGAGTAGCGCGGGTACTTCGGGTCCATGGCCGTGGTCGAGATCCCCGCCACGCGGACCGGGCCCTCCTCGCGGACGATCGGGCGGGCCAGCGGATGGGGCGCATGGGGCTTGCGGGTGCGCGGCGTCGGAGACGCCACGTCCACGAGGACGCGTCCGTCCACCACCTTCACCGGATACGTCGGGACCTTGTCCGCCTCGAAGCCAGGCTCGCCCTCCCCCGTCTGCCAGTGGAACCGCCACTGGTGCCACGGGCAGACCACGTAATCGCCCTCCAGGCTTCCCTCGCCGAGGGGGCCGCCCACGTGGTTGCAGGTCCCGGAGAGCGCGCGGAACTCGCCGTGGCGGGACACGAGCGCGATCTGCGTCCTGCCCGCCAGGACCTGCCGTAGCGGCCGCGCCGCGAGCTCCGCGGCGTCGCCCGCGTCCTGCCAATTCGGTTCGGCCATGACGCCCTCCTCCACGGTCGTGACTTTACGTCGAGGGCCGGAGGAAAGGGGCGCGACGAGCGTTGACGTCAGGGCGGGTCGGGGACCGCCGCCCGCTCGAGGAGCGGCAGGACGAAGTACAGCAGGAACGCGGACCAGACCAGCCACAAGGTCGCGGGGAGCTGGCGCGCCTTTCCGTTCAGGAGCTTGATCGCCCCGTAGGTGATGAACCCGGCGCCGATGCCGTTCGTGATCGACCAGGTGAACGGCATCACGAGCATGGTCACGAACGCGGGGATGGCCTCCTCGTAGTCGTCCCAGGACATCTCGCGCGCCAGCCCCATCATGTGGAACCCCACGATGACGAGCGCGGGCGCCGTGGCCTGGGGCGGGACCACGCTGGCCAGCGGCGCGAACCACATGGCGAGGAGGAAGAGCACGCCCACGGTGACCGCGGTGAGACCCGTCCGTCCGCCCTCGGCCACGCCCGCCGCGCTCTCGATGTAACAGGTGTTGCTGCTGGCGTTGGCGTAGCCGCCGAAGAGCGCGCCCAGCGAGTCCACGAGCAGGACGCGGCCGACGCCGGGCAGGCGTCCCTGCTCGTCCAGCATGCCGGCCTTGCCGCCGACCGCGATCACCGTGCCCATGGAGTCGAAGAAGTCGCTCAGCATGATGGAGAACGTCACGAGCGCGGCGGAGGTGACGCCCAGGGCGGCCACGAAGCCGAAGTCGAGCCGGCCGAACGTCGAGAAGTCGGGGAGCTGCACGATGGACGAGGGTGGCCGCGCGAAGGGCGTCGCGCCGAACGCGTTCCAGCCCCCCAGCGCGCCGTTGAGGACGAGGGCGAGAAGGGTGGCGCCGGCGATGCCGATGAGCAGGGCCCCCGGCACGCGGCGGGCCAGGAGCCCGGCCGCCAGCAGGAAGCCCCCGACGAACACGACCATGGGGATGCCGCCGAGCGAGCCCAGGCCCACCGGCAACGGGCTCGCGTCCGGCTTCACCACGAAGCCGGCGTTGAAGAAGCCGATGAAGGCGATGAACAGGCCGATGCCGAGGCCGATCGCGCGCTTGAGGGCGAGGGGCACCAGCTCGAGCACCGCCTGCCGGAACCGCGTGACCACGAGCAGGGTGATGATGGCGCCTTCGACGAGCACGACGGTCATGGCCTGCGGCCAGCTCAGACCACGCGCGGCGACCAGCTCGAAGGCCACCGCCGCGTTGAGGCCCATCCCGGGCGCGAGCGCGAGCGGGTAGTTCGTGAAGACGCCCATGGCGATGGAGAGCGCTCCCGCGGCCAGGCAAGTGACGGTGAGGGTGGCGGCGAAGGGCAGCCCGCGGTCCTCGAGACCGCTCACGCCCACGAACCCGAGCACGGCCGGGTTCACCAGGATGATGTAGGCCATCACCATGAACGTGGTGAGGCCGGCCCGCAGCTCGGTGGCGACGGTGGTCCCGCGCTCGGCGATCCGGAAATGGGCGCGCAGTCGTCGGGCTGGGCGCATGGCGCGGGCATTATGACTGCGTCGCGGCGCACAGCCCTGTGGGGATCCGCCCAGCGCCCGGGGGAGCGCGCGCGCCGCGCAGCGGCAAGTGATTGCAGCGCCGCGCGGAGCACCCGCGCGCGCGCGCGGCACGTCTCCTGCACCAGTGGCGCGGCAGCCGCCACTGAGCATCATCCGGCGGCAGGAGGCTTGATCATGACGAAGCGAAACGTCAAGACGCTGTGGGCGGCGGCTCTCATCGCGCTGTTCACCGCCGCGGCCTCGCCGAGCCAGGCGGGCCAGATCACCTGCAAGGTGCCGTTCAGCTTCACCGTGAACAGCGCGAAGGCGCTGCCGCCCGGCACCTACACCCTGACCGCGACCGGGCCGCTCGGCACGGTGCTCGTCCGCGGCGCCGGCGTGGGCGCGTTCAGCGTCACCAACCGGCTCGAGTCGCGCACGGAGGACGAGGCCAAGCTCGTCTTCCACAAGTACGGGGACACCTACATCCTGCGCCAGGTGTGGATGGGCGGCGGCAGCGGCCGCGACCTTCCCCGCACGCAGCTGGAGCGCGAGCTGATGGAGCGCAAGGTGGCCGGCGGCCCCGAGCTCGTCATCGTCGCCGCGCGGTAGCCATCCGAACCCGGGTGCCACGCGGCCGGCCACCTTCGGTGGCCGGCCGTTTCGTCGTGTCTGCGACTAGAATGCCACGCGATGGCTGCGGACCCGCCCGAACGGCGGCGGCTGATGGAGGCCGGCGCCGCGTTCACGGCGTACCTCGACCTCGAAGACACGCTGCGCCGCGTCCTCTCCTACGCGGCCGAATCGGCGGGCGCGGAAGCCAGCGCCATCCTCCTGCACGACCGCGAGGCCCGCGAGCTGGTGGTGGCCGCGGCCAGCGGACCCGGCGGCGCGGCCATGCGCGGGCGCCGGTTCGCCGACGCGTCGGGCCTGGCGGGAGCGGTGCTCCGTTCCGAGCAGCCCTGCCTGGCGCCGGACGCGCGCCATCCCCTCGAGGGGCTCGACGACGTCGATCGCGTCAGCGGATGCGCCGTCCGCTCGTTGATGGCCGTGCCGCTCAAGGTGGCGGACCGCACGCTCGGCGTGGTGGAGGCGGTGAACAAGGGCGGCGGCGGCGTCTTCGGGGCGCGCGACCTCGAGGCGTTCGGCGGGTTCTGCAGCCTCATCGCGGTGGCGGTGGAGACGGCGAGCCTCTACCGGCGCCTGGACCACGAGACGGAGATCCTGCGGCGGTCGCAACAGGACCAGGATCGGCCGCTCGTGGCCGTGAGCGCCGCCATGAAGCTCGCCCTCGCGCAGGCCGAGCGCGTGGCCGAAGGGCGCTCGACGCTGCTCCTCGTGGGTGAGACGGGCACCGGAAAGGAGCAGGTGGCCCGCCGCGTCCATGCCGCCTCGCCGCGCGCGAACGGGCCCTTCGTGGCCCTCAACTGCGGCGCGCTGCCGGAGGGCCTCCTGGAGAGCGAGCTGTTCGGCCACGAGAAGGGCGCCTTCACCGGCGCCGATCGGCAGCGCCTCGGCCGCTTCGAGCTGGCCGACGGGGGGACGATCTTCCTCGACGAGGTGGGCGAGCTGCCGCCCGCCGCCCAGGTCAAGCTCCTGCGCGTCCTGCAGGAGCACGAGATCGTGCGCGTCGGCGGGCGGGAGCCCCTGGCCGTGGACGTGCGCGTGATCGCCGCCACCCACCGCGACCTCGCGGCCGAGGTGCGGAACGGCCGCTTCCGCGAGGACCTCTTCTTCCGCATCCACGTGGTGCCCCTGCGGCTGCCGCCCCTGCGGGAGCGCCCCGAGGACGTCGAGCCGATGGTCCGCCTTTTCCTCGAGCGCTTCGCGCGCGAGCTGGGGCGCAAGCCGCGCGCGGTCACGGCCGCCGCGCTCGAGAGGCTGCGGGCGCACCGCTGGCCGGGCAACGTGCGCGAGCTGGAGAACCTGGTCGAACGGCTGCTCGTCCTCGGCGAGGAGGGCCCGATCGAGGCGGAGGAGCTCCACGACCTGCTACCCGACGTGTCCGCGGCCGCGGGCGGCGCCGCCGCCGAGCCGGCGGACGGGGAGGACCTCTCGCTGTGGGACCGCGAGCGGCGCCTGCTGGAGGAAGCGCTGGACCGTTGCGCGGGGAACCAGAGCCAGGCCGCGCGCGTGCTCAAGATCAGCCGCGAGCAGCTACGGACGCGGATGAAGCGCTACGGCCTCCTGCCCGCGAAGCCGCGCTGACGGCCGCGCCGCTACAGGTTCGCGCGCTTGAGCTCGCCCATCAGGTAGTCGGTCGAGCGCACGGCCAGCGCCATGATGGTGAGCGTGGGGTTCTGGCAGCCCCCGGAGGTAAACCCCGCGGCGTCCATCACGAACAGGTTGCGCACGTCGTGGGCCTGCTGGAACTGGTTCAGCACCGACGTCTTGGGGTCCTTGCCCATGCGCGCGACGCCCATCTCGTGGATGCCCATCCCGGGCACGCGGTTGGCGACGGTGTAGGGCTGGATGTTCTTCGCCCCGGCCGCCTCCATCATCTGCACGGCGGTCTCGGCCATGTCGGGGATGATCTTCTTCTCGTTCTCGCCCCAGGCCATGTGGATCTTCAGCACCGGGATGCCGTAGACGTCCACCACGTCGGGGTCGATCTCCACGTAGTTCTCGAAATAGGGCAGGCACTCGCCGAAGCCGGCGAGCCCGAGCGTGGTCACCGGCGCCCTGAGCCGGTCCTTGAAGGCCTGGCCGAAGCCGGGCGCGTTCCAGTCGAAGTCCACGTTGCCCCGGCCCTGGAATCCGTAGCCGCGGAGGAACTTCGAGCTGCGGGGGCCGCTCTTCGTGTTCTGGAAGCGGATGACGTAGATGCCGTTGGGACGGAGCGGCCGGTCCAGCGAGGGCTTCTCGGCGGGCAGGTCGGGGAACTGTCCGCTCGCTCCGCCCGCGACCCAGAGGTGGTCCATCAGGTAATGGCCGAGCGCGCCGCTCGAGTTGGCCAGGCCGCCGGGGTATTGCCGGTTCTTCGAGTTGAGGAGGATGCGCGCGGATTCGAGCGCCTGCGCGCAGAGCACGACGGCCTTGCCGAACACCTCGCGCGGCTCGCGCGTGTCGCGGTCGATGTAGAGCACGCCCTTCGCCCGGTTCCGGTCCGTATCCATCAGGACCTTGTAGACCATGGCGTTCGGGATGTGCGTGCAGCGGCCGGTCTTCTTCGCGTCCGCGACCGTGGTCAAGGCCGCGTTGAAGTACGAGTTGGTCACGCAGCCGCGCTCGCAGGGCCCGCAGTAGTGGCAGGGCGCGCGGCCGTGGTGCGGCCTGGTCACCACCGCGGCGCGGCCGACCGTCACCGTCCAGCCGAGCTTGTCCTTCACGCGGTGGCGCAGTCGTGTCTCCGCGCAGGTCATGCCCATGGCGGGGAGGAAGCGGCTGTCGGGCAGCTCGTACACCCCCTCGGCCATCCCGCTGATGCCCACGTAATCCTCGACGAGGTCGTAATATCGCTCGAGGTCGGCGTAGCCGAGCGGCCAGTCCTCGCCGAAGCCGTCGTGGGAAGCGGCCTTGAAATCGTGCTCGCTGAGGCGATAGCTCTGGCGGCCCCACACCGTGGTGCGCCCGCCGGTGACGCGCATGCGTCCCTGCCAGCTGAACGGCTTGCCCTCGGCCGTGGTGTACGGCTCCTCGATGTCGTTGCAGAACCAGTCGTAGTTGTACTCCATGCACGCGTAGCACTCTTTCTGTCGAGGCCGCGTGCGGCGGATGACCTCCGGGGCCCGGTCCCGGTACGGGAGCTCGAACGCGGGCTTGTGCTCGCTGAAGTCGGCCAGGCTGAGGTCGCGGCCGGCGTCGAGGAGGGCCACGTCGAGGCCCGCTTCCGCCATGCGCTTGGCGGCCCAACCGCCGGATGCTCCCGATCCCACCACGAGCACGTCGAAGGTCTTCCCCGCCTGGTCTTGCATCCGCCACCACCCTTGATTCTCGAGAGGGCGGAAGCGTAACACGGCGCGGGGATGGGTTGTCCCCCTCCGCCCGCGCATGTTAGCCTCGCGCATCCTGGTGAGGCGAAGCCCATGGCCGAGATGAAGCCCCTGACCGTTCTGCCGCCGGCGCCCCCCGCTGCCGGCGGGATGGACCGGCGCGCCGCCATCCGCGCGCTCGCCGCCGGCGTCGGCGCCGGCATGGCCCTGCCCGCGGTGGCCGAGTCCCATCCCGTGCACCGGCACCTCGCGGATCCGTCGGCCCTCGTCGAGGCGGAGGCGGCCGCGGCCGCCAGGGACTGGAAGCCGGCCTTCCTCGACGGCCATCAGGGCGAGACGCTCGTCTCGCTGGCCGAGCAGGTCGTGCCCGGATCCACGTCGGCCGGCGTCGGCCGGTTCGTGGACCAGCTCCTGTCCGTGGACACCCAGGAGAACCAGCGGAGGTTCCTCAACGCGCTCGGCGCCGTCGAGGGCGAGTCGATCGACCGCTTCGGGCGGCCGTGGAAGTCCCTCACGGGCACGCAGCAGGTCGAGCTGCTCACCGACGCGTCCACCGCGGCCCCCGGAGCCAGGGACGCGAAGGGCCTCGCGCACCCGACGCTGCGCGACCACTTCGACCACCTGAAGGGCTGGATCAGCGGCGCCTATTTCTCGAGCGAGATCGGCATGCGCGAGCTGGGCTGGACGGGCAACGTCTTCCACGCGACCTTCCCGGGCTGCGCGCATCCCGACGGGCACCGCTGAAGTCCCGGCGCGTCGGGATCGTCCTTGCCGTCCTGGCCGCGCTGGCCACGAGCGCGGCGGCGCAGGCGCTGGCGCCGGCCAGGCCCGAGGCGGTGGGCCTGTCGTCCGAGCGGCTGCGGCGCCTGACGGCCGTCGTGAAGCGCTACGTGGACGAGGGCCGCGTGGCGGGCGTGGTCACGCTCGTGGCCCGCGGGGGGAAGCTGGCGCACCTCGAAGCGGCCGGGCAGGCGGACCGCGAGGCGGGTGTGCCCATGCGGACGGACACGATCTTCCGGATCGCCTCCATGTCCAAGGCGGTCACCAGCGTCGCGGCCATGATGCTGGTGGAGGAGGGACGCCTGGGCCTGGCCGACCCGGTGTTCCGCTACATCCCGTCCTTCAAGAAGACGACCGTGTTCGTGGCCGCGCCGGCCGGCGCCGTGCCCGGCACGCCGGTGAGCGTCGTCCCGGCGAAGCGCGAGATCACCGTGCGCGACCTGCTCACGCACACCTCGGGCCTTTCGTACGGCTGGGGCGCCGCCGAGCCCCAATACAAGGCGGCCGGCGTGCTCGGCTGGTACTTCGCGGACAAGGGCGAGCCCATCGCGGCGGCCATCGACCGCCTGCCGAGCCTGCCCTTCGAGGCGCAGCCCGGCGAGAAATACGTCTACGGCTTCTCCACCGACGTGCTCGGAGCGGTCGTGGAGAAGGCCTCCGGCCTGAGCCTGGACGAGTTCTTCGAGACGCGGATCTTCCAGCCGCTCGGCATGAGCGACACGCACTTCTACCTGCCACCCACCAAGAAGAGCCGGCTGGCCGCCGTCTACTCGGCCAGGGACGGCGCGCTCGTGCGCGCGCCCGACGAGGGCACCGGCCAGGGCGCCTACGTGGACGGCCCGCGCCAGGCGTTCTCCGGCGGGGCCGGCCTCCTGTCCACCGCGCGCGACTACGCGCGCCTGCTGCAGGCGCTGCTCGGCGGCGGCGAGCTCGACGGCGTGCGCATCCTCGGCCCGAAGACGGTGGAGCTGATGACGTCGAACCACGTGGGCACGCTCTTCAGCGAGGCGCGGAGCGGGTTCGGGGTCGGGTTCGGGCTCGGGTTCGAGATCGTCGAGCACGTCGGGCGCGCCGGCCGCCACGGATCGGTCGGGGAGTTCGGGTGGGGTGGGGCGTATTACACGGGCTATTGGGCCGATCCGCAGGAGAAGCTCGTGGCCGTGTTCATGGCCCAGCTCCTGCCCAGCGGCGGCCTCGACCTGCAGGGACGCTTCCGCACGCTCGTCTACCAGTCGATCGTGGCCCCTCCGCCGCTGCGCTGAGGCCGGCCGTTATCCGTTTTTTGGTTGACAAGCTCTCGGGTTTGGGGGCATAACCCGCTTCGCATCCCCCCGAGAGGTCACCATGCAGATCGATCGTCAGCGACGTCCCGGCCTCGCTGCGCTCGACGACGCCCTGTCCGCGGGCGACGTCGAGGCCGCGCGCGGCGCTCTCCTGCTGCTCGACGCCGAGGAGCGCGCGATCCTCCAGGCGCAGATGGGGCCCGACGCCCTGGCCAGCGCCTACCGTCACGCGCGCAGCCGCCGCCGTGGTCCCGGGCTGGGGCGCGTGATCGTGCTGCCGGGCCTCATGGGCACGGAGCTCGACTCCGTCGACGCGGACGGCGACGCGGACCTCGTCTGGGTGAACTACTTCCGCATCTTCCAGGGGCGGCTGGAGGACATGCGGCTGGCCAACACGGGCGATTCTCCCCCGCCGCCGCCCACGATCAAGCCCAAGCAACTCTACAAGAAGGTATACCTGCCGATCCTGCTCGCGCTGCAGGCCCGCTGGCAGACGCGCCCCTTCCCCTACGACTGGCGCGTGGACGTGGACCGCAGCGCGGCCGCGCTCGCGGACGAGGTGCGGACCTGGGCCCAGGGCGAGCCGTGCCACCTCGTCGCGCACTCCATGGGGGGCATCGTGGCGCGGCGGTTCATCCAGCGGTTCCCGGAGCTGTGGGCCTCCATGCAGGACCCGTCCGGTGCGGGCCGTGGCGGGCGCCTGGTCATGATGGGCACGCCCAACCGCGGCTCCTACGCGATCCCCCTCGCGCTCACCGGCGAGGAGAAGACGGTGAAGACGCTCGACAAGCTGGACTTCCAGCACGACCGCACCGGCGTGTTGCGGATCCTGAACACGTTCCTCGGGTCGTACCAGCTGCTGCCGTCGCCCAGGCTCGACCTCGGCGGCGACGATCACCGGAAGCTGTTCGACGTCGCGACCTGGGGCAACCTGCCCGTGCACCAGGGCCTGCTCGACCGCGGCAAGGCGTTCATGACCGAGCTGGACCCCGTGATCGACGCGGGCCGGATGATCTTCGTCGGCGGCTACAACCAGGAGACGCCGCACCGCATCCACGTGGACGGCCCGGGCCGCTTCCGCTACGAGAGCACGCTCGACGGCGACGGGCGGGTGCCGCACGAGACGGGCCTGCTCGAAGGCGTGGCGACCTTCTGGGTGGTGGAAGCCCACGGCGACCTGCCGAAGAACGCGAAGGTGCTGGCCGCCATCCACGACCTCCTGCAGAAGGGCACGAGCGCCGCGCTGGAGACGCGCCGCGCCGCGGTGCGCTCCGCGCGGCCGAGCGCGCCCTACGACCCGCGGACGAAGGAGGCGCCCGACCCGGAGGTGGACGTGCTCGCGGCGCGGCTCAAGCCGAGCCGCGCCCGGCGGAAGCCGGTCACCCTCGACGAGGAGCTGGCGGCCGCGCGGCTCGAGGCGCTCGCGCTGCAGGAATGGCTGGGCAAGCC